>NZ_BDBY01000106.1 GCF_001613225.1 Nocardia pseudovaccinii NBRC 100343
CTCGTCGTCGGACCAGGCGGCGATCGGGTTGATCTTCACCAGTCCGAACGCCTCGTCGAACGAGATGAGCGGGGCGTTGGCCCGGGTCGGGGCCTCCACGCGGCGGATGCCGGTGACCCAGGCGTTGTAACCGCCGAGCGAGCGCTTCAGCGGCACAACCTTGCGCAACCGGCAGCATTCACCGGCGTCGCGCGCGAACAAATCCTTGCCGAGCAGCTGATCCTGTTCGGCCACAGTGCTTTCCGGCCGCACATTGATCACATTCACGCCGTATACGGCCTCCACCGCATCCCGGGTGCCGATGGTCTCGGCGAAGTGGTAGCCGGTATCCAGGAACAGCACGTCCACACCCGAATGCACTTGGGCGGCAAGGTGAACCAGCACGCCGTCCTGCATATTCGAGGCGACGATGTAGCCGGTGCCGAAGACGTCCTCGGTCCACCGCAGCAAATCCAGTGCCGTGGCGTCGGCACCGAGTTCGGCCGCGCCCTTTTCGGCGATCGCCCGCAATTCGTCTTCCGACAGCTTCACGGGCAGGTCCGCCGTTACTTGATCCGTTGTCACGCTAGTTCTCCCATTTACCGAAGGTCGGCCTCGTCGGCACGAACCGCCCACTGAGCGAACCGTTCGCCGTCCTCGCGGTGCTTGATGAAGTTGCGCACCACCCGTTCGATGTAGTCACCGAGCTCGTTGGTGGTCACCTTGTGCTGACGCAATTTGCGACCGAAGGCGCTGTCGAAGCCGAGGCTGCCACCGAGATGAACCTGGAAACCCTCGACATGATTCCCGGCGCCGTCATCGATCAGCTGACCCTTGAAGCCGATATCGGCGACCTGCGCACGCGCGCAGGAGTTCGGGCAGCCGTTGATGTTGATGGTCACCGGAACGTCCAGCTGCGCATTGAGATCCGCGAGCCGCTCCTCCAACTCCGGCACCAGCGCCTGGGAACGCTTGCGGGTCTCGGCGAAGGAGAGCTTGCAGAATTCGATTCCGGAGCAGGCCATCAGGTTCCGGCGCCACAGCGACGGACGTGCCTGCAGGCCAAGGGGTTCCAGCTCGTCGATCAGCGCGTCGACCTTGTCGTCGGCGATATCGAGCACGATCAGCTTCTGGTACGGGGTGAACCGGATCCGGTCCGAGCCGTACTTCTCCGCCGCCTCGGCGACCTTGGTCAGGACCGTGCCCGAAACCCGGCCCGCGATGGGAGAGAAGCCGACCGCGTTGAGCCCGTTGCGCAGCTTCTGCACGCCGACGTGGTCGATCGGCTTCTTCGGCTGCTCCGGCGCGGGACCGTCGATCAGCTTGCGCTTCAGGTACTCGTCCTCGAGCACCTGACGGAACTTCTCGATGCCCCAGTCCTTGATGAGGAACTTCAGCCTGGCCTTGGTGCGCAGGCGGCGGTAGCCGTAATCGCGGAACAGCGAGACGACGGCCTCCCACACATCGGGAACCTCGTCCAGCGGCACCCACACGCCGACGCGCTGGGCCAGCATCGGATTCGTCGACAGACCGCCGCCGACCCACAGATCAAGACCCGGGCCGTGTTCGGGATGATTCACCCCGACGAACGCGACATCATTGATCTCGTGCACCACATCCTGCTGGCCCGAGATCGCGGTCTTGAACTTGCGCGGCAGGTTGGAGTACTCCTTCTTGCCGATGTAGCGGCGCACGATCTCGTCGATCGCGGGCGTCGGATCGATGATCTCGGTGAGTGATTCACCGGCCAGCGGCGAGCCGAGCACCACGCGCGGGCAGTCGCCGCACGCCTCGGTGGTCTTCAGGCCGACGCCTTCGATCCGCTTCCAGATCTCGGGGACGTTCTCCACCTCGATCCAGTGGTACTGGACGTTCTCGCGGTCGGACAGGTCGGCGGTGTCGCGGGCGAATTCCGTGGAGATCCCGCCGAGGGTCTTCAGCTGCGCGACATTCAATGCGCCGCCATCGCAACGGATGCGCATCATGAAGTACCTGGCCTCGAGAATGTCGATGTTCTCGTCACCGGTCCAGGTGCCGTCGTAGCCCTGCTCGCGCTGGGTATAGAGACCCCACCAGCGGAACCGGCCGCGCAGATCGCCCTTGTCGATGCTGTCGAAGCCCTGCTTGGAATAGATGTTCTCGATCCGAGCCCGGACATTGAGCGGGTTGTCGTCCTTCTTGGACTGCTCGTTCGGGTTCAGCGGCTCGCGGTAGCCGAGCGCCCACTGGCCCTCGGCCTTGCGGCGCACCGGCTTACCGGTGCGGACCCGCGGACCCGCCGCTGCCTCGGTCCGGGGACGGTCCGGGCGGACCCGTCGTTCGGAGGCCGGGCGCTGCGGGCGCGCGTGGGGCCCGGAACCGGGCTGATCCGTGGGACCGGCGTCGGTGCTCGACGTCATGGGGGTCGCTCCTGCTGGGTGAGGGTACATCCGTGCTGAAGGCGTCTAGGGGGTGGTAGCTGGCGGAGCCAGCGGGGTGGGTAGACGCCGTGCTGACTCACGCCTGCGGTGTCAGCGGGCCGATGTCCGTCGAAATCGGGGAATCACCGGGCAAACCCGGGAATGCGCGCCGCTGAGCTACCGAAGAGAACCGGGCAGACAGCAGGCGCTACAGACGCGCTTGTAGTCGACGTGGCGACGTGCCACAAGTCGTACTCCAGATCCGCGCATGCGGCCTATTGTGCCACGTCAGGGTGGCCCTTCCGACCGCGCGGCCATATTTCCCGCGAAATCGAGGGAAATTCCCTGGACTATGCGGGCCGATTGTGATGGCTGTCATAGTTAGCGGTCGCAATGCGTCGCATGATTCGTCAGGATCATCGCCAGTGAAGCGAGTCACTCGGATTGACCTCGAGTTAGGTCGAGGTAGCAAGCTCGGTGGCATGAGTACCGATACCGATCTGGACGCCATCCGCGAGGTCGTCGCCACCATTCAACATTCCCAGCAGAACGAGCTCGTCGACGAATTCGTCGGTGTGTTCCGCGAGGACGCCATCTGGACGACCGGAGGCGGCAAGCGACTGTTCGGCCGCGCGGCCATCGGTGAGGTCACCGCTCAGGTGCTGCCGGGTGCGATGCGGGACGGTACCGCGACCTACGAGGTCGAGCATGTGCTGTTCATCCGTCCGGACGTGGCCGCGGTCAAGGTGGTCCAGCGGTACTTCGACGGCGCGGGCCAGCTGTCCGGTCAGGGCTCGCCGATGTACGTCATGGCCAAGGAGGACGGACGCTGGCTGCTCACCGCGAATCAGAACACCGTGGTCGCCGACTGAACCCGCCCGCAACGGCCCAGGGGAGCGGCGGTCAAACTGGAGGGGTGAGTTCCGCCGCCGCCCCGATCGAAGCCGAGACGCCCGCCCTGGTGTTGCGCGACTTCGGCGGCGGGCCGTTCGGGATCTACATCCACGTTCCGTTCTGTGCCACACGCTGCGGATATTGCGATTTCAACACCTATACCGCTGGCGAGCTGGGCACCTCGGCGTCGCCGCAGTCCTGGCTAGAGGCGCTGCGCGGTGAGTTGGCCACGGCGGCCGAACGGTTCGCTGCGCTGCCGACCGCCACGCCCGAGGTGGCGACGATCTTCGTCGGCGGTGGCACGCCGTCACTGCTCGGCGGTGACGGCTTGGCGGACGTGCTGGACTCGGTGCGTGCGAACTTCGCCCTCGCCGCCGATGCCGAGGTGACCACCGAATCCAATCCGGAGTCGACCGCACCGGAGTTCTTCGAACGTATCCGCGCGGCCGGATTCACTCGGGTGTCGCTGGGCATGCAATCCGCGGCCCAGCATGTGCTGAAGGTGCTGGACCGCACCCACACGCCGGGCCGAGCCGTCGCCGCGGCGAAAGAGGCTCGCGCTGCCGGATTCGACCATGTGAACCTCGACCTGATCTACGGCACGCCGGGCGAACGCGACAGCGATCTGGACGCGAGCCTGGACGCGGTGCTGAGCGCGGGTGTCGACCACGTCTCGGCCTACTCGCTCATCGTCGAGGACGGCACCGCACTGGCCCGTCGCGTGCGTCGCGGCGAACTGCCCGCTCCCGATGACGATGTGCTCGCTGCCCGCTATGAGCGCATCGACTCTCGTCTCGATGCGGCAGGCCTGACTTGGTACGAGGTATCCAATTGGGCCGCAGGCGATTCCGCGCGCTGTCGGCACAACCTCGGGTACTGGGACGGCGGCGACTGGCTCGGCGCGGGGCCCGGCGCGCACAGCCACGTCGGCGGCGTGCGGTGGTGGAACGTCAAACACCCTGCGCGCTATGCCGATACCGTCGCGCGCGGTGGTTTTCCCGCGGCAGGCTGGGAAATGCTCACTGCCGACGAACAACACACCGAACGCGTCATGCTCACCGTTCGCTTGCGCACCGGTCTGCCGCTGGAGGAGCTGGCCCCGAAGGAATCAGCCGCCGCAACCCGAATCATCGCCGACGGTCTGGCAGTTCGCTCCGGCGACCATCTGATCCTCACCGACCGCGGCCGCCTACTCGCCGACGGTGTCGTTCGAGACCTCCTGACCTGACTCCGCTCGGGCATTTCGTCGCCGTCTCGATCACCCACACGGCGCGGCGACAAGGTCATCGTCGAGTTGCTGGATACCTGCGAAAACGGCACGCAGGCACCGGCATAGCGGCATTGTGACTTACCCCCACTTCACGGCCGGGTTCATGCATACCGGCCGTTGCGCTATCACAGATCGGTAAAGACGCGTAGGCTTCGGACCAACCCAAGGAGTCTTATGCCATCGGCACGACACATCACCCTGATCCCTGAGCAGAGCGAGTTCGCCGAGGCGCGCGCCGCCGAGAAGGCCGAAAACGCGAGACAGTGCGCGATAGCCGCCAGGACGGTCGCCAGCCACGCCGAGAACGCAGCGGATTGCGAGTCCTTACTCGCCATGCTCGGCCTCGACGCACTGGCGGGCAAGATGGCAAGAACCGCGTCCGAGCTCTAGCAGCGGGCTCGTCCGCCCGCACTCCGTGCCGCCTCGGGGTGGCATCCGCCCCCGGGTTGCGCTCCCGCGCACGCCGTCACTATCTCGGACATATCTACTGTGTGCGAGATAGTCGTCGGCTATGCGAGGTGCTCGAGCCTTTGCGACAGCGCGGAGTCAGCGCCACAACCGCTCCGGGCTCCGCGTCGTCGTGCACCAATTCGGGCGGGTTGATGCGCGATGGTCGGTGCTCACGCAGAGCGCCGTAACCGACTGATCAGTCCGTCTGCCTGTCGGGGCTCGGCAAAAGGTGACAACATCATGAGCCGACAGCATCAACGACGACAGGCAGGACTCCGATGAAAATCACCCGTAGTCTCCGCGCCTGCATCGCGGCGCTCACCTTGGCTTTCACGCCCGTCCTCGCGGTCGCCCCCGCGACTGCCGAACCCGTCCCGACGATCGTGCTCGTGCACGGCGCCTTCGCCGACACCACGAGTTGGAACGGCGTAGCCGCGACGCTGCGCGACCGCGGTTATCAAGTGGTTGTTCCCGACAACCCGCTGCGCGGCCCCGCCTTCGACGCCGCGGCCATCCAGCGAACCCTGGACACCATCGCCGGACCTGTTGTCCTGGTGGGCCATTCGTACGGCGGCTTCGTCATCACCAATGTCCACGACCCGAAAGTCCAAGCGCTGGTCTACATTGCGGCCTTCGCCCCAGTGCAGGGCGAAACCGGTCTCCTCGAACTCAACCCGATCAGCTTCCCCGGCAGCCAATTACTGCCTCCGGCGCTCCAGGTGCGCGTCGTCGACGATCCAAATGGCTTGGCAGGCAAGAACGTCGACGGCTACGTAGCCCCTGCCTACTTCAACTCCGTCTTCGCCCAAGACGTATCCCCAGAAGTAGCCGCCGACATGCTCGCCCACCAACGCTCCCTGGCGGTGTCCGCCAACATCGAACCCTCCGGCGCTCCCTCCTGGTCCGCAACCCCCAGCTGGTACCTCGTCTCAGCCAACGACCGCATAATCCCCCCTGTCTCCCAACGCTTCATGGCAAACCGCATGGGTGCCCACACCAGCGAAATCGACGCCTCCCACGCCTCCCTGGTCTCCCGCCCCACCGAGGTCGCCGCCGTAGTGGAAGCCGCCGCCGGTCGATAACAGGGCCCGATCGCCGGGCCTAGTAGGTGAGCACTTGGTAAGCGCCGAGCACCATGGCCAGGATCGCTATCGAGGTGAACAACAGCCAGCCGATGATGCCAGGGATCCAGCGCTGTGGTTGTGGTCCGAGTCGGCCCGGAGTGCTGACGGCCATGGAGGCCCGGGAGTAGACGCGGGTCTGGTGGCCTGCGGTGACCGGCACCATGATGTCGGCGGGCATGGGGTGGCTGCCGAAGCGGGACCAGGGCGCTCGCCATGGTGGTGGTCCGACGCGCAGATGGTGTAGGCCCGGTTCGGCCGGGATGAAGGTGGTGCCCCAACCAACCTTCTGCGGCAGGTGCTGGCCGTTGAGCACGACTTCCGGGCGGGTGAACAGATGCGCCAAGACCCTCGGCATGCAGGACGCCACCAACGCGATTCCGGTCTCCGCGGGCTCCGGCTGGAAGCGGGGCATCGGATCGTTCTCGTCGACGCCGTGCGCCAGGATGAAATTGAACGGCAGGAGGGTGCCTCGGTAGGGCGGCATCGGGGTCTGGGGGAGCGAGCCGTCGCGCAGCACATAGTCGGCAGGCTGCAGCACGCGGTAGTCCGGCGCTTTCGGCGGCAACCCGAAGGGGCGGAAGCCGATCGGTGGAGTCGCCGGACCGCCGAGGGCGGGCGCGAGGATTTGCGGATAGTCCGGTTTGTTCACGGCTTTCGAATCCCCCTGTCACACTGGCTGCGCGGTGAGGTTAGCAGTCGGATCTCGCTCGGGCGCAACGTCAGTCGGTCCCGAGGGATCTGGATCACAAGCGTCCATGGTGTGCGAACGGGCAATTGTCGAATAGGCAATTAGACTTGATAAATAGACGTACCTAGTAGCCTGCATCGAATTCGGGTCGATGCGGACGGTGCGCACGTGACCGTTACGACGTACCCGAGGACGAGCGAGGAGGTGGGGCCCATGTCGAGCACCGAGGATCGGCGCTTCGAGGTCCTGCGTGCGATCGTCGCGGACTATGTCGCGACCAAGGAGCCGATCGGGTCGAAGACCCTGGTGGAGCGGCACAACCTCGGAGTATCCAGCGCGACGGTTCGCAACGATATGGCGGTGCTGGAGGCCGAGGGCTACATCACCCAGCCGCACACCAGTTCCGGTCGCATTCCGACCGACAAGGGCTACCGGCAGTTCGTCGACCGCATCTCCGAAGTGAAGCCGCTCTCGCCGGCCGAGCGCCGGGCGATCATGGAATTCCTGGAGTCCGGCGTCGATCTCGACGACGTGCTGCGCCGCGGTGTCCGGCTGCTTGCTCAGCTCACCCGTCAGGTCGCGGTCGTCCAGTATCCGACGGTGTCGGCGTCCACGGTCCGCCACATCGAGGTGGTCGCGCTGAATCCGGCGCGGTTGCTACTGGTCGTGATCACCGACACCGGTCGCGTCGACCAGCGTCTGGTGGAACTCGGCGCACTCGTTGATGATCAGGACCTGGCCGCGCTGCGCGGCATGCTCGGTGGTGCGATGGACGGCAAGCGCCTGTCCGACGCCTCCGCGGCCGTCGCCGAATTGCCCGAGCGGGCGCCGGTGCGGCTGAAGGATGTGCTGGTGCGCGTCTCGACCGTGCTCGTCGAGACCTTGGTCGAGCATCCGGAAGAGCGGCTGGTGCTCGGCGGCACCGCCAACCTGACCCGCAATGCCGCCGACTTCGTCTTCCCCGGTTCGCTGCGTGATGTGCTCGAGGCACTGGAGGAGCAGGTGATCGTGCTGAAGCTGCTCGCGGCCGCCCAGCATCCGGGCACCATCACGGTGCGCATCGGTGAGGAGACCCAGGTCGAGCAGATGCGCGGAACCTCGGTCGTGTCGACCGGCTACGGTGCTGCGGGTGCGGTGCTCGGCGGTATGGGCGTGCTGGGTCCGACCCGGATGGACTATCCGGGGACCATCGCATCGGTCGCGGCCGTTGCCCGTTATATCGGTGAGGTGCTCGCGGAGCGCTGAGGGCACCCGTCGCTGATACGCTCGTTCCTCCGGCGGATAAAGTTGAGTGCATCCGACTAATGCTGTTGCAAACCAAGGACTAGAGAACTCAAAGTGGCACGGGACTACTACGGACTGCTCGGCGTTGCGAAGAACGCGACCGACCAGGAGATCAAGCGCGCCTACCGCAAGCTGGCGCGGGAGCTCCACCCCGACGTCAACCCCGACGAGGCGGCGCAGGCCAGGTTCAAGGAAGTGTCGACCGCCTACGAGGTGCTGTCGGATCCGGAGAAGCGGCGAGTCGTCGATATGGGCGGCGATCCGTTGGAGTCCGCTGGCGGCGGCGCGGGCTTCACCGGCGCCGGTTTCGGCGGGCTCGGCGATGTCTTCGAGGCCTTCTTCGGCGGTATGAGCGGTTCCGGCGGGACGCGCAAGCCGCGCGGCCGGGTGCAACCCGGCGCGGATTCGCTGCTGCGGACCCGGCTCAGCCTGGCCGAATGCGCGGTCGGTGTCACCAAGCACCTGACCGTCGATACCGCCATCCTCTGCGATATCTGCCACGGCGCGGGCACCAACGGCAAGTCCAAGGCGGTGCGCTGCGAGACCTGTGGTGGTGCGGGCGAGGTCCAGTCCGTGCAGCGTTCGTTCCTCGGTCAGGTGCTGACCTCACGTCCGTGTCCGACCTGTCGCGGCGCGGGTGAGACCATTCCCGATCCGTGCCACAAGTGCGGCGGCGACGGGCGGGTGCGGGCGCGTCGCGAGATCGCCGCGCCGATTCCGGCCGGTGTCGCCAATGGCATGCGAGTGCGGCTGGCCGCGCAGGGCGAGGTCGGTCCCGGCGGTGGGCATGCGGGCGATCTGTATGTGGAGATCGTCGAGCAGCCGCACGATGTCTTCGTTCGCGACGGCGACGATCTGCATTGCACCATCCGGGTGCCGATGGTCGATGCCGCACTCGGCACCACGGTCGTCATCGATACCATCCTGGACGGCCCGACCGAGCTGACCATTCCGCCGGGCACCCAGCCGGGTGAGATCTCGGTGCTGCGCGGCCACGGCATGCCGCGCCTGCGCTCCGGCGCGCGCGGTGATCTGCTCGCCCATCTGGACATCGTGGTGCCGACCAAACTCGACGCCAAGACCACCGATCTGCTGCGCAAATACAAGGGCATGCGCACCGGTGATCGCGCCGAGGTGATGTCGGCGCAGTCCGAGCACAACAGCGGCCTGTTCGCCCGGCTGCGAGCGTCGTTCAGCGGGCGATAGTCGTTGGCCGCCACGGTCTTCTATCTCTCCGGCATTCCGGAGCCGGGTGCCATCGCGGTGCTGGACGGTCCGGAGGGACGCCATGCCGCGACGGTGCGCCGCATCCGGGTCGGCGAGCCGATCACGCTGTCCGACGGCTCCGGTCTGCTCGCGGCATCGGAAGTTGTTGCGGCGCAGAAGGATCGGCTCGAGCTGAAGGTGCTCGATCGGGTGCTCGCCGCGCCCGCGACGCCGCAGGTGACCATCGTGCAGGCGCTGCCGAAGTCCGACCGCTCGGAGCTGGCCGTCGAGCTGATGACCGAGGCGGGCGCCGATGTCATCATCCCGTGGCAGGCCGCGCGCTGCATCGCCAACTGGGAAGCCAAGGTGGACAAGGCCGTTGAGAAATGGCGTGCTGCCACCCGCTCAGCCGCCCGGCAGTCCCGCCGCGCCTACATCCCCGAGGTCGCCGATCTGCACCGCACCCGTGACCTGCTCGACAAGATCCGTGCGGTCGTCGCGGCGGGCGGAATCGCGGTGGCACTACACGAATCCGGCACCGCGCGCTTCGTCGAGCTGCCGTTCGACAAAGCCACCGAAATCCTGCTGATCGTCGGCCCCGAAGGCGGTCTAGACGACTCCGAGCTCACCGCCTTCGCTGCTGCGGGCGCCGATGTAACCCTGCTCGGCCCCACCGTCCTGCGCACCTCCACCGCCGCCGCCGTCGCCCTCGGTGCCTTGGGCGCGTTGACCTCCCGCTGGTAGCGGCTCGGCTGCTCGGTACGGCACCGTGAAGATCGCCAGCACACAAAGTATTGCGACCGCGAAACACGACAGCGTGTACCAGAGATTCCCGATGGGGTCGCCATTGCTCGTCGAACCGTCGACGGCAGCGAAGTAATCGGGCAGCGCGCTTACCCAGAGCAACGCCATCACGCCGAGGTACACGACGCTGTAAATCCGTACGAAGCGGTTCGTATAGTCCGAATGGTCTCGACGTAGCCGCAGCCACTGCCGAGTCAGAATCGGAATCGCGACAATGCTGACGACGACCAATTCGGCCGCATAGAGGAATCCCCGCAACGTGGTGCTCCCGGCGCCGAAAACTGTTGCCGGGATCGGCAATACACCCGTACCCAGCGACCCGAGAATGCCGATGACGACAGTGCGCCACACCAATTGCGGTCCAGAGAAACTGCGCCCCTGGTCGATATGACGACCGACGAGCAACTGGACGAAGAACGCCAGCGACATCGGCCACAGCGCGGCGAATACCACCACACTCGGTAGCGGAACCGAGTCGAACATCGGTTGATTGAGCGAATTCTCGGTCGACCACTCCCACCAGCGCAGCTGCGGTCCCAGGTGGTCGAAGATCTCATAGAAGCCGTGGTGGACGAAGCCTACGCAGACGGCGCCGACGAGAACACCGTATCGACGGAAAACGCCGAGCATTCGGACGATTTCGAAGGCCAATGTGGCCATCAATGGGTAGATCGCCACGATATAGAGGGGGAGCCGACCCCAGAGGAAATCCACGGTGAAGACGTTGTGCGCGAACATCGTGTCGACGTGTGCGTCGATGCCGAAGGCCGCCGGAAAGTACAGCGGCGGTTCGATGATGAACAGATACGCGGTCGCGCCGAACCAGACCACGAGATCGGTCGGATCGCCGTGACGTCGCAGGCGCAAAATCGCGTAGATCAGCGCGAGCACCGCGCCGAGGACGATGGTGAACTCGAGTACCGGCAGCGTCCAGTTCTCCAATGCGAAAGGGTTTCGCACCTCGACGAGTCCACCGGCCTCCTGACAGGAAAAGCCGAGCGCCTTCGCGAGTTCATCGAAGGTGGGTGCGCAATGATCGGCCATCAGTCCCCCTGCACTGCAATGGAATCGGCGGTGTACCAATGCGATACGTCGTAACCGGCGTCATAGCGCTTGAACCACACATCGGCGAGCGCGGGCAGCTTCTCGTGATCCGGATTGTGCTTGGGCAATTGACTGCGGATGATGCCCACCATTGCGATCAGTTGTTCGCTGAGTCGTAGATCGTCGAAGGCGCGCGACATCGGACCGTTGTCCTCGACCGGCAGCCGCAATAACTTCCGCAACTTCTGTTTACCCCGGTGCGTCGCGAACATCGCCAGTGCATCGATGCGCCGATCCTCCTGCGGCACATGCTTATTGAAGCCCGAGCAGGCCACCTTGATGACCTTCATGACGTGCCGGAAGATCGACGGAGCCATGCGCATCCGGTAGGCGTCGCTGCCGACAATGGAATCGAAGATGATAAGCGCCGAACTGCGATGTTCGACTTCCTCGACGAAATGCCAGATGAACAGCGATGCGACACGGTCGTCGCCCGGCCGGAACAGGGTCGAATCGTTGTCGAGCATCAATTTGAACACCGGGGTGAAGGTGGCCTCCAGATCGGCGGTGTAGGCGAGCCGATACTCCAGGGAGGTCTGCACGGTGAGGCGGTCGAATTCCGCGATCACTTCGTTGAGGGTCTCCTGGAGCCCGGGGTATCGCCTGATCAGGCCATTGGCGTGCTGGCGGTGGGCGGTCGAGTGCTGGCCCTCCTGACGCACGAACGCGTCCGCTTCCTCCGCGACCGCGGGATCGGTTATCTGCGGCATGGCCTCGCGAATCATATTGACGATCATCTTCTCGAAGCCGATGGCCAGGAAGGACACCGCGTTGGCCATGGACGAGAAGGCCGGATTCTCTTCGTTCCACAGGAACGGTACGTCGTAGTCCGCGAATGCGAATCGCATCTTTCGGACTTGCAGATCGGTCACTTGGCTGTACCTCGTAATTCGGAAGGGGGCTGTAGCCGTGTTCGGACGTGCCGAAGCCTCGATACCGGTGATCATACACAGATTGACACGAGTGTATGATGAGAATTTGCTCGAGCTGGGACGACGACGGCCCTGTGGTAGCGTCGAGTCCCTGATCTGGACGGTCGGCGGGGTTGTCCCGCTGTCGGTTTCGCATACGAGGGACATCGTTCGAACCGAGGAAGCGAGCAGTGGCAGGAAGGCGCGGGTGGGGCGGGAGTCCGCCGAACAGTGATGAAGAAGCATCCTGTCGGATAGTCGCCGCCGCAGTCGATCTGATCGGACGGACGGGTTCGGAGATCAGCATCGCCGACGTCGCGGAATCACTGGGGGTCATCCGTCAGACGGTGTATCGATACTTCCCCAGTGCGGACGCGCTGATGCAGGCCGCGGCCATCGCTTCGGTCGACGGTTTTCTGGACCGGCTGACAAAGCAGGTCAGCGGTATCGAGGACCCTGTCGAAGCCATGACCGAGGGCGTGGTCTTCACGCTTTCAGATGTGCGTCGAACGCCCCACCTGGGCATTCTGCTGTCGAGTACATATTCGAATGTGCACCCCGAAGGCATGACTTCCGAAGCGGCACAAACCTTCGGCATGACGATGATCAAACGCTTCGACGTCGATTGGGAGCGGTACGGATACGACGACGCGTCCCTACACGAACTCGTCGAATACATTCTGCGAACGATGCAGTCGTTCTTCGTTTCTCCGGGCAATCCGCCGCGCAGTGATGATGAGCTGCGTCAGTATTTACGACGCTGGATGGGGGCCGCGATCATCGCCCAGCCGAGGGCGGACGGACTACGCGGGGGCTGACGATCCTGCGGGCCTCGGCGGCGACATGGGCGTCTATCTCCTGGACGGTACCGCTGCCGTACTCGACCGTGTCGTAATCGTCGCCGAGGCTGGCGAGGGGTCGGGTCAGTGCTGCCACCGGCCGTTCGGCGCGCTTGGGGCGGGCTGCTGCCATGGTGCGTTCGGTCCGCCGGGGGCGGGTTGCTGCACGTGGGCGTTAGGGGCGCCGAGAGCTGGCTGCTGCTGCCAGTTGGTGTTGGGTGCGGCGAGGGCGGCCTGTTGTGGGTGGGCGTTGGGTCCACCGGTGGCGGGCCAGTTGGCGTTGGGGCCGCTTGGGGCAGGCTGCTGGTACTGGGCGGCACCCATTTTCTCGGCGTTGGCGCGGGCGATGAGGCCGGTGACCTGGGGTACGGCGAGGGGTGTCGATGCGCCGCACCAGGTGCATTCCATGTAGTGCTTGTTGCCGAGCGGGATGAGCGGGATGAAGAAGACTGTGAAAGTAGTGGCCAGTCTGCGCAGCGCGTGTGCGGCGGGGTTGCCGCAGCGGCCGCAGACCAAGGTGATCATGGCGAGCGTGTGGAGACGCCGCTGCCAGCCGAAGATCAGCATGTGAAACCCCCGAAGTAAGAGAATTTGATATCGGTCACAGTAGTAGATCGGCCAGGCTGCCTCCGTAGTTAACGGACGGCCACCTCTGTGGTTTGCGTATATGGCCCAAATGCTGCGGTCTTATCCGTGGATCGATATCCAGTGGTTTTGCTTATGAATTGCTGGAAGCGTCCGAACTCAGGTGCATACAGCCGTTCGCGGTCAGCCCCGAGACCCGTTGCCCGCACCAGCCCGTCATCCGAACACCGCCGCGCCGCCGACGCCAGCGACACCAGCTCCCCTGCGAAACACGTTGGGCTGCCTTCGCCGCCGCGACCCACGCTTGGTCCGGACGGTGACCTGCGACCTCGCGGTCATGAGCGCCGTAGGTGACGCCGGATATCACGCCGTCGGCGCGGCAAAGACTCGGGAAGTAGCAACGGTTCCGACTCCGCGGCGGGTGTGAATCGCCAAATACCACACCAGGACTGCGGCTACAGCCATCATTACACCGACGCAGGCCGCCAGTCCGGCCCACCCTCCCTTCGCATAGGCGATCCCTGTGGTACCGCCGATGACGGCGCTGCCGAGGTAGTAGGTGAACAGGTACAGCGACGATCCGGCGCCACCGGGAGCTATCGCGCCGACCCAGGTGCTCGCCACCGCGTGGGCGCCGAAAAACCCTGCGGTGCAAAGGGCTACCCCGAGGATGACCGCGATCAATTGGTCCGGGATGCTGACCAGGACGCCGACACCCATCAGCGCGACGGACGCCGCGAGCACGCGGTGCTTACCGATGCGATCGGCCCAACGCCCGGCGGCGGCAGAGGCGAGTGTACCGGCCAGATACAGCAGGAACACCGAACCCGCAACGGCCGCAGGTAATTCGAACGGCGGCCGGGTCAGTCGATATCCGAGGAAGTTGTAGATCGACACGAATCCGCCCACCAGAACGAAGGCCAGCCCGAACAGCGCAAGCAGCCCGCCGTGCCGCAACGGCGCGCCGATATCGCGCAGCACGGTACGCATTCCGGCGGGTCGAGCGACGAACCCACGCGACGGTGGCAACCCACGCACGAACCAGACGGTGCACCCGGCCGCCGCAACGCCGACCGCGGCCTCGGCCCAGCGCCATGAGGTCAGATCCAACGCGAATGCCGGAATCAACCGCCCGGACAACCCGCCGATCGACGTGCCCGCGACATAAACACCCATCGCCGCACCCAACCCGTCGCCTCCGATCTCCTCCGCCAAATACGCCATTGCGACCGCGGGCACCCCGGCCAATGCCACCCCTTGCAGCGCCCGCCCCGCCAGCAGCACCTCCAGCGATGGGCTCAGCGGCAGCAGCAGACCGATGACCGCCGATACCACCGCCGACCAGGTCATCACTGTTGTACGCCCGAGCCGCGAGGACAACGCGCTCACGGGCACGATCGCCAGCGCGAGAAACCCAGTGGTCAACGACACGGCCAAAGCGGCCTGCGCCGGGGCGACTCCGAAGGCGGCCGACAGACTCGGCAGCAACGCCTGCGCGCTGTACATCGACACGAAGGTGGCCAGCCCTGCGGCGAACAGCGCGGTAGTGATCCGACGTTCGTGCGATGTGCTGGTCGAGCGGGTATCCGTGCTGGTCATGGCACCAGAATCGACACTTGTCCTTAAGAAGGGAAATGAATAGTAATCTGGTTTCTAATGCACTGTGCGCATAAGGAAAGGTCTGTACGTGCTGGGTGACGACCTGCTGTGGTTCACGACACTCGCCGAACTGGAACGTGTCGGCGCGGCCGCCGAGCGGCTGCATATCGCCCAGCCGACGCTCTCGCGCATGCTGGCCCGCCTCGAGCGCCGCCTCGGCGTCGAACTTTTCGACCGCCACGGAAAACGCATCGTGCTGAACGAATTCGGCCGGACCTACTACGAACACGCCCGCCGCGCCCAGTCCGAACTCGATGCCGCCGCCCAGGCCGTCGCCGACCTTGCCGATCCCGCGAAAGGCGTTGTCCGCCTGTCGTTTCAGCACTCCTTCGGCAGCTGGCTGATCCCGCAACTGATCGGCGGCTTCCGCCGCGGATCCTCGCGCATATCGTTCACCCTCTGGCAGGGCGCGTTCGACGCGGTAATCGATCAGGTAGTCGACGGCACAGCGGATTTGGCGATCGTGTCGCCCCGCCCGTCGGTCCCGGGCATCGGCTGGCGCAAACTCCTCGCCCAGCCGCTCGCGCTGGCCGTGCCCGCGGAACATCGGCTCGCCACCCGGCGACAGATCCGTCTCGCCGAGCTCGGTGACGCCGAATTCATCACCATGCATCCGGGTTTCGGTATGCGCCGCATTCTCGACGAACTCTGCGCCGCCGCGAATATCCGCCCCCGCATCGCCTTCGAATCGAGCGATCTGCTCACCGCCGCGGGTCTGGTCGCGGCCGGACTCGGCGTCGCGCTGCTGCCGCTGGAAGATCCCACGCCCGCAGCCGGTTCGCTATCTGGCATCGTGACCGTCCCGCTCGCCGATGCCGCAGCGGCCCGCGATGTGGGGCTGATCTGGTCGGCCACCGCCCCGCCATCGGATGCGGTGCGTCGATTTCGTGACTTCACCGAGGATTGGGCACGCCGCCGCGGGGGAATCCAGATGCCACGACGGCCGTAGCGATCGTCAGGCAATCGCTGCCGAGGTACATTTGTCGGCTAGCGAAATGTAAGACGTCGCGCCTTTCAGGGTGGGAAGGAAGTTGTCGAAATATAATCGAACATGTGAGCGATATTGGGGGATCGACAGTCGGTACACGTACGTACTGGTTGTGGCTCTCCGTCACCAGGTGTAAGGCTTTGACGGGGGAGGATGTGTGAGTCATAAGCAGGGATACCGTGTCGAGCTTGCGCCCGATGCGGAGCAGGTGGTGGTGATGGGGCGGCATTGCGGGCTGTCGCGGGTGGTGGAGAACTTCTGTCTCGAGGTCGTGCAGAAGAGGTGGGCTCAGCGTAAAGCGGAGGAAAGCTACGGCATCAGCGGCGATGAGTTGACCGAGGTGCCCTGGACGGCACCGGCATTGGAGAAGCTGTGGCGGGCTACCCATCAGCAGCGCTACCCGTGGTTCAACGAGAACAAGATGTCCTCGCGGGTGCCGAAGGAGGCGTGCCGGATGCGGGCTGCCGGGTTCGCGAACTATCTGAAATCGAAGAAGGGACAGCGCAAGGGCGCTCGGGTCGGGTTCCCTGGTTGGCGGAAACGTAAGCACGGCAGCCGCTTCCGCTATGACGGCGACCGTGCCGGGCCAGTCGATGCGCGGACCGTGCGGCTGCCGGGCGTCGGGCGCGTGGCCACTCGCGAGGACATGATCTGGCTCACCGCCAGGTTGGCGTGCGGCGCGGCTCGCATCCTGGGAGCCACGATCCGGGAGCAGGGCGGGCGTTGGTGGATCGCTATCCAGCTCGAGGTGGATCGCGACGAGATCAACACACGCCGCCGCGTGCCCGAGCGTGCGCCGAAATGTGGTATCGATCTCGGGCTCAGCACCTTTGCCGTCATCGCCAACGACGACGGTACGAGCGAGGAGATCCACGCACCCAAGCCGTTGAAGGCCGCGCAGCGTGGGCTGGCGCGCGCCAACCGGAAGCTGGCTCGCTGTGCACCGGATTCGATGAACCGAGGTAAGGCGCGGGCGCGGGTGGCGCGGTTGCATCTGCGGGTCGTGCACCGTCGCCGGGACTTTCTGCACAAGACCACCACGAGGTTGGCGAGAACCAAGTCGGCTATCGCGGTGGAGACGTTGAATGTCAAAGGAATGATCCGTAATCGGCGGCTGGCGTGCGCGGTGAGTGATGCCGGGTTCAGTGAGTTCGTTCGTCAGCTCGGGTACAAGGCCGACTGGTACGGGGCGGGGTTGTGGAAGGCCGATCGATGGTTCCCGTCGTCGAAGACGTGCGGGGCGTGCGATCGGATCAACCATGGTCTGGTGCTGGCTGACCGCACATGGTTTTGTCCCGGTTGTGACGTCGTGCACGATCGGGATTGCAACGCGGCCGGGAACCTGCTGAACGCGATGCTTGCTGACCTCGGCAGCTCCGGAGATCGACTACCCCTCGCCGGGAAGTTCCCCGGAGAGAAGAAACGCCTCGCCGAGACCACGTAAGACCACGTACCCCGGAGCGGGCAAGGGCCGATGACGCAGGAAGAGCCCCAGCGAAATAATCGCTGAGACTCATGCAACGGCGCGTTAAACTTTCATCAACGACGCAGCAATTCGAGACCGGAAAGCAGGCTATAGCCACTTTTGAGAACACAAGGCGAGATCGGCGACCCGACTACCCCTACTGCAGGCGGGAGTTTACCCACCCCACCGACTTCGTCGGCCTCCATCCCCCGGGGTGCAGACAACGGCTCGGGCCCGGCAGCGCGCACCGTGCGTTCCAGCATCGAACTCGCTCCCGAATCCGTGTTCCCCTTCCTCGGTTCGGCCGACCAGAACCTGCGTGAACTCGAGCAGTTGCTGGATGCGGATATCCATGTCCGCGGCAATTCCGTCACCCTCACCGGCAAGGCGGCCGATGTGGCGCTCGCCGAGCGGGTGATCGAACAGCTCGTCGCGCTGACCGGTCGCAATCGAGTGGTGACCCCGGAGGCGGTGCGCCACACCGTATCCATGCTCACCGAGGGTTCCTCGGAATCTCCGGCCGAGGTGCTGAGCCTGGACATTCTGTCCCGGCGCGGTAAAACCATCCGGCCCAAGACACTCAACCAGAAGCGTTACGTCGACGCGATCGACGCCAACACCATCGTGTTCGGCATCGGCCCCGCGGGTACCGGCAAGACGTATCTGGCGATGGCCAAGGCCGTGCAGGCATTGCAGACCAAGCAGGTCAACCGGATCATCCTCACCCGTCCCGCCGTCGAGGCGGGCGAGCGGCTCGGGTTCCTGCCCGGCACGCTCAACGAGAAGATCGATCCCTATCTGCGCCCGCTCTACGACGCGCTGCACGACATGATGGATCCGGAGGCCATTCCGAAGCTGATGGCGGCCGGTGTCATCGAGGTCGCACCGCTGGCGTATATGCGCGGTAGAACGCTGAATGATTCCTTCATCATTCTCGACGAGGCGCAGAACACCACGGCCGAGCAGATGAAGATGTTCCTCACCCGGCTCGGATTCGGTTCGAAGATCGTGGTGACCGGTGACGTCACCCAGGTCGACCTGCCCAATGGCGCGCGCTCGGGTCTGCGCGCGGCGAGTGAGATCCTGACCGAGATCGAAGACATCCACTTCGCTACGCTGACCAGCAGCGATGTGGTTCGGCACCGGTTGGTCTCCGATATCGTCGACGCCTACGAGCGGGCCGAGGCCGAGCGGGTCACCCAGGTCGGACCGCACTATCCGGGCAATCGCGCACAACGCCGCGCCGCGAGCCGGGGAGATCGGCGATAGTGCGACGGACGTGTCCGGGCCAGCCGCGCGGTGCGGGCCCGGGCACACCGAATACCCTGATCAGGTGAGCATCGAGATCGCCAACGAGTCGGGTGTCGACGTACCCGAAGAAGACCTGGTCAGTGTCGCGCGATTCGTGATCGGCCGGATGGACGTGCATCCGGCGGCTGAGCTGTCGATGGTGCTCGTCGATCTCGACACTATGGCGGATCTGCATATGCGCTGGATGGACCTACCCGGCCCGACCGATGTCATGTCCTTCCCCATGGACGAACTGGAGCCCGGTGGTCGACCGGACAGCGCCGAACCGGGTCCGTCCATGCTCGGCGATATTGTGCTGTGCCCCGAATTCGCCGCCGGTCAGGCCCGCAAGGCCGGTCACTCGCTCGATCACGAACTCGCCCTGCTCACCGTGCACGGCGTACTCCACCTGCTCGGCTACGACCATGCCGAGCCGGAGGAGGAGAAGGAGATGTTCGCGTTGCAGGCACGGCTGCTCGAGGAGTGGTACGAGAGCCTGCGCGAGGCACAGCGGCGCGCCGAATTGGCCGAGCGCGATGCCCGGCTGCTGGGGAAGGCCGGTTTCACAACGCCCGGTGAGGCGCTAGGCCCCGCGTGAATTCGCTGACCCTGATCCTGCTGGCGGTTCTGCTCGTCCCGGTCGGTGGGGTGTTCGCCGGAGTCGATTCGGCGCTGAACACTGTCTCACCCGCGCGTCTCGACGATATGGTCCGGGCGGAGCGGCCCGGTGCGGTGCGGCTGACCAGGATCGTGGCCGATCGGCCACGATACGTGAATCTGCTTGTGCTGCTTCGTATTCTGTGCGAGATCTGCGCGACTGTGCTGTTGGCGGCGGCGCTGATTCCGCTGTGGGACGACAATTGGGCGCTGCTGTTCACCGCGGCCGTCATGGTGCTGGTGGACTATGTGGTGATCGGGGTCGGTCCGCGCACACTCGGCCGTCAGCACGCCTACTCCATTGCTTTGGCCTCGGCGCTGCCGCTGCAGTTCATCGGCACGGTGCTCGGTCCGGTCAGCAGGCTGCTGATCCTCATCGGTAATGCGATCACCCCGGGTAAGGGATTTCGCAACGGCCCCTTCGCATCCGAGATCGAGCTGCGAGAAGTGGTCGAGATGGCCAGTGAGCGCGGTGTGGTGGCCGACGACGAACGCCGCATGATCCAGTCGGTCTTCGAACTCGGCGACACCCCGGCCCGCGCGGTGATGGTCCCGCGCACCGAAATGGTCTGGATCGAGGCGGATAAGACTGCGGCACAGGCGACGTCGCTCGCGGTGCGCAGTGGTCACTCCCGCATTCCGGTGGTCGGCGAGAACGTCGACGACATCCTCGGCGTGGTGTACCTGAAAGACCTTGTGCCATACGCGGATAGAAGTCGCAAGGTGCAGGTGCGCGATGCCATGCGCCCGGCGGTGTTCATGCCCGACTCCAAACCGCTGGACAGCCTGCTCGACGAAATGCAGCGCCGCAGAAACCATATGGCGATACTGGTCGACGAATACGGCGGCATTGCCGGACTGGTGACCATCGAGGATGTGCTCGAGGAGATCGTCGGTGAGATCGCCGACGAATACGACACCGACGAAACCCCGCCCATCGAGGATCTCGGCGAGGGCCGCTACCGGGTTTCGGCACGACTGTCGGTCGACGATCTGGCCGACCTGTACGGCTTGGAAATCGAGGAGGAGGACGTCGACACCGTCGGCGGCCTGCTCGCCCACGCACTGGGCCGGGTGCCGCTGCCCGGCTCCAAAGCCGTTGTGCACGGCCTGGTGCTGCGCGGCGAAGGCGGTGCGGACGCGCGGGGACGGGTGCGGGTGCATACCGTCGTGGTGCGCAAGGCGCCGGAGAAATCGCATGCCGAGAAGGCCAACGGCAAGCGCAAAAGTAACGGATCCGAGCGGGAAATCCCGACCGAACGTGATGAGAACGGAGACAGCGAATGACCGATTTGGACGCCGAGGACACCAAACTCGTGGTGCTGGCGAAGGGCGCGCTCGGCCGCACCGGCGGCAACTCGGGCGCCGCCATCCGCGATACCGACGGCCGCACCTACGCGGCCGGTGACGTCGCCCTGCAGTCCCTGCGACTGACCGCACTGCAGGCCGCCGTCGCGGCCGCGATCTCCAGTGGCGCAGAGGGATTCGAAGCGGCCGTGGTCGTCAGCGGCAAGCTATCGGATGCGGGCGTCTTCGCGGTTCGCGAGGTTTCGCCCGAGGCGCGCATCGTCTTCACCGACCGCTCGGGTGCGGTCTTCGAAATCGTCGACGATGCCGCGGGCGCGGAGGTGCAGGGTGGCTGACAAGCCCACCGAATTCCGTTCCGGCTTCGTCTGTTTCGTCGGCCGCCCGAATACCGGCAAGTCGACGCTGACCAATGCGCTGGTCGGCCAAAAGATCGCGATCACCTCCTCGCGCCCGCAGACCACCCGCCACACCATTCGCGGCATCGTGCACCGCGAGCACGCCCAGCTCATCCTGGTCGATACCCCGGGTCTGCACCGCCCGCGCACGCTGCTCGGCCAGCGCCTGAACGACCTTGTCCGCGATACGTATTCCGAAGTCGACGTGATCGCGCTGTGCATTCCCGCCGACGAGAAAATCGGACCCGGCGACAAGTGGATCCTGCAACAGATCAAGCAGATGGCGCCGAAAACCACCTTGCTCGGCGTGGTCACCAAGATCGACAAGGTGAGTCGCGACCAAGTCGCCGAACAGTTGATGGCGCTGTCGCGACTGCTCGGCCCGGACCACGACGTCGTACCGGTCTCCGCCGTCAAGGGCGAGCAGGTCGAGGTCCTGGTCGACGTCATCGCCTCGAAAATGCCTGAGGGCCCGGCCTTCTACCCCGACGGCGAGCTCACCGACGAGCCCGAGGAAACCCTCATGGCCGAGCTCATCCGCGAAGCCGCTCTGGAGGGCGTCCGCGACGAACTCCCGCATTCGCTCGCCGTGGTCATCGAAGAAGTCCTCCCGCGTGAAGAGAACGAAGACATGCTCGACGTGCACGCGCTGCTCTACGTCGAACGCCCCTCGCAGAAGGCCATCGTCATCGGGAAGGGCGGCGCGCGCCTCAAAGAGGTAGGCACCAACGCCCGCAAACAAATCGAACACATCCTCGGTGTCCGCATCTACCTGCACCTGCACGTCAAGGTCGCCAAGGATTGGCAGCGCGACCCGAAACAACTTGGCAAGCTCGGGTTCTGACGGCTGGATACCCCCAGGAATGGGGGCATTGGAGCCCGCTGTGGCAATGCGCCCCGCGCTGTTATAGTCGGCCCGTTGACGGCTGTCCGTGCTGATTCCGGGCCGCCGCAAGTGCGTCGGAAGGGTCCCGACGCATATGGAGGGCTGAGCTGTGAGCGTGGTCGAGGGTGCGGTATTCGCTGGGTATCAGATCGAACGCCGTCTCGGCGCGGGCGGTATGGGCACCGTATTCCTGGTCCAGCATCCGCGGCTGCCGCGTAAGGACGCGCTGAAGGTCCTCTCCGATGTCCATGCGGAGGACCCGGAATTCCGGGCCAGATTTCTGCGCGAGGCCGAAATCGCCGCGCGGCTACAGCATCCCAATCTGGTCGCCGTGCGCGATCGCGGCGAGAACGATGGCCAACTGTGGATCGCGATGCAGTACGTCGACGGCGTCGATGCCGCCCAGTTGATCAAGCGTGGTGCGCTCGGAGTCGAGCGTGCGGTCCGGATTTTCGTGGAGGCGGCCCGCGGTCTGGACGAGATCCATCAGGCGGGTCTGCTGCACCGCGATGTGAAACCGGCAAATATCCTGGTCGCCGAACAGCCGGACGGATCCGATCGGGTGCTCGTCACCGACTTCGGAATCGCCCGTGCCGCCGACGATTCGACCACCCTCGCCTCCGGTGGGACCACCGCCACCCTGGCCTATGCGCCGCCGGAGCAGATCAGCGGTGATCCGATGGACCACCGTGGCGATGTCTACGCACTGGGCTGCACGCTCTATCACATGCTCACCGGCTCGGTCCCGTTCCCCAGGGACAGTCCGGGGGCGGTGATGTACGCGCATCTGAACGAGCCGCCGCCTCGGGCTTCGCACGGAAACCCTAGCGTGCCAACGGCATTCGACACGGTGATCGCCAAGGCCATGGCCAAGCGGCCGGACGAGCGGTTCGCCAGTTGCGGAGCGTTCGCGGCGGCGGTGCGGGCCGCAATGGCCGGGGAAGCGCTCACCGATTCCGGACCGGAGACCAAGCGTCGCGATCGGTTGCTCGTGGCGGGGCTGCTGGGTGTCGTCATTGTGGCGAGCGTGATTTCGACGGTGCTGTGGGTCGGCAGCGACCCACCTACCACCACATCGGCACCCACGACCACGGCGGGCCCGCCGAATGTGAACGCCGCTGAGTGGGGTTCTTACGCATATATCGCCCAGACATTTCCCGAATTGCTGCCGCCCTCGCCGATAGCGACCGGGTACAAGGACGTCGGTGGCTGTATTCCACTCGACGCGAAAGGTAATACCGTTTCCTTCGACGACGCACCCACCGCCGTCGGCGAGTTGTTCTGCATCGGTGATGGCGACCCGGCGCGCACCATGGCCGTCAAATGCAATGTCGACAAGTCGCCGATCTTCCCCGATCGCTTCTTCGCTCGGGTGGAGGGTGATGAACGCTGGGTCCGGTCGTCCGGCACCGGACATGTGAACTGGGGTTCCGATATCGAAAGCGATGGCAAGATCCGCGGCCAGCTGGAAGTCTACTTCGACGATCCGAGCCGGAATTTCTGCACCGTGCACGTGCACGGCGCCGCGTCGGGCACCGAACTCCACGATCGGTGGTGGCCTGATGCGCCGCTGTGATCGGGTACGCAAGGTCCGTGCCGCACTGACCGGCATGATGGTCGTGCTGGCGCTCGCTACCGGCTGTACCGTGCACGGGCGGCCGAGCCCGCAACGACCCGATCTCGGTTCGCTCGATGTCGGTGGATACAGCCTCGAACCGCAGCACGAACCGGCCGTCGACAATGAGCAGTACGGCAGGGTCGTCGAATCGGTGCGGCTGGGTGAGGTCATGGCCGATCCGAGCGAGTCGGATTCGACGTTGACCTTCTCCCTGAGTGGCTTCAGCGCCGTGCCGCTGCCGACGCCTGCCAAAGCGGGCGCGTATCTCGCGGCGCCGGTTCGCTCCGTCCTCGAAAAGCGGGGAATGCTGGCTGGTTTCGCGGTCGGGCGCACAGACAAGGCGGTCGAGCGTACCGCGCTCGTCGGCGCCGCCCGGCTGTTGACCGTACTGGTGCTGCGATTTCCGGACCCCACCGCGGCGCAGCGGGCCGCCGAGGAGATCGACTCGGTCGATGCGTCGGTCAGTCCCGAGAATGTTTCCGTCACCATCCCGGAATATCCGGCCGCACACGGTCATTGGCGTCCGAACGTGCCGACGATAGCGGTCTCGCTCGCGCAGGAGTCGTTCGTCGTCACATTGCTCGCTGGACATACCTCTGCCGACCTCGCCGCCCTCACCACGTTGGCGCGCAAGGCATTCGATGCCCAGCTGCCCAGGCTGCGCGGGTTCGCGGTCACCCCGCGCGAACAGTTCGCGGCACTGCCGCTGGACCGCGACGGCATGATCGCGCGTATGGTGCCGAAAGCACCGGGGCGTTGGCCGTTTCCGGCCGTGGCCTTCGGCACCGAACAAGAGAACGCGGGTTGGGACAGCGCTCCCCAGGCGAGTGGCGTCGTGTACGGCACACATGCGACTGTTTTGTACCGGGGAGTCGGGAAGCCGAATCCGCCGGAACTCATGGCCTTCAGCGGTTTGGAGGCTCTGATGCGGTTCCCTGATGTGGCCGCCGCGCGCAAGTCCTTCGCGAAGGCTCAGGACAAGGCCGCCAAGGACGGTTTGCCATCGATACCCGGCCCGGCCGGGGTGCCGGATGTCAGCTGTTCGAAGGAGTCGGGCGACCTGATCGCACAACTGTTCACCTATACCTGCACCGTGTTGTACGGGCGTTATGTCGCAGTACTTTTCGGTCGGACGCTGCACGACTTCCAACAGCGGGTTGCCGCTCAGTACGGGCTGCTGGTGCACAGTGAGCGGGGTAGATGACCGAGACCCTCACCCCGGGAACGGTTTTCGCCGGGTATCTGATCGAGCGGGTGCTTGGCATCGGCGGAATGGGGACGGTGTACGTCGCGCGGCATCCGCGTCTCCCGCGCCGCGATGCGCTCAAAGTGCTCGCACAGACCCATAGCGGTGATGAGGAGTTCCGTGCTCGATTCATTCGGGAGGCCGAACTCGCCGCCCGGCTCGAGCATCCCAATATCGTCGCAGTGCACGACCGAGGGGTGCACGACGGTCAGCTGTGGATTGCGATGCAGTTCGTCGACGGCATCGACGCGGCCGGGCTCATCCGCCACGACGCCGCCGACCTGCCGCCGGAGCGGGTGTCGCATATTGTCGGATCGGCCGCGCGCGGTCTGGATGCCGCGCATCGCGCGGGACTGCTGCACCGTGACGTCAAACCGGCCAATATTCTGCTCGAGTCGCGTCCCGGCGAACCGGATCGGGTCTTCGTTTCCGATTTCGGAATAGCCAGGGCCGCAGGACAATCGACCGCACTGACCGCCGTCGGGTCGGTGCTGGCGACCCTGGCCTACGCCGCGCCGGAACAGCTCATGGGTGGCGTGGTCGATCGGCGGGCCGATGTGTACGCGCTCGGCTGCACGCTCTACGAATTGCTCACCCGCACCAAGCCGTTTCCGCGCGATACTGCCGTCGCGGTGATGCAGGCGCACATCCAGGACCCGCCGCCGCGTGCCACCACGGCGAATCCATTGTTGCCGCAGGCCATCGACCGGGTGATCGCGCGATCATTGGCGAAGAACCCGGATGATCGTTATCCGTCGTGTGGTGCGCTGGCCGATGCGGCGGCCGTCGCCCTGGACGGCCGGGTGGATGCGCTCACGATCGACCTGGGCAATACCGTGCCGAGGCGTCCGGCGCGGCGGCGCGTCGGGCTCGCGATCGGTATCGCCGCATCGGTCGTTGTCGTCGGTGTCGCGAGTGCGGTCGTGCTGACAAGGAATTCCGCCGAACCCTCGGTGACGCCGAGCACGATCGCGTCGACGACGAGCACTGCGGCGACCAGCCCGCCCGCCGTCACTGGTACGACCACGAGCGGTCGGCTGTCCTGGGGCAGCCACACCTTTATCGCGCAGGCCTTTCCCGAACTGCTTCCGGCCACTCCGGTCGAGAGCGGCTACCAGGGCCTCAGGTGCGTCGCGCGGGACTTGAACAATCGTCCCGTCGACGTGAACCAGCCCGCGCCCGCGGTCGCCGATCTGGATTGCAATGGAAACCGGGATCCGGTGGAGTCGGTTCTCGTTGGCTGCAATTCGAATCGCAGCCCGACCAACTACTTCGCGCACCCTGATTTCGTCCCGATCGGCGATGAGCGATGGGAGCGCCGATCCGGGCGTGGCCGGATTCTCTGGTTCGACACCACTACCGCGGACAATGACCCGCTCGGACCGAATCGGCCGCAGGGCCTGCTCCGGATTCTGTTCGATGATCCGCAGCGGAACTTCTGTTCGCTGTTCGTATCCGGCGGAAACTCCGGACGAGATCTGTACGACCGCTGGTGGCGTAGCGCGCCGTTCTGAACCGAGTAAGCGAGGAAAGACGTCGTGGACATTGCCGAGGGCACTACATTCGCCGGGTACCGCATCGAGCGACGCCTCGGTGCCGACGACTTGGGCGCCACCTATCTGGCGCGGCATCCGCGGCTGCCGCGCCGCGACGCGCTGAAGATTCTGTCCGATGACTATGCGGACAAGCCAGACTTTCGTGCGCGTTTCCTGCGCGAGGCCGAAATCGCCGCCCTGCTCCAGCATCCCAATGTCGTCGCGGTCCGAGATTGTGGTGAACAGGACGGTCGGCTGTGGATCGCGATGCAGTACGTGGACGGTGTCGATGTCGGTGAGTTGATCCGGCGCGGCCGGACCGAGCTGAACGTAGAGCGCGCGGTCCGCATCGTCGCCGAGGCCGCACGCGGACTCGACGAGATCCATCGCTCGGGTCTGCTGCATCGGGATGTGCGGCCGGGCCGCATCCTCGTAGCCCAACAGTCCGATGGGCCGGAACAGGTGCTGATCGCCGATTTCGGCATCGCCCGCGACGTGGGCGATGTGACGACGGTGGCCGGCGGTGGCGGTATGCCAGGGACCGTGGCCTATGCCGCGCCGGAGCAGATCAACGGTGCCGCCGTGGACGATCGCGCCGACGTCTATTCGCTCGGCTGCACGCTGTATCACATGCTGACCGGTTCGGTCCCGTTCCAGCGGGACAGTCCGGGGATGGTGATGCACGCGCATCTGAACGAGCCACCGCGGCGGCCCTCGCGCGGAAATCCCAGCGTGCCACTGGCGTTCGATGCGGTGATCGCCAAGGCCATGGCAAAGCTGCCGGAAGATCGATACCCGAGCTGCGGAGCACTCGCGACCGCGGCGACGGCGGCGCTGCTGCCCGCATCGGAGACCATGGTCGCACCGGCTCCGGCGTCGCGCGGGCCGGATCGTCGGCGGCTGCTACTCGGTGTGGTGGTCGTCGCCATTGCCGTTGTCGCGGTGGTGGTTTCGGCGGCGCACCGGATCAGTCGAAACGAACCGGCGACGTCCGTCGCGTCCGGCCCGAGCACCAGCGTCGACCGTGCGGCTGCGGCGTCGGCCGCGGCTTGGAGTCCACATGCCATTGTCTTCGAGGCATTTTCCGAACTACTACCGGCCACACCGCTCGGCATCGGCTATCGAGAACTGCATGATTGCAAGTTCCTCGATCAGCAGGGCAACCCCATTTCGTTCGATACGCGGGCGCCGATCGATCGGCTGAACTGTACCGGCGATCAGGATCCGATGGAGCAGATCATCCTCACCTGCAACACGGATCGTTCGGCGATGAAGCCAGTGGGACCGCAAGAGCGGCCGGAGGGTGCGGAGCGCTGGACCCGGTCCTCCGGTGCGGGCGAATTGCATTGGGGCAATTACACGAACCGTGTGGGAGGAGTCCTCGGCGAGTTGGAAGTGTCGTTCGAGAGTCCGAATCGGAATTTCTGTCGGTTACGGGTGATCGGCGCGCAGTCCGGTGCGGATCTGCGCACGCGGTGGTGGCTCGATGCGCCGATCTGAGACGAAGCGTAGCCCCCGCATGAACCACGCAGGCCAGGCGCGAGCGCTGCCCGCCACGGCGGTCGCGGTCCTGGTGACGATCCTGACGGCGGGCTGTGCGCTGTCCGGGCATCCGGTGCCGTCGAATCCGAATCCGAAATCGCTCGATATCGGCGTGAACAGTACCGACCCCCTCATCCCGCCCAACGGCAACGAAGGCTACGGGCGAACACTGGAATCAGCCCGGATGGCGGAGGCCGTCATCGATCCGGTCGAGGCCGATGCGTCCCTGAAATTCTCCTTCGAGACCGGTGGCGCGTTGCCGCTACCGACGCCCGCGAAGGCGACGCGGGTGCTCGCGAAAACGGTGCGCCCGGTGCTCGAACGGTACGGGATGCTGGCCGGTTTCATGGTGGGCGGCGCGGACAAGGAACAGGTAGGCGCGCCCGTTACCGGTCGGTCCCGGTTACTGACCGTTGTACTACTGCGATTTCCGGATGCCAACGCGGCTCAGCATGCCGCCCGGGAGATGGATGCTGCCGATACTGCGGTGAGTCCCGAAAATATGCCCGTCGTCATCGCGAACCAGCCGTCGGCATTCGCGCATTGGCGCCCGAACGTGCCGACGCTGGCCGCGACGATGGCGCACGAATCTTTCGTGATCAGTGTGCTGGTCGGGCATACGAGTCCGGATCTGGCTGTACTCACCGGAGTGGCACGCCAGGCTTTCGAAGCACAATCGACGCGGTTGGGCGGCTTTTCGGCCACGCCACCGGACAAGCTCGCCGCGCTGCCTCTCGACAGTGACGGCATGCTCGCGAAGCTGATCGCCGAGGTACCTGGGCGCTGGCCCTTTCCGACGGTTGCGATCACCGACTACGAGCAGAATGCGGGCTGGCGCACCGCTGCCATGGTGAGCGGGATCGTCTTCGGTCCACGTGGCTCCTACCTCAACGGCTCGCGCAAACACCAGAGTTCGGTCGAGCTGGACGCCATCAACGGCTGGAATGAGCTCGAACGCTATCCGGATGCGATCGCCGCCCGCCGGGCTTTCCCGGAGCCCGAGCTCGAACATGATTCCGCAATCCGTCCCGCGCCGACACCGGACGCGGTGCCGGACGTCCGGTGCTTCGAGCAGCTCGACGTGCCCCCGCAGATCCCGCTGCGAATCATCTGCCGACTCGTGCACGGTCGCTACATCGCGCTGATTCGCGGCCGCGATCTGAAGAGCACTCATCAGCAGGTCGCGGCGCAACTCGCTCTGCTATTGAACAGCGAGTAGGACATGGCTGGAAAGTTCGTTCCGGGTACGTTTTTCGCCGGATACGTGATCGAGCGGACACTCGGCAGCGGCGGAATGGGTGCGGTGTACGTGGCCAGGCATCCGCGACTGCCGCGCCGTGACGCGCTGAAGGTGTTGTCCGAAGACCACAGTGCGGACGCGGAATTTCGCGCTCGGTTCATTCGCGAAGCCGAGCTGGCCTCCCGGCTGGACCATCCGAATATCGTCGCGGTGCACGATCGAGGTGTCGAGAAAGGTCGGCTGTGGATCGCGATGCAGTTCGTCGAGGGCTTCGACGCCGCGGCACTCATCCGCCGCGGGCCCGCGGAGCTGACACCCGAACGGGTGCTGCACATTATCGATGCGGCCGCTCGGGGTCTCGACGAGGCCCACCGGGTCGGGATGCTGCACCGCGATGTCAAACCGGCGAACATCTTGTTGCAGCCCCGGCCGGGTCAGCCGGATCGCGTCTATGTCACCGATTTCGGAATAGCGAGGGCCGTAATCGAAACGACGGCGCTGACCGAGGCAGGCACGGTCTTGGCGACGCTGGCCTATGCCGCGCCGGAGCAGTTGATGGCAGGCCCGGTCGATCATCGCGCCGATATCTACGCGCTGGGCTGCACCCTGTTCGAACTGCTGACCGGGCAAAAGCCTTTTCCCCGCAGCACCCCGGTCGCGGTGATGCAGGCGCATATCCAGGATCCGCCGCCACGTGCGAGCGCCGCGAATCCGATGCTGCCGCAGGCGATCGATGACGTGATCGCGCGGGCGCTGGCGAAGAACCCGGAGCATCGCTATCCCTCCTGTGGTGCACTCGCGCAGACGGCGGCGGCCGCCTTCGATCGCCGGGCTGATGTGGCGACGCTCGATCTGCGGCCACCGGCGAGGCAGCGGTCGCGTCGGCGCATCGCGCTTGCCGTCGGTATCGCGGCATCGGTCATCGTGCTCGGTGTCGCGAGTGCGCTTGCGCTGAACGGGAATTCGAGAGGCGTGACCTCGACCGATGCTTCGGCGGCGTCCAGTGCGGTGGTCGCGTCGAGCAGTGCCGCGATGACACCCACAACGACGGTTGCCGCTGGCGCCGCATCATGGGGCGGCTATAGCTACATGGTTCGAGTGCTGCCCGAGCTGCTTCCGAAGACCCCGGCGGACAGCGGCTATCAGGGCATGCGATGTGTCGCGGTCGACTCGGACAGGCGACCGATCGATGTGAACCAGGCGGTGGCTGCGACGACCTACCTATCGTGCAACGGCGATCGCAATCCGCTGGAACTGCTCGTCATGGGATGCAATGCCAATCGAGTCGCGATGACTGTCGAGCCCTTTACCGATGCGCCCGTCGCCGGGGACGAGCAGTGGGAACGCCGGTCCGGCCGCGGCCGCGTGATCTGGCAAGACGTCTCTGGCCCGGCCGGGCGACCAGCCGGAACGGTACAGGTCGAATTCGCCGACAGCGGGCGTAGCTTCTGTCAGTTGCGGGTATTCGGTGGCGAGTCCGGCCGGGACCTCCTCGAACGCTGGTGGCGAAACGCACCGATCTAGCACCGAGAGGTCTTGTACCGTCGGAGTACTGAACCACGGGGGAGGTCACTGCGGTGCGAGGTGCCAACGATATCGGCAAGCTCCTGGAGTTGTTGCGGACGCTGTATGTGCCGCATGAGCGTCCCCGGGTGCTGCGAACCCTGGTGCGTAGACGGCGTAAGCTGCCGCGTCCGCTGATATGCCTGGTCGGGCCCGCGGCCAATGGTGACCTGCTCACGGAGATCTATCGCTGGCTCGGCGAGTCCGGTGGTCGTCGCGCAGTGCCGCGCGCCCGGGTCGAATTGCACAGTCTGGCACCGGATGCCATCCGGCCCGACCCGCGCGCGATCGGCCAGGAGGTGGACGCGCACTGCCTGCCGATTCTGCAGCGGTTGGTGGCCGGGTTCTCCACCGACGACACCGCAATGGGCCCGATTTCGTTCCCGCGCTATCGAACCGCGGACTGGCTCACCAGGCAGCGCGTCATCAGTGATGACACCGAGGCAGCGGTGGAGCTGCGGACTCGGTTGCCGAAGTTGCCGCGACTCGGTTCGCGCGACTCCGATCGCGACTCCGATATGGGTGGCGAGGTGGGGGACTGCGCCCGATCGCTGAACTCACCACCAGGGTTCGGGGCGCTGGCGATCCCAGTGAAGTTCTGATTCCAGTTGTGCCGCAACGGAAACCAGGAGCGGCTCGGTGTTCGCGGTGCCCATGAGTTGTGCGCCCACCGGCAGGCCGGTGCCGGTGAAACCGGCCGGGACATTCACCGCGGGCCAGCCGAGTACATTCCAGGGCCAGGTGTACGGGCAGGCGGCCGTGATGAGGTCGTTGGTGGCGTTGACTCCGATGCCGTCGATTTCTTCGGCGCGTGGCGGGGGAGTCGCGGTGGTGGGTGCGAGCACCAGATCGTAGTCGCGGAAGAAGCCGCCGATTCGCTTGTGCAGCAGCGTTTCCGCCTGACGCGCCGCGAACAGTGCCGGTCCGCTGAGCGCGCGGCCGAACCGGACGTTCGCGGTGGTGCGCGGATCCACTTGCACGCCAGGCATTTTGTCGTAGACGTTGCGGACGCCCCCCAGCGAGCGCGGCAGGAAGGACGCACCGATCATGATGCCGTAGTGCAGATCCGCCACGGTTACCGAATGACCGAGGCGACGCAGTGTGGTGGCGATGCGCTGCACCGCGACTTCGACCTCCGGGTGCAGCGCGGTTCTGGTGGCGGTGAACGGGATTCGCAGCGAGAGGGCGATGCGCAGTCGTCCCGGATCGCGGCCGACCGCATCGGAGACGGTGAGCGGTTCTGGGGTGTGCAGATCGCCGGGATGCGGTCCGGCCGCGGTGTCGAGCAGCAGTGCGGCATCGGCGACGGTGCGGGCCAACGGTCCGTTCACGGTGAGGCCGTGGAATGCCTCGGCGGCGGGCCAGGTGGAGATGCGGCCGCGCTGTGGTTTGATCCCGACGAGATTGGTCCATGCGGTCGGGATGCGGACCGAGCCCGCGCCGTCGGAACCCAGTGCGGCGGGTACCAATCCGGCCGCGACGGCGGCCGCGGAACCGCCGGATGAGCCACCCGGTGTGTATTCGGCACCCCATGGGTTGCGAGTGTGGCCGAAGGCGGCGCCGCTGGTGAACGGCAATTGGCCGAGTTCGCAGGTATTGGTCTTGCCGACGATCACCGCACCGGCCGCGCGCAGCCGTCGAACCGATTCCGCGTCTTCGGTTTTCGGCGGGAGGTCGCCGCCGCAGCCGAACGCCGTTGGCTCACCTGCGATATCGGTATCGTCCTTGATCGCGATCGGCACGCCGAGCAGTGGGAGTCGTTCGCCGGCGGCCAAGCGTTCGTCGGCCGCGGCCGCCTCGGCGAGTGCCTTTTCGCGCCGGACGATGCGGAAGGCGTTCAGTCCCGGCTGACTCGCCTCGACCCGGTCCAGTGCGGCGCCGACCGCGGCCACGGAGCTGATCCTGCCCTGCGCGAGGGCGGCCGCGTGGTCGGCGAGACCGAGTTCACCGGTCTCGAATGGGCGCAGGGGGGCGTCGGACACCGTCATGTGAGCTCCGTCTCCTTCGATCTTTCGTTGCACGGTAGCGCGGGAGTTGGTCAACCGTCCACATCGGCTCCTGAATCTCCACCCCAGGTAGGAGGCGGAGCTATAGACATACATACCGTATGTATGTAATGGTGGATACGAACTGCGAACACATGGAGGAACCATGGGAATCAGTACGTCACTCGGCCGCACGCATGAGGTGGATCTCCCCGGCGGCCGCATTCGGTATCACGACACGGGGGAGGGCGCGCCGGTCGTTTTCGTGCACGGCCTGCTCGTCAACTCCGATCTCTGGCGCAATGTCGTCCCAACCATCGCGGCGGCGGGCTATCGCTGTCTCAGTCCGGACCTGCCGCTCGGCTCGCACGAAATCCCGGTCCCCGCAGCGGATCTCACGCCCACCGGGGTCGCCGACCTGATCGCCGACTTTCTGGAGCGGCTCGACCTCACCGACGTCACCGTGGTCGCCAATGACACCGGCGGCGCGATCACCCAGTTGTTGCTGACCCGTCGTCCGGAGCGGATCGGCCGTGTCGTACTGGCCTCGTGCGACGCCTACGAGGCGTTCTTCCCGCCTGCCTTCGCGGCGCTGCCCGTGCTGGCGCGGGTACCCGGCTCGCTGCGGCCGCTGACCGAGTTGATGCGGATCCGTGCGCTGCATCGGCTGCCGATCGCCTTCGGCTGGGTGACCAAGCGCCCGGTCCCGCCGGAGATCGCCGATTCCTACCTGCTGCCGAGCCGGAATTCGGCGGCGATCCGCAAGGATCTGCGCCGGTTTCTGAAGACCGTGCATCGCCGCTACACGCTCGAGGCCGCGACCCGATTCCCGTCGGTGCGGGTTCCGGTGCTGGTCGCATGGGCTCGCGAGGACAAGATCTTCCCGGTGAAACTCGCCGAACGCCTGGCCGCCGACCTGCCGAACGCGACCCTGAAGTTCATCGACGATTCCTACACCTTCCTGTCCGAAGATCAGCCCGAGTTGCTCTCCGAAACGATTCTGGAGTTCACTCGGGCGCATGCAACGCCGTAGTCAGGAGGATCGCTCCCGTGCCACCCGAGCCGCGCTCGAGCAGGCCGGTCGCCGGTTGTTCGCCGAGCGCGGTTTCGCGGCGACCTCGGCCGAGGAACTCGTGACCGAGGCGGGAGTCACCCGCGGCGCCCTGCACCACCACTACGGCGATAAGCGCGGTCTGTTCCTGGCCGTGCTCGAAAAAATAGAGGTCGAGATCACGCGGGAAATCGAAAACGCCATCGGCGCAGGGAATCCCGATGACATCCTCACCTCGATGGCCATCGGCCTGAATGTCTTCCTGGAGATCTGTCAGCGCCCGGAGATGATCCGCATCACCCTCTACGACGGCCCCGCGGTCCTCGGCTGGCAGGCGTTTCGAGAATTCGAGGCGCGCCATGGGCTGGGGTTGGTCATCGCCCAACTGGAACGCGCCCGCGACGCGGGGCTGATCGCCGATGCGCCGATTCCGGTCCTGGCTCAGCTGATCTTCAGTGCGGTCACCGAGGCGGGGTTGATCGTTGCGCACGCGGACGACAAGGACGCCGCCCGGGTAGAAGCGCAACAGTCCCTGATGCTGCTCATCGGAGGCATTCTCCGCACCTGACGTGCGCGGTTGTGGAGGTGTCGCATAACTGGTGGCGTCCTCACATATGTTGCGTTCTGTGTGAGGAGAGCACTAGTTGTGCGAGGTTGGCCACTTGGGGTGGCGGGCATGTCATTTGATGGGGAAGTCGAAGTAGGTGTTCGGGAAGGGCTCGCTTTTCAAGGTGAAGTGCCACCACTCCTCGGGGAGGTTTTTGAAGCCGTGCTCGTCCATGAGGGTTGTCAGTAACTCGCGGAGGGCGCGCTGGTTACCGCTCGGTGCTGGGTTGGCCGTATGTGCCAGTGGGTCGAAGCAGTCGTAGCCGGTGCCGAAGTCGAGGCTGTTGTCCCGGAAGCGCTGGTCGGCGGGCAGTGTGCAGGCACGCAGCGGATCACCGCCGTGATACTGCTCCTGATCAGTGGGCGGTAGCGCGACGATCGTGAGATCCAGAGTGCTGCCCCGGCTGTGTCCGGACTTCTCCGCGATGTATCCGTCCCGGAACAGATTCGCCTTGTCCACCGTCGGATAGAACTCCGCCCGCATCTTGGTATCGCCGAGATCCTTTGCCCAACTGACGAATTGGTCCACCGCCCGCTGCGGCCGATAACAGTCGTAGGTCTTCAGCCCCAACCCCATCGGCCGCAATTCCCGCTGCACTTCCGCAAGCGCCGCAGCCGCCTCTTTCGTCAACAAGCACTTGGGCGCTTCATACCCATTGATCCGCCCACCGATGAAGTTGTGCTCCCCGAAGTACCGCGCATCGACAACGATCGTCGAATCCAATTCCGTCACCGAAACGAACGCCGTCTCATCGGCCGCGGGCGAACTCGGGTTGTCTGCACAACTCGCGACCGCGACAGCCGCGACCGCCGCCAAAACCACTGAGCAGAACCGAATTCCGCGCATCCGCAGATCATAGCCGCGGATCTGGGTTCCCGAACCCGAGTTCCGCCCGCAACCGCCCACCCAACTCCGCCGCCTCCGCGTCCGACCAAGAAATCACCCCGTTCTCCGCCATCAACGCATGAAACTGCTGACGCTCATACGGCGTGCCGGGAGTGAGCGGCTGCACATGCCAGTGCACATGAGCGTTCCCCTGTTGGCTGCCGAGGGAGAGCAGATAGGTGCGCTCGGACGGCACGACGGCTTCGACAGCGCGCGCGACCCGATGAACCACCGCCTGCAATCGCAGGTACGCATCCTCATCGAAATCGCGAACCACATGCTCGACGTGAATCTTCGGCGCGACCAGCACATGTCCGTACATCGTCGGATATCTCCCGACGAAAGCAATGTGCACATCGTCATCGAACACGACCTCGTGCTCGGACCCGGGTGCACCGGCAACAAGGTCGCAGATGAAGCAAGCCCCCGACCGCACCCGTTGTCGATAGCCCGCTAGATCGAACGGCACCCGATCTTGTTGGCTGGGTACCGTCGAGCTGGATTCATTCATGACGGTTGGTAGAGGCGGTCGAGATCGATCAGCTGGATGTCTGGTCGGCTGGCGGCTGTGCGTTCGAGGTCGACGGTGAAGCCGGTAGTGCAGAACAAGGCCAGTACGACGTCGGTGGTGTCATGGCCGAGATCGGTCAGCAGTTCCTTGATTCGAACGAGGCGTTCGAGATCGGGTAACCCGCGACGATCGAGTGTCGCCTTGGCTTCCCCGATGACCGTCACGCGCTGGCCGACCATGGCGAGCACGTCGATCTCGTGCTTGCAGCGGCCCGGATTGTCTTGGACGGTAGCGAATCCGACGTCTCCGAATCCTGCCGGGCTACCGAGTTCGTCAGGCGCGAAGCGGAGTGTCCAGTCCCGGGCGAGTTCCTCGAAGTGGGCACCGAGGATGTTGGAGCGGAAAGTTGGTGCCGCCGCTTGCCAGACTCGTTGGGCGCGACCGAATTCGAGCTGTCCCAGATGTGGTGCTGTGATCAATCGATCGAAGCGGATGACCGGGTCCGAAACGGTGATCGTCGGTTTGCGTGCTCGTAGCATGTCTTGGCTCTTGGTGAGATAGCCTGCGGATTCGAGAACGCCGATCGGATAGCGCACCGAGTTGGCGTCGCGGCCGATCGCGGCGCCGATCTTGCTGGGTGTGCTGTTGCCCGAAGCGACGGCGCTGAGTATGTCGAAATACAAGGCGCGGCTGCTGATTCGCGGATCTTCGCGCAGCAGGTAGTCCACCTCGGTGTGGGTGAAGACGCCGATATCCGTGGTCAGCAAGTTGTCGATGACCCATTCATCGAATTCTCCGATCGAGCCCGGCGCGCTCGTGATCAGCGAGCGGTAGCCAGGGATACCGCCAACGCAAGCGTGGACGCGGAGGGCCGCCGCCGGGTCTGCGATTCCCCACAGCCGCGCGGCTTCTCGGTAGTCCAAGGCGGGTAGCCGCAGATCCATCATCACGCGACCGCGCAGCGGCTTTGCGCCGGAAAGCAATTCGTGCATGACGCTCAACGCCGAACCGCACAGGACCAGTCGTCCACCGGGGCCGTTGCCGTTCTGCGAGGCGTCGTATAGATGCTGGATCAGCGAAGGCAGCTGAGGCGCGTTGGCAGTTGCGTAGGGAAATTCATCGATTACCACGAGGGGTGGCTGGCCCGTGCGCGCTGTGCGCGCTGCTGTTTCCAGCGCGGATCGCAGCAGCCGCTCCCACGGCTCCGGTTGTCCGAGCGCCGAGGCGGGCAGTCCGGCGTGCTCTGCGATCGTGCCGGCGAACCGCGCGCGGGCGGCACGATCGCCCTCATCTTGGACGCATACCGTGTACAGGCCGCCGACCTCTTTGCATGCCGCTGCGAGCAATTGCGTCTTACCGGTCCTGCGTCGACCGGAAACCAAACCGATCCGCAGCGGACCGTCGATGCCGCCATCGAAGAGAAACCGCTCGGTAGACCGCCACTGTCGGTCACGTCCGACGATGGTTGTCGGCTTGTCCATGTCCACCTCCGCCGTTGAGGTAAGCTAACCTACTGCTAATTAGTGTAAATCGATTTACCCTAATTAGAGTAAATGGTGGTGCAGAAGATCCCGTGCTGGTCCGCACAGTGGTTCTGGCAGGTGCGCATCGGCAGCGCACGCATCGGCTCTAGGACTTCTCATAGAGTGCGATCGAGTCGACTCGAGCTCGTGCCTGACGGTGGGCGTCGGCCATTCGTGAAAGGATGGGCAGGTGCGGTTGTATCGGGACGAGGCGGTGGTGGTTCGCCAGCATAAGCTGGGCGAGGCGGATCGCATTGTCACGTTGTTGACGCGGCAGCACGGGTTGGTGCGGGCGGTGGCCAAGGGGGTGCGGCGGACCAAGTCGCGGTTCGGGGCGCGGTTGGAGCCGTTCGCGTACGTGGACGTGCAGCTGCATCCGGGCCGCAATCTCGACACGGTCACCCAGGTGCACACCATGGAGGCATTCGCCGCCGATATCGTCGACGACTATGGCCGCTACACAACGGCCTGCGCGGTGCTGGAGACCGCGGAGCGGCTGGCCGGTGAGGAGCGCGCGCCCGCGCCGAAGCTGCACGCATTGACCGCGAGCGCGCTGCGGGCGATCGCCGCCAAACAGCGCCCGCACGAGCTGATCCTCGACGCATACCTGTTGCGTGCCATGGGTTTTGCGGGCTGGGCACCCGCGCTGGACGAATGCGCGCGCTGCGCGACACCCGGCCCGCATCGCGCCTTCCACGTCGCCGCGGGCGGTGCGGTCTGCGTGCACTGCCGTCCGCCGGGGTCGGCCACTCCGGCCCCGGGCGTGCTCGATCTGCTGGTCGCTCTGCTGAAAGGCGAGTGGGATTACGTCGAGCAGGTCCCCGATCAGATCCGCAGACAGGCCAGCGGCCTGGTCGCGGCGCATCTGCAGTGGCATCTCGAGCGTCAGTTGCGCACACTTCCGCTGATCGAGCGTTCGCGTTCGGCAGACGCAGCGACCGGGCTGGAGTCGTCAACCGCCGCACAGGTGGGCTGAGGAGGCGAGACGTCGTCGCATTCCCTTCACAACCATCAGGCAGGATAGGTGCCGTGATCCTCCGTCGAGACTCTGCCGCGCCGACCAGGTCGACCAGCGCACGGTCGGGTGCCGAACGCACCGTCCGCCCGCCGTCGCCGCATCCATCGGGGGCGACGCCGCCGGAACTGCCTGCGGAGTTGGTGCCCAAGCATGTGGCGCTGGTGATGGACGGCAACGGTCGTTGGGCGCAGGAGCGCGGGCTGCCGCGCACCGCGGGGCACGAGCGCGGCGAGGCGGTCCTGATGGACACCGTCGAGGGCTGCATCGAGATCGGCGTGAAGTGGCTCTCGGCCTACGCCTTCTCCACCGAGAACTGGCGGCGCAGCCCGGAGGAAGTGCGCTTCCTGATGGGGTTCAACCGGGATGTCATCCGCCGCCGTCGCGACGAGATGCACGAGATGGGTGTGCGGGTGCGCTGGGCCGGGCGGCGACCGCGGCTGTGGCGCAGCGTGATCAACGAACTCGAGACCGCGCAGGAGCTGACCAAGGACAACACGGTGATGACCCTCACCATGTGCGTCAACTACGGTGGTCGCGCCGAAATCGCCGATGCGGCAAGGGAAATCGCGCGTCGCGTGGCCGCGGGCGAGATCGATCCGGAGCGGGTGACCGAGGCGACGATCGCGAAATACCTGGACGAGCCGGATATGCCGGACGTCGACCTGTTCCTGCGCCCGTCCGGCGAATTCCGCAGTTCGAACTTCCTCATCTGGCAGTCCGCCTATGCCGAATACGTCTACCAGGACACGCTGTTTCCCGATTTCGACAGGCGCAACTTGTGGGAGGCCTGTCTCCAGTACGCTTCGCGTGATCGCCGCTTCGGGGGGACCAAGTGAACGGCGGCAGCAAATGAACGGCGGCACCGACATGGACGCAGCAGTCACCCCCGAACAAGAGCTACAGGCCCGCGCCGGTGCCTGCCTATCGCTCTACGACGTCGACGTGCGCGTCGACTCCGAGGGTTCGATCGGCTTCGAATACGAGGGCGCGCTGTGCTCGTTGCGCGCGGTAACGCTGGCACCCGGCCTGGATGTGCTGACGCTGACCTGTGTGCTGGCCTGGGACCGCCCGCTCAAGCCGCAGCTGCACAAGCGAGTCGCCGAGCGCAACAGCGCGATTCAGTTCGGTTCGATCACGCTGATCACCCGCGGCAACCAGGCCGATGTCATGCTGCGCTACACCTTTCCGGCCGCCGGTCTGGACGATCAGGCATTGGCCACCATGCTGCTGCTCGTGCTCTCCGGCGCGGGTAAGGCGCGGCAGGGACTGCTGCCCTGAACCGCTGACCGCATGACAGATGCCATGGCAGGTTCGTGACACTCGTGCGAGGTACCGCCCCCCGTTTTGGGTGACCGTTGAGTCATGACTTCGGCACTGACATCCACGGCCATTTTCGCCGCGGCGGGCGGCTCGGGCAGGCACCGGGCGTCGTCCGCGATCGAACTGCGCGATCTGCACAAGAGCTTCCGGCTCCCGGGCGGCGGCGAGGTGCGTGCCGTCGACGGACTCGACCTGGTGATCGCGCCGGGTGAGATCGTCGCCTTCCTCGGCCCCAATGGCGCGGGTAAGACCACGACCATCGATATGCTGCTCGGGCTGGCAACGCCGGACGCGGGCAGTGTCCGGGTTTTCGGCGGCCCACCGGCGGAAGCGCTTGCGGCAGGCCGTATTTCGGCGGTAATGCAGTCCGGCGGGCTACTGCCCGATCTGACCGTCGCGGAGACCGTGCAACTGGTGGCCACCCTGCACGCGCATCCGCGTTCGGTCGATGAGGTGCTCGCGCGCGCCGGTATCGCCGATATCGGCGGTCGGCTGGTCGGCAAATGCTCGGGCGGCCAGAAGCAGCGCCTGCGCTTCGCGCTCGCGCTGCTGCCGAATCCGGACCTCATCGTGCTCGACGAGCCGACCACCGGCATGGATGTCGAAGGACGCCGGGAATTCTGGAATGCGATGCGCGAGGACTCCGATCGCGGCCGCACCGTCCTGTTCGCCACCCATTACCTCGACGAGGCCGACGCATACGCCGACCGGATCGTACTGGTGCGCGCGGGCCGGATCGTCGCCGACGGCAGTGCCGCCGAGATCAAGAACCTGGCCGCAGGGCGCGCCGTCAGCGCGACACTGCCCGGTGCCGATCCGGCCCGCCTGCTCGCGGTCCAGGGCATCGATGACGTCGAGCTGCGCGGTGACCGAATCATCCTGCACACCAAGGATTCCGACGCCATCGCCCGCTATCTGCTCACCGAGACGGCCGCAGTCGATCTCGAAATCACCTCGCACAATCTCGAATCCGCATTCCTGGCGCTCACCACCGGAGACAATTGAAATGACCACCCTTGCCTCACAAGCTCTTTCGACCCGTGTTCCGCTCGGCGGCTTCAGCCTCGGCTTCCTGCGCCTGGAACTGCGCCGCATGCTGCGCAACCGGCGCACCATGATCTTCACGCTGGTCATGCCGCCGCTGTTCTTCGTCATCTTCGGCCTGCAATCCGACTACCGGACAGAGTCTTTCGGATCGGGCAATGTGACCGGCTATGTGATGGTGTCGATGGCGGTATACGGCGCGATGCTGGCCACCACCAGCGGCGGCGCGATGGTCGCGATCGAACGCGCGCAGGGCTGGAGCCGCCAATTGCGGCTCACCCCATTGCGTCCCGTCGCCTACATCGCCACCAAGGTCGCCGTCGCGATGGTGCTCGGGCTGGTCTCGGTTACTGCGGTCTTCGTCGTCGGGGGAATCGTCGGCGCCCACCTGACGGTCACCGCCTGGGTGAGCTGCTTCCTGCTCGCGTGGATCTGCTCGCTGGTCTTCGCCGCCTTCGGCCTGTTCGTCGGCTACCTGCTGCCCTCGGAGAATGTCATGCAACTGCTCGGTCCGGCCCTCGCGGGCCTGTCCTTCGCGGGCGGGCTGTTCATGCCGCTGCACGGCTGGTTCGAGACGGTCTCCAAGATCTTCCCGACAAACGGCGTCGCCACCTTGGCCCGTATGCCCTTCGGCGACACCAGCGGCGGGTCGATCGCACTGGCCATCCTCAATGTCGTCGTCTGGGCCACGATATTCGTCGGCGGTGCGGCCGTTCTTTTCCGCCGTGACACCGCACGCTGAACCATCCGGCACCATCAGCCGCCTACCCCTGAGGGTGGGCGGCTATGTCGTGCGATGCGGCAGCCCGGTGCGAATGGACCAGGCGGTGTGTGGGGCTGTAGCGACGATGCCGCGTGGATCGGTCGTCGGATGGCGGTCGGCTGTGCCGCGCGGGCCAGCCATGCGATGCCGGGCGACTTCGTGGTGCGCCGGTGCGGGCGAATCGATCATCCTGTGCGAAGCGAGCGCGCGGGCCTGCGGCCAAGACTTCCGCAGGGGCGGGGCGGAGTGGCCGACGATGCCGCGGGCTGATCGCAGGGCGGGTGGTCGGCCGCTCCGCTCGGGCTTGCTATGCGATGCTGGGCGGCGGCGGTCGGCGCATGTGCAGGATGCCGAGCGAGTGTTTCGTGCGCTGCCAGGGGTACCCGCGGCTGCCCGTTCGGTAGCGTCGACACCTGTGATCAACCACCGCGTGCGCAACCGGGATCGGGTTTACGCATGCGCGCTGTCGGTGTGGGAGCGCCGATGGATGTGAAGTCCGTGCTGCGGGGTGGCGCCGCATCCGAATTACTCGATCTGGTGGTGCGGGACGGCGGCATCGGTGCGAACGTGAAGCGGCGCGGATGGTTCGGCGGGTTCATGTCGGTCATCTGGCTGGCGTACATGATCGGACCGACCATCCAGCGCTGGCGGAACGCGGATCAGCCGACGGCGAGTCTGGCTACCGCGACACTGTTCGCGTTCGCGGCGCTGATCGTCGGTTCCTTCATTGTCTTCCGGCGCGCCGATGGGACCAGCCGGTGGGTGGAACGTCCGGTCGATCGGCGCATGTGGCCGGTGCTCGCCGGTATGACAGCGTGCAGCGCCGGGTTGATGGCATTGCTCGGCACGGTCGCGCTGCCGACATTGATCTTTGTCGGCGTGATCGCGATCTTTCATATGCCCTCGCGCGAATCCGGTTATGTCGCGTGCACGGTGACGCTCGCGATGTTGCTCGTGCCGGTGGTGCTGCCGCGCCTGTCCGGGGTGCCCTTCTACGTTTCCTTCGTGCCCGTCCTGATCTGGGTGGCCAGGCAGCTCGGGCTGCGTGGTGAGCGGTTGACCGAGCTGGCCCGACGGCAGCAGGCCGAACTCGCGATCGTCGAGGAACGCAACCGGGTCGCGCGCGACGTGCACGATATCCTCGGCCACTCGCTTACCGTGATCACGGTGAAAACCGAACTCGCACAACGTCTTGTCGATGTGGATCTGACAAGGGCGAAGGCCGAGATGGCCGATGTCGAGCGGCTGGCGCGCGAGGCGCTGGCCGGAGTGCGGGATACCGTCGGCGGTCTGCGCGAGGTATCGCTACGCGGTGAATTGGCCAACGCGCGAACCGCACTGGCGGCCGCCGATATCGACGCCGCGCTGCCGGAGGCCGTACCCGATACGCGCCACAGCGAATTGTTCGGTTGGGTGCTGCGCGAGGCGGTCACCAATGTCATCCGGCACAGTGCGGCCCGGCATTGCACGGTCACGGTGACCGAGACGAGCATCGAGGTGGGCGATGACGGACGCGGTCTGGGCACAGTCGATTCCGGGTCGGGACTGTCCGGCCTGCGCGAACGGGTGCGGGCCGCGGGGGGAACATTGACGCTGTCGTCCGAAGGAGGTGTTCGTGTGCGTGCAACAGTGCCCGAGTGATCCGGAAATGATTCTGAGCGTGTACTTTTCGCGCTGTCGTAGCAGTTTCCAACTGTTTCGAAATGCGTGCGGATCGCGGACGTGACGCAGGTCATATGCCAGCAACGGCCGCTGCCGCACGGTCGATCCATTCCGCGGCAGCCGCTTTTCCGCCACCGTTCGGCTAAAAGCGCACTCCCATATCCATTCCTGTCGTCGAAGGACCACGTCGCATGATCCGCCTCCTACTCGCCGATGATCAGGCACTCGTCCGCGGCGCACTCGCCGCACTGCTCGGCCTGGAATCCGATCTGGAAGTCGTTGCGGAGGTCGGTCGCGGTGACGAAGTCCTGGGCGCGGTCGCGCGCACCACGCCTGATGTGGTGCTGCTGGATGTGGAAATGCCGGGCATGGACGGCATTGCGGTCGCGGCGCAACTACATGCCGCCCATCCGGATCTCCGCATCCTCATGGTCACGACCTTCGGCCGCCCCGGCTACTTGCGGCGCGCAATCGACGCTGGCGCAAGCGGATTCGTCGTGAAGGACACCCCGGCACGCGAACTCGCGGACGCGGTGCGCCGAGTCCACATGGGCTTACGCGTTGTCGATCCAGCCCTCGCCACCGAAACCTTGACCGTCGGTACTTCGCCACTGACGGCCCGCGAACGCGAGGTCCTCGCCGCCGCGGCCGACGGCGCCACCGCAGGCGCCATCGCCAAACAGTTACACCTCTCGGAAGGCACTGTCCGCAACCATCTTTCATCCGCTATCGGCAAAACCGGAACCAGCACCCGCGCCGAAGCCGTCCGCGCCGCCGAACGCCTCGGCTGGCTCTGACGAGCGATCCCGCACAAGCAGTGACTACCTCGCACCAGGTGCGCCTTATGCGAGGCAGTCACTGGATATGCGACGCCTAGGAGTCGACCGGCTGGACGGCAGGCTCGCCAAAGGGCAGTAGAACCGCCACACCGCGAGCCAAGGTTTCCGGATCCAGGTCGCCGACGATCAAGTGCTGCAACATGAATCCCGGCACCAGGCCGATGATCGCCGTCGCCACCGCGTGGATGTCGGTATCGGGCGGTAACCAGCCGACCCGCACCATGCGCTCGGTGTACTCGGTCCAGCGATCACGCATCGCGAGCACGGCGGACTTGACGTATTCGGCCGCCTCGTCGTCCACCAGCGCCAGCGCCCACGCCTGTGGCGCGAGCCGGACATGACCGTCCGGACCGCTGTGCGCGACCATGTACTCGGCGACGATCCGGAGAACCTGGGCCGGGGTCGGCAGCGGATCGGACCGGATCGCCCTGGTCATGGTGGCGCGCAACTCGACCGTGGTATCGGTGGCCAGTGCGGCGATGATGTCGTTCTTGCCCTTGAAGTACCGGTAGACCGCCCCGGCCGAGAGGCCCGATTCGGTGAAGATGTCCTGCATCGAGGTCTCGTAGAAACCCTTGCGGGCAAAACAGAGCTGCGCGGCGTCGAGGATCTGCTGCCTGCGACGTTCCAGGTGTTCCTCACTGACTCTGGGCATGGCTCCAAAGTAAAACGAATGCTCGTTCTTGACAAGCTCGAGGGGGCGTGCGACGGTATCCACATCGAAAGAGAACGGTCATTCGATTTCCGGGAGAACGTCATGAATACGATCCAGCGGGCAGTCGGTGTCGGCGTCGCCGCGGCCCTGCTCCAGGCATTGATGCTGATCGCCTTCGCCTGGCCCGCGGCCCATATCGCGCCGCGCGATCTGCCCATCGCCGTCAGCGGCCCACAGGCCGCGGTGGTCGCCGACAAACTGACCCAGCACGATCCCGATGCTTTCGATATCAGCAACCCCGCCGACGAAGCGGCGGCGCGCGCGGCGATCCAGAACCGGGACGTCTACGGTGCCGTCATCACCGGCGGCGGCTCCGCCCCGCGCGTATTAGTAGCCTCTGGGGCGAGTCCCGTTGTGGCACAACAACTCACCGCGATTGCCCAGCAGCTGTCCGGTACGCCCGCCGCGCCGGTAGAGGATGTGGTGGCCGCCGATCCGGACGATCCGCGCGGCACCGCCTTCGGTGCGATGGTATTGCCGCTGGTCATGTCCGGTATCGCGGCGGGTGTGGTACTCAGCCTGTTGATTCCGTCGGTGGGCGGTAAGGCGATCGGACTGATCACCTTCGGCATCGCGGGTGGGCTGTTGAGCATCGTCATCATCCAGACCTGGATGTCGGTGGTCCCCGGTCCATATCTGACGCTGGCTGCCGTCGCCGGTCTGGTGTCCTTCGCGGTCTCCGGCGCGGTCGTCGGACTGTCCACCGCCATCGGGCGCGCGGGCATCGGCATCGCCGCGCTGACCATGCTCTTGGTCGGCAATCCGTTCTCGGCAGCGACCTCGGCTCCGGAACTGCTGCCGCAGCCGTGGGGCGCCATCGGTCAACTACTGCCACCGGGTGCCGCCGCGTCACTGCTGCGCTCGGTTGCCTTCTTCGACGGTGCCGCCGTCACCAAACCCCTTGTGGTCTTGAGTATCTGGGCGCTCGCCGCTTTAGCGCTCCTTGGTGTCGGCGCACTTCGTGGACAGCGTCCGGCTGCAGAGGCAACAGCGGTCCGCTCCGGCGAACCGGTCGCCGCCTGATCTGGATCGCATCGAAATCGACTGCAGGCCGCCGCTACCGGGCAACTCCGGTAGCGGCGGCCCGCGTCCGGTGCTAGTCGGAACGCCCGGCGTGCACGATCGGGAACCGTACCCATCGCAGGCGCGTATCAGCGGTGCGGACCTTGCGCGGCGAAACACATGGGCCACCATCGCTCGGATATCCGGATGATGGTGGCCCAGGTCGGTTTGTCAGGAGATGGTGAAGGAGAAGTTCGGGGCGGCGCCCTCACCCTTCTTCGCGTCGTAGGTCACGACGTAGGTGCCAGTGGCGGGGGACGGAACCACGAAAACGACGTAATTCTTCGCGTTGTCGATGGTTTCGTTCGTATTCAGCAGCTCGTTGATCGGCCCGCGGATATCGGCGAGAATCGTCTGGCCGTTCGGAGTTTTCACCGTGAAGTAGTCGTAGAAGATATTCGATCCGCCCGCGGGGATCCCGGGTCCACCAATGATCTTGATGTGCAACGAGAGATCCATCTTGTCGCGCTCGTTCTTGGTGTAGCTCGGAGCCAGTGTGCCGCCGGTGATTTCGATCGTCGTCTGATCCTGCACCAGTTTGCCGGTCACATTCAGCGTCTTCGGTGCGATACCTTCGACCTGAGCCGAGGCCTTCAGTGGAATCTTGGTCTGGTTATCCGAGGCCTGTCCGTAGATCACGGTAATGGTGTCGAGCAGATGCTCGGCATCGTGCAGTGTCTTCACCGACGTGGTTACTTTGCCGGTGGCCGAACCCTTTCCGGGCACGGTCGGCGAGTCGAAGCTCGCTCCGCCGTCGACCTCCTTGTCGACCTGCAGGTAGGTGTTATTGCTGATCGTCTTGTTGTCGGACGTGGTGTTCTTATAGGTGATATCGATCAGGACCTTGGCGCCGCCGAATTCGTCGGGCACCACGGTCGCCTTGTCCACCGTGATATCGAAGCCCTCGTACCACCCGGTCTTGCCGATGGTGCGGACGGTGGACTGACCGCTGTTCGCCCCCGGCTGCCCCTGGCCGATGGTGCTTTGTGCGGACACCGGCGTCGTCGGTCCCGCTTTGGTGTCCTTGTCGTTGCAAGAGGTCATGAGCAGGGCGGAGCTGCCGATGAGTACGGCCGCTCCGATTGTGGTGATTTTCCGGCGTCTGTCCGCCGCGAAAATGGTCGATCGCACGCTGCCTCCCAGAAGATTTCGATCTCAGTGCGCGACGCCCGGAACCCCCGGACGCTATGTGATTCGCAGTGAAATCTTCCTCGGCGCCAGCGCCGTTAACCATGTGACCGCCATCACACTTTGGAGCGGTCCGTCTTCGCGCATTCGCAGCAGGTTCCGAAGATCTCCATGGTGTGGCTGACCTCGGTGAATCCGTGTTCGCAAGCGATGGTTTCGGCCCATGCCTCGACCGTCGGGCCCTCGACCTCGACGGTGCGACCGCAGTGTCGGCAGACCAGGTGGTGATGGTGTCCGGTGGAGCACTGCCGGTAGACGGATTCGCCCGTGTCGGTGCGCAGTACATCGACGAGTCCGGCATCGGCAAGCGACTGCAGGGTGCGGTAGACGGTGGTCAACCCGATGCCCTCGCCGCGGCGGCGCAATTCGTCGTGCAACTCCTGCGCGGAGCGGAACTCTTCGATATCGCCGAGCAGCGCGGCGATCGCGCTGCGCTGGCGGGTACTGCGAATGCCCACCGGCTTTTCCGGCAAGGCCGTCTTATCTGGCACGATCACCCTTCCTCGGCATGGGCCACGGCATCGACCACGATATGCGCCAGGTGGTCGTCGACGAGTTCGTACAGCACTTCCCGGCCGGAGCGTTCCCCGTGCACCACGCCCGCCGACTTGAGAATCCGCAGATGCTGGCTGACCAGGGGTTGGGTGACACCGAGAACATCGACCAATTCGTGTACGCAACGCGGCGATTCGCGCAATTGGAGCACAATGGCAATGCGCACCGGGGCGGCGAGGGCGCGTAGCAACTCACCCGCGTCCTCCAGGACGCTCCGCGTCGGCACCGGCACCGGCGCGGGTGATCGGTACGGGTTGTGCGGGTGGGCGGTAGCGGTCTCGGCGGTCATCGAACCAACTCCTTATTGGAAAGCGATTCCATTTTGATATGCACAGTTGCGCATGTCAAACGAGCGCGCCGACGGCTAGGCGTGTGCGGTGCAAAACCGGTTGGCCGGTGCCGATAGGCTGGAGGGCAATCTTCCGCCGGGTCGTGCGACTCGGCGCAATCGAATCCGACTCGTAGTGGATGGAGAATTCTCGAGTGGCACCCAAGTCGAAGGTGGACACCGTTGCCAACCTCGCCAAGCGCCGGGGTCTGGTGTACCCGTGTGGTGAGATCTACGGCGGCACCAAATCGGCGTGGGACTACGGTCCGCTGGGTGTCGAGCTCAAGGAGAACATCAAGAAGCAATGGTGGCGGTCCATGGTCACCAGCCGCGAGGACGTGGTCGGCCTCGACTCGTCGGTGATTCTGCCGCGTCAGGTGTGGGTCGCCTCCGGCCACGTCGGCGTGTTCAACGATCCACTGGTCGAATGCCTGAACTGCCACCACCGCCACCGGCAGGACCACCTGCAGGAGGCCTACGCGATCAAGCACAAGATCGACGATCCGGACTCCGTCTCGATGGAGTTGGTGGTGTGCCCGGACTGCGGCACCGTCGGTCGGTGGACCGAGCCGCGTGACTTCAACATGATGCTCAAGACCTACCTCGGCCCGGTCGAGTCCGAAGAGGGTCTGCACTACCTGCGCCCGGAAACCGCGCAGGGCATCTTCATCAACTTCGCCAATGTGATGACCACCGCGCGCAAGAAGCCGCCGTTCGGTATCGCGCAGATCGGCAAGAGCTTCCGTAACGAGATCACTCCCGGCAACTTCATCTTCCGCACCCGTGAGTTCGAGCAGATGGAGATGGAGTTCTTCGTCAAGCCGGGTGAGGACGCGGAGTGGCACAAGTACTGGATCGACACCCGGTTCGCCTGGTACACCGATCTCGGCATCGACCCGGAGAACCTGCGCCTGTTCGAGCACCCGAAGGACAAGCTGTCGCACTACTCGGCGGGCACCACCGATATCGAGTACCGCTTCGGCTTCCAGGGCAACGAGTGGGGTGAGCTGGAGGGCATCGCCAACCGCACCGACTTCGATCTGAAGACCCATTCGGAGCATTCCGGCAATGACCTGAGCTACTTCGACCAGACCACCAATGAGCGCTACACCCCGTACGTCATCGAGCCCGCCGCCGGTCTGACCCGCTCGCTGATGGCGTTCCTGGTCGATGCGTACACCGTCGACCAGGCGCCCAATGCCAAGGGCGTCATGGAGGAGCGCATCAGTCTGCGGCTGGACCGCAGGCTCGCGCCGGTCAAGGCGGCGGTGCTGCCGTTGTCGCGCAATGCGGATCTGACGCCGAAGGCGAAAGATCTTGCCGCACAGCTGCGTAAGAGCTGGAATGTCGAATTCGACGACGCCGGCGCCATCGGCCGTCGCTACCGGCGCCAGGACGAGATCGGCACGCCGTTCTGCATCACCGTCGACTTCGACACCCTCGAAGATCAGGCGGTCACCGTCCGCGAGCGTGATTCCATGGCACAGGAGCGGATTGCGCTGGACAAGGTCGAGGGCTACCTGGCGCAGCATCTCATCGGTGCCTGAATTCGATAGCGATCAACGCCCTGTCGCGCCGCGGCAGGGCGTTTCGCATGTGCCGCTGGGGATCCGTAACCGCTAAGTGGATTCCGGTGGTCGCGGGTTTCGCACGCCGGATGTGGATTCGGCGCCAGGTTTCCGGTTCGACTGTACGAGCATCCCGATCGCGCTCGGGATCAGCAGCGCGCAACCCCACGGCACCGCGACCCAGAACGGCCAGAAGTATCCCGCGCCAGTGGCCACCCAGATCGTGAGACACAGTGCGTTCACTGCGGCCCATGGAATCCACATGATGATGACCCATTGCGGCACGCGTTGTGCCGCAGGTGCTGCTTTGCGCGGCACAGGCAGGTCCGAGAGCAGCGGAGTCAGCTCGCCATAGGTTTTGGCGGCATACACCTGTTTGAGTCGGTCATCGTATTCATGCAGCGACAATCGGCCATCGTTCATCGCCACCCGCAATTGTTCGGCGATTTTCTCGCGGTCTGCGTCCGATGCCCGCAGCCTTTCCTCACCCACGGGTGTCAGCTTAAGGCTTGGTGCCGTTCATGGCAGTGCGTCGCGAAGATCGTCGGTGCATGGAAATTTCCTGCCGGGTTACTCGGTTGACGGCGTATGTCACCGAGTAGGCGGGAGCCGGATATGGCAAGAGCTGTGAAGTTCGATCGTTATGGCGGAGTCGAAGAGCTGAAGGTTGTCGAGGTGCCGACGCCGAAGGCGGGACCCGGTCGGGTCGTCGTCGAGGTCGTGGCGGCCGGTATCAATCCGGGGGAGGGGTATATCCGTTCGGGCGCGCTGCACGAGCGTTGGCCCGCGACCTTTCCTTCGGGTGAGGGGACCGATTTCGCGGGTCGCGTCGTCGAGATCGGATCGGGTGTCGGCGGGATCGAGATCGGCGCCGAGGTGCTCGGATTCACCGATGAGCGGGCCAGTCATGCCACCCACGTGGTGGTGCCCGCCGAGCAGGTGACGCTCAAGCCCTCGAAACTGGATTGGGATGTCGCCGGATCGTTGTATGTCGCCGGGACAACGGCTTTCGCGACCGTGCGGGCCGTGGATTCGCAAGTGGGCGATACGGTCGCGGTCTCGGGTGCGGCGGGCGGCGTCGGATCGATCGCCGTACAACTCCTGCGGGCCAGGGGCGCAACGGTTCTCGGTATCGCGAGCGAGGTCAATCACGATTGGCTGCGCAAGGCCGGGGTGATTCCGGTGGCCTATGGGGCGGGCCTGATCGACCGGATCCGTGCGGCCGCCCCCGATGGCGTGGACGCGTTCATCGACACGTTCGGTGCCGAATATGTCGACATCGCAATCGAACTCGGCATTGCGGTCGAACGCATCGACACCATCATCAACTGGGAGGCCGCCGAGAGGTACGGCGTGAAGACCGACGGCAATGCCGCCGCGGGCACCATCGATGTGCTCGCCGAACTCGCCGATCTGGCCGCCGCGGGCACGGTGGAGGTACCCATCGCGGCTGTCTATCCGCTCGACAAGGTCCAGGAGGCGTATCGCGAACTGGAGCAGCGCCACACCCGCGGCAAGATCGTGCTGCACCCCTAGCCGGACACATCCCAGAACTTGTATTCGTGGCGCATGCCCTGCAGGAATAGTGCCTCTGCACGCGCCGGATCGCCACCCGCCTCGTCGAGCATCTGCCCACAGCGGCGGGTGAGCGCCGCGAATCCGGGGTCGGCATAAGTGTCGACCCAGCGGCGGTAGCGCGGCTCTGACGGCGGATTCTCGGCCAGGATTGTGCCGAGGGTCGAATAGCCCCACATGCACGGGTACAGCGCGGCCAGTCCATCGGCGTAGGACGCGGCCGACTCCAGCAGGAATGCGGTGTAGGCCGCGCACGGCGCACCCTTGGTCGCACCATCGAGATCCGCGCCGAATTCGGCGGCCAGCGACCGGTGCAGGGACAGCTCCTCGTGATACGTCGCGTGCGCGAGATCCACCAGATCGCCCAGATGTGACGCGGGCGCCTGCCAGGCCAGCCGGGCGAACACCCGCACATAGTCCAGCAGGAACAGATAGTCCTGTTCGAGCCAGGACCGGAAGACCGGCTCGGGCAGATCGCCCTTGGCGATGCCCGCCACCGTCGGATGCGCCAACTGGTCCACCACCAACGGAAAACCGAGCTCTTCCAGATGCGTCGTAAGACTGATGTGTGCCGCGGGACTCATGTGGGCAGTCTCTCTCAGTCGGAGCGGCTCCGGGTTTGCGCCCCGGTCTGTAGTTGCCGCACCCTGAGCAATGTGTTGTGGGATGAGGAGGTTTTGGTGCGGGTGTTGGGTGCCTCGGAACAACGTTTCGTGCGGGCGGGGACCTACACCGGACGATCCGTCACGGTCGTCGGTGATCTCGATACGAATGCGTTGGGGGCGGCCTTCACCGCACTACAGCGCGCCTATCCGGTGGTGACCTGCCGGATCAGCGAGGATGCTACCGGCCGCGGCTATCTGCTACGACGCGGCGAGGCCCCGGAGATCGGCATGACCGCGAGCCTCGGTGATCCGGACGCCATCCGCATCCCGGAGCCGATCGATCCGGCGGGACAGCTGGCGTACCTGGATGTCGTGCGTTCCGAGCGCGGCCGTTCGCGCGTGACACTCTTCGCCCACCACAGCATCGCCGACGCGGGCCACTGCGTCGAACTGCTCGCCCGACTATGGGACTTCTACACCGATTACGTCGAATCCGGTACGACAACCGTTGTGCCGCACGACTATCCGCAGTCGCTGGAATGGCATGCGTCGGCGCGCGGAATCGCCCGCTCTTCGATCTCCGGTTTCGAAGATGTGACCAAGCCGCTGGAGCCCGTGGTCATTCCGCGCGCGCCCGCGATTCCCGCGCCCGCCGCACTGGTCCAGCCGCGGCGCATCGTCCTGGACGAGCAGGCGAGCGCCCGCATCATCGGCCTCGGGCGCTATCCGGGAGTGACCGTCAACGGGGTGGTGACCGCCGCACTGCTGCGCGCTTTCGCCTCGGAAAAGGCCAGGGCCACCGGAGATCCCGTGCCGCTCGGCTGTCTGTATCCGGTGGATATGCGCACCCGCCTCGACCCGCCGGTCGCGCGTGCGGAAGGCACCAATATGGCGGGGCTGGCCTCGTTCACCGCGGCGGTCGACCTCTCCGCGGACATCCTCGAACTGGCCAAGCACATTTCGGCCCGATTGCGCCATGATCTGGCCGAGGGCATCGTCGGGCAGTCGGTACTGCACTTCCCGGATTACTTCGGCCCAACCCGGGTCCACTCCCTGGCCGGGCACGTCGCGGTGACGAATACCGGTGCCGTGCCCGCCTTCCGCATCCCCGCGAATATCGCGCTCACCGACTACGAGATCGTTTACGTCTCCGCTCATCCGCGCCCCTCCGCGGGCGCCTCGGCGGCGGTCACGTTCCTGGTCTACACCTTCGAGGGCCGTCTGACCGTCGGCGTGCTCGGCGGCGATGCCGACCGGCTCGTGCCCGCGGTGCGCGACGAATTGACGGCCCTCGCGGAGGAGGCCGTCAGCTCCTGAGGGCGCCTGCTGCTACTGGTAGGTGGCGTGCGTCGGGCGCATGACGAGCACGACCCGGCGCGGATGGTCGGCGACCGGACGCTGATACGGCAGGTCGTAGCGGCGTGCGAGCACATCGAAGAATTCCCCGTCCGGATCGGGTTCGATGGCCTCGATGACGCCGCGGACCTCGAGGTAGCGGTAGGGCTTCTCCGGATCGTTGATGCTCACCGCTACTTCGGGATTCTGCTTGGTATTGACAGCTTTCCGTCGATCGATCGTGGTGGTGAAGCGCAGGCGCCCGCCATCCCACACCTGCCATACCGGCGTCACCTGCGGAGTGCCGTCCGGGTTCAGCGTTGCGAGATGGGCGAACAGCGGGCGCGATAGCAAATCGGCGTGGCTCTCGGGGATTACGGGGTTGTCCATACTTCGAAGACTATCAAGGCTTTGATACTTCAGCTATCTTTGACACTTATGAAATTGCCTGCGGAGCAGCGGCTCGGTCTGGACCTCAAGCGCGCCGAGCAGGAGCTGATGGCCGTCAAACACGAGGCGGTCAAACCGCTTACGGTGCCGCAGTACGCGGCGCTCTACGCGCTGTCGGAGAACCCGGGCGTCTCCGCCGCCGCCCTCGCCCGGGAATGCATGGTGACGCCGCAAGCGATGACGGTGGTGCTCAGGAACCTGCAGGAGCGCGGTTTCGTGGAACGCACACCGCATCCCTGGCACCGCGGTGTGCTCGAAACCCGACTGACCCCCGCCGGTCGCAAAGCCTTCGCCAAGGCCGATGCCAAGGCCGCCGCCATCGAGCGCCGCGTGGCCGCCGCATTCAGTGCACAGGAGCGTGCACAGTTGCGAGAGTTGTTGGCCCGGTTCACCGAGGCCTTACAGGAGTGAGGGGCGGTAGGTTCGTAGCGAAGGCGTTGTGATCGAGGAA
>NZ_BDBY01000107.1 GCF_001613225.1 Nocardia pseudovaccinii NBRC 100343
GGGCGATTCGGCGCACTGCTGTGGGCGGGCGCCGGTGCCGGACTGCTGGCCGGGGCGCGGGCACTGATACACGATTACGACCGCAGGCACCGCGCCGCGATCCGTCGGGTCGGCCCACTGGGCGGGATTTCGATGGTGCCGCAGGACGGCCTGGAGGACGAACCCGGACTGTCATCGTTGATCACCGGCAACCGGAGCTTCTATGTCGCCGATGTCAATCTGAGTCCGCCGCGGATCGATCCGACGCGCTGGCGGCTGTCGGTCACCGGCAAGGTCGCCCATCCGTTGCGCCTGTCACTGGCCGAATTGGCCTCGGACGCAGTGGAATTCGATGCGGTCATGGTGTGCGTGCACAATCGGCCCGGTGCGCGTCGCGCGGGTAACGGCCGCTGGTACGGCGTTCCGCTGGCCAAATTGCTCTAGCACGCGATTCCCGAAACCGGTGCGACCCGGCTGGTGACCAGGGCCGTCGACGGCTACACCATCTCACTGCCGGTGGAACCGCTGCGTTCCGGCGCGTGGCCCGGATATCTGGTGATCGGTGTGAACGGCGAGCCGCTCGCCCCCGAGCACGGATTCCCGGCCCGCGTCTTCGTACCCGGCCTCTACGGCCAGTACACGGGCGCGAAATGGCTTGCCGAACTGGAACTCACCGACGACAGTCACATCGACTACTGGTGGAAGCGCGGTTGGCCGTCGGATCCGATCTGGGTGACACCGCAGGCTCGCATCGACGTCGCCGCGCCAGGCCGTGCCGCTGCCAACGTCGCGGGGGTGGCTTGGGCGCCGCCGCACGGCGTCGAGTCCGTAGAGCTCCGCATCGACGAAGGTGATTGGCGCCCAGTCGATCTCGGCACCGAACTCGCCCCCGCCGCATGGCGTCGCTGGCGCACCACCCTCGACCTGCCCCCAGGTGAACACACCATCCAGGCCCGCGCTATCAGCCGCTCCGGGGAAATCCAAGACGGCACCCCGCGCTCACCCTTCCCCTCCGGCCCAACCGGCTTCCATACCGTCACCCTCGAGGTCTGACCGCGGCTGTCAGGTGTGGATGGGTCCTGGAGTTCGGTGATCCAGCCGGAGGTGTCCTCGGTGTATTCGAGGGTGTGAAGCCCAAATCCTTCAGTGCGACAATGCGATTGAGCCGAGCGAGCTGGCCGCCCTCGTAGTAGCGATAGCCGGTCACCGCGTCGACCCGGTCGGGCCGCAGTAGCCCGATCGCGTCGTAGTGGCGCAGCATCCGCACCGATACCCGTCCGTGTCTGGCGAAGTCTCCGATACTGAACATGACGACTCTCGGTCTATGGCCTCACACGGTGTCAGGGTCAACCCTCAGAACCGGCCGCCCCGGCTGATGCGGCGGGATCCGGTGGAACCGCCGAACGAACCGGGGGTATAGCCGCTGGAGCGTTGGTGGGTGGCGCCGCGCAACAGTCCTTCGATCAGAATTCCGCCGAGTACCGCACCGGCCTGCGCGGTGCCCGAGGGCGGTTGGCTGTTCTCCCAGGCCCGGACGCTGGCCTGCGCCTCCTGCAGTGCGCGAGCACCCAGGTCGGCGGCGGTGTGTGCGCTGGTGAGGGCATGCGCCTGATCGGTGGTGGAAAGCTGTTGTGCCGCATCGAGATTGCGCTGTGCCTCGGACAAGCGGGTGCGTGCCTGTGCGTCGATGCCGCCGCGTCGGGTGCTGATGTAGTCGGCTGCCGCGCCGATCCGGGCGCGAGCATCGGTCAGCGCCCGATCGAGTCGGCGCTGTAGATCCTCGGCGGCCAGTTTGCGGTCGGTGGCGGCGGCATTGGCCAGGTCCAGCGCGTTATCGGCCGCGACGGCGTCGTGAAAGGCGTCCAATGGGTCGCTGGTCGCGGTGGCGGTTGCGATGGTCAGGGCCGTTTCCGCCGCCGTGATGGCGGCGTGCAGATCGACACCGCCATAGCCGGACAGCTCCTTCGCGGTACCGATATCCGCGCGCAGCTCGGTCAGTACGGCGGGCAGCCCATCGCTCGCCTGCTGGATATTCGTCGCCGCATTGTCGACGGCGTCGAGCAGCGTGCGCGCCTGTCCCACTGCGCCTTCCGCGGCCCGGATCGCGGCGACCGCACCGCCCTGTTTGCCGACCGGCTGGGTGAGGGCAGTACGTCCGGTGTCGATGTTCTGCTCCGCGAAGGTGATTCGTTCGCGGGCCATCGTCACGTTGTCTCGAACCGGCGCGAGCACGCTGGCCGGATACGCGGTGGTGAGCCGGGTGAGTTCGGTCTCCGAACCCGGCACGCGTCCGGTCAATTCGACCAAATCCCTTGTCAGCCCGTCCAAGCGAGCGGATGCGTTGATGAGCAGATCCCGCATCGCATCGAATTCGGCGACCTGAGCGTCGAGTTCCCGATCGGCCCGCCCGACCGTGCCGATCAGATCGACCAGCATGGTGCGCTGCTGATCCGGCGTCTCGGGAATATCGTCATCGAGCTGCTGTCTGATCGAGAAGGCTTTGGCGGCAGCCGACTTCGCATTCGCCAAGGCGGTGCTGAACGGAGTGACCGCGGTATCGCCGAATTCACCGGTCGCCAACGCCAACTCCTCGGCGCTGGTCCGCACGGCATTGTCGATCTCGACCAGCACTTCCTTCGACCGGTCTTGCAATGCATTCAGTGACAATGCCGCGAGCGCGGTGGAATTATCGGGATCCAGTCGCCGTGCTGCCGCCAACTCGGCCCGCCTGCGGTCGGCGCGCCGCTTGCGCGAATACAGCACCAGTCCAACGACGATCAGCACGATCAGGAGGGCGACGATCAGCAGCGTTCGTAGGCTGACCCCGCCACCACGCATCGCCGAATCCAGCCCATCGGCCATCGCTATCCCGGCATCGGCCCACCGGCCGTCGCGCAGCGCGGGCTCCACATCGCGCGTCAATACGCCGTCCAACTCGGAATCGCTGACACTGCTGGGCAACTCGCCTTTGAACCAATAGGCGCGATCCTCGGTGGCGACGGCGAGCAACAGATCACGCCCGCCGAATCCGGACATGGTCGCGGTGCGATCGGCCCACGCCTGCGGACTCATCCCGTTGAAATCGTGCACATAGACGACCCAGAGCCGCATCTGCTGATCGGCGTAGAGGTCGTCGACCGCCGCTGACACCCGATCGAGTTGGCCTTGATCGAGCACCTGCGCCGAGTCGACGACATACGTTCCCATCCGCAGCGGTGGCTCGGCGCCTGCCGTGCCACCGGGCGGCGCGACACAGAGAAACGCCACGCTGAGGACCACCGCGGCGAACCAGCGGATTCGACGAATCGGCGCTATCAACGGCATGGGATGAATCTAGCTGGCTAGCATCGAACTGTGATCACGATCGACCTGCCGTACACCGGTCACGTGTCCCCTGGATCGAATCCGCAACAGCGGGACGTCCCCGGTGCCCGCGTTATCAAAATGTCCGTCGGTGGCATGGACAACAACTGCTATCTAGTGCAGTGCACCGCCACCGGCGCGGCACTGCTCATCGACGCCGCCAACGAAGCCGACCGGATAATCGAACTCGTCAACCAGGAGACGCCGGGCCGCGTCGCCCTGGTCGTCACCACCCATCAGCATCGGGACCATTGGTGGGCTCTGGAAAAGGTCGCCGCCGCCACCGGCGCACCGACCGCCGCGCATCCACTCGATGCCGAACAGCTCCCGGTGCGCCCGGACCGATTACTTGCCGATGGCGACCTCATCGAGGTCGGCGACCTTGCCTTCGAGGTCGTCCACCTGCGCGGACATACTCCCGGCTCGGTTGCCCTCGCCCTGGTAGACGGTCCGGGCGTGCACCTGTTCACCGGCGACTCCCTTTTCCCGGGCGGCGTCGGCCGCACCACCAATCCGGAAGATTTCAACTCCCTTTACACCGACGTCACCACCAAACTCTTCGATCGCTACCCGGATGACGCCGTCGTCTATCCGGGTCACGGTGACGACACCACGCTCGGCGTCGAACGCCCGCACCTCGGCGAATGGCGCGAGCGCGGTTGGTAGGCCTTATGTGGCGCGCGGGTTGAGGCTTTCGAACATCCGCTCGCTGCTGTCCGCACCGTGGCCGTCGGCGACCTGGCGATCGACGAGATTCTTGATAGCTCCGACTATGTCCAGGTCGACGCCAGCATCGCGGCTGGCCGACACGATGGCGTCCACGGCGGCCTTGGTGAAACCCAAGGGCTGGAACGGTTTCGAGTAATCGCCGGAGTCGATGGTGGCTCCGGCTCTCGGAAGTGATCCGGTCATCGCGGCGATCCAGCCGGACGCGCGTTGGCCGAAGTCCTCGGCCGACATGCCGATCGTGCGAACCATGGCGGCACCGTGATAGAAGCCCGTGAACATGGCGTACATTCCGGCGAGCAGGGCGAAGTCGACCAGTGCGGCCTGTCCGGCGTCCGTGCCGAAATACTCGGCGCTGCCGAGCGATTCGAGAGTCGCGCGATGGTTGTCGAAGAGTTCACGGGAGCCGCTGTAGAGCACGGACGAGCCGGTTCGGCCGATCATCGGCGGCACGGCCATGATGCCGCCGTCGAGGAAGTCGATGCCGTGGTTCGCGGCCCATTCGGCCAGTTCACGCGATCCGCGCGGCTCGGTGCTGGTCAAGTTGACCAATGCGCGGCCGACCAGGATATCGGTCACCGGGTCGAGTACCTCGTGCACGGACCGATGGTCCAGCAGACAGGCCAGCACGAGGTCGCTCGCGGTCACCGCCTCGGCTACGGTCTGCGCCGACTTCGCCCCTGCCGCAACGAGTTCCGCGTCCCGACCGGCACTGCGGTTCCAGACTGTCGTGGGGAGCCCGGCCCGTACGAACGCCGCGGCCAGCGCCTGTCCCATCGCGCCGAGCCCGAGGACCGTCACGGATGTCGTCATGTATCCACTCCTCAAAGTATCGAGATGCTGGTTCGGCGCCGGAATCCATTATCGATAGCCACTGCGCTATCGACAAGTACTGACTAATAAGTTCAGTACTAACCAGAAGGTAAGTGTGGGCCGATCGATATGCGTCGGTTACGTTCTCGTCGGGGGTGACCTGGCAAACTTGGTGAGATGAATTCGGCGACCCTGGCCTCGGCTACCGGATCCGGCGCATCCCGCAGCGTCGGAGGCGGGCTGGTGCGCTGGGCACGACGGCTGGTCATGGGGGCGATCGTGATGGGCGCGGTGCTGGTCGGCGGCACGGCATTCCGGGTCTGGCAGGTCGCGCGAATCGACGACTACACCAAGGCCGACGCGATCGTCGTACTCGGCGCCGCGCAATACTCGGGCACCCCGTCGACGGTGTTCGAGGCGCGATTGGACCAGGCATACAAACTGTTCAAGGCCGGTGTGGCGCCGAAGGTGATCACCGTGGGCGGTAAGCAGGATGGCGATCTGTACACCGAGGCCGCCTCCGGCAAGAACTATCTGGAGGAGCGGGGCATACCGAGCGACCGAATCCTCGCGGTGGAAACCGGTTCGGACACCCTGCGCAGCATCGAGGCCGTCGCGACCGCCATGAGTGCCCGCGAGATGTCCTCGGCGGTGCTGGTCAGCGATCCGTGGCATTCGCTGCGCACCAGAACCATGGCCCGCGACGCCGGGCTGGATGCCTGGACCGCGCCGACCCGGACCGGCCCCGCCGTCTACACCAGAGAGTCGCAGGCCCACGGAATCGCAAGGGAGACGGGCGCTTTGCTCTGGTACCAGCTCACGCACTTTTCGTCGGACTTCAAATACTCAGCGGGGCAGTGAGATTCGATGTATACCGAGCACGACCGCGAGCGAATGGTGGTGGAGCGGGCCAAGTCCGCCGGACTCGGCCCGCCGCGCAGTGAATTCGAAACCGGTCACCGCACCGAATTCGCCCGCGACCGCGCTCGCGTGCTGCATTCGGCGGCCCTGCGCAGACTCGCCGACAAAACCCAGGTCATGGGGCCGCGCGACGGTGACACCCCGCGCACACGCTTGACCCATTCAATCGAAGTGGCCCAGATCGGGCGCAGCATCGCCGACGGTCTCGGCTGTGATCCGGATGTGGTCGATCTGGCCGGATTGGCGCACGATATCGGCCATCCGCCCTACGGCCACAATGGCGAGAAGGCCCTCGACCTCTTCGCGGACGCGTACGGCGGATTCGAGGGCAATGCGCAGAATCTACGCATCCTCACCCGGCTGGAACCGAAGGTTCTGGATGCGGGCGGCACGAGCGCGGGTTTGAATCTCACCCGCGCCGCACTCGACGCGGCCATCAAATATCCTTGGGGCAGAACAGGTTCGGGCACCAAGTTCGGTGCCTACGATATCGATCTGGATCGGCTGGAATGGGTGCGCAAGGATGCGCCGGACCGTCGCAAGAGCCTCGAATGCCAGATCATGGACTGGTCCGACGATGTCGCGTACTCGGTGCACGATGTGGAGGACGGCGTAATCGCCGGGCGCATCGAATTGCGGGCCTTGGCCGATCCGTCCGAACAGGCGGCGCTAGCCGAACTCGGGCACGGCCAGCACCCCACGCTTTCGGTGGACGACCTGATCGGTGCCGCCCAGCGGCTCTCCGAACTGCCGGTGGTGGCCGAAGCCGCCTGCTACGACGGCACCCTCGCCAGCTCGGTCGCGTTGAAGCGCCTCACGAGTGAACTGGTCGGCCGGTTCGCAACGGCTGCGATCATGGCCACGCGGGAGGTCGGCGGACGCGCGGTGTTGTCCCGCTATGCCGCGGATCTCGAGGTTCCGCCGATCGTCGCCGCCGAGGTCGCGATGCTCAAAACCGTCGCCCTGCGCTACGTCATGTCCGATCTCGTGCACAAGCAGCGTCAGGCCGTACAGCGCGAGCGGATTCAGGCGGTCGCGACCCGACTGCTGGCGACGGCTCCGCACGGGCTGGACCCGCTGCTGCTCCCGTGGTGGCAGGCCGCCACCGACGACACCGCGCGAGTCCGAGTGATCGTCGACCAGATCGCGTCCTATACCGAGAGTCGACTGGAGCGAGTAGACGCGTGACCAGCCGCTGGGCGTGTCGAGGCCGGACTAGCCTAGACTGACCGCCGTGGCCGGACGACTCCCAGATCGCGATATCGCGGCAATACGCGAACGCGTCCGGATCGAGGATGTGGTGGGGGAGTACGTCGCGCTGAAGCGGGCGGGTGCGGACTCCATGAAGGGCCTGTGCCCGTTTCACGACGAGAAGTCGCCCTCGTTCCATGTGCGGCCCAACCACGGCCTGTACCACTGCTTCGGCTGCGGTGAGGGCGGTGACGTCTTCGCCTTCCTGCAGAAGGTCGAGCACGTCGGCTTCGTCGAGGCGGTCGAGCAGCTCGCCGATCGGATCGGCTACCAGATCAACTACGAGGGCGGCGGCACCTCGGTGCAGCGTGACCGCGGCACCAGGGCCAGGTTGGTCGCCGCCAATGCCGCCGCACACGAGTTCTACATGGCCAAACTGCGCGAGTCCGATGCCGAGGTGGCGCGCAAGTATTTGACCGACCGCAATTTCGATGGCAATGCGGCCCAGCAATTCGGCTGCGGCTACGCCCCGGCGGGCTGGGACACGCTCACCAAGCATCTGCTGCGTAAGGGCTTCGACTTCAAGGAGCTCGAGGCGGCCGGGCTGTCGCGGCAGGGTCAGCGCGGCCCGATCGACCGCTTCCACCGGCGGCTGCTGTGGCCGATCCGCAATCTCGGCGGTGACGTCATCGGCTTCGGTGCGCGCAAGCTTTTCGACGACGACACCATGCCCGGCAAATACATCAATACGCCGGAAACCTTGCTGTACAAGAAGTCTCAGGTGCTGTTCGGCCTGGACCACGCCAAGCGCGAGATCGCCAAGGGCCACCAGGCGGTGGTGGTCGAGGGCTACACCGACGTCATGGCCATGCACCTGGCCGGGGTGAAAACCGCCGTCGCGTCCTGCGGTACCGCCTTCGGCGACGAACATCTCGCCCTGTTGCGCAGACTGCTCATGGACGACAACTTCTGGCGCGGCGAAATCATCTACACCTTCGACGGTGACGCGGCCGGACAGGCGGCGGCGCTGAAAGCCTTTGCGGGCGACCAGAAGTTGGCCGGGCAGACCTACATCGCCATCGCCCCCGACGGCCAGGACCCGTGCGAACTGCGCCAGCACTCCGGCGACGGCGCCGTGCGTGACCTGGTGGCACGGCGAACCCCGTTGTACGAGTTCGTGATTCGCGGCCTGCTCGCCGACCACAACCTGGACACCGCGGAGGGACAGGTGGAGGCGCTGCGCCGTGCTGTGCCGGTGGTGGCGCAGATCAAGGACAACGCGCTGCGCAAGGCGTATGCGACCAAGCTCGCGGGCTGGGTCGGCTGGGACGATATCCAGACCGTGGTGCGGCGGGTCGGTGAGGAAGCCAAGCGCAATCGCAACGGTGGGAGTCCGGGTGGCCGTGGCCCGGGGCCTGGCGCGGCACAGTCCAGCGCGGTCGTCGCCGAACGTCCCGCCGCGCGCCCGAATCCGAACGATCCGACGCTGCTGCCGCAACGGCAAGCGCTCGGTGCGGCATTGCAGTATCCGGCGATGGCCGGTGCGGTTTTCGATTCGATCGAGACCGAGGCCTTCACCCATCCGGCTTACGCCGCCGTTCGCGCCATGATCGCGGAGGCCGGTGGCACGGCATCGGGGCTCAGCGGCGCGGAGTGGGTCAACGCTGTGTCGGACGGTACCGATGATCTGACCATGCGTGCGCTGGTTTCCGAGCTGTCGGGTGAGCAGATGCCGGTGAAGTCGGCCAATGACATTCCGCGGTTCGTCACCGGGGTGCTGGCTCGTGTGCAGGAGGCCTGGGTCGGCCGCCAGATCGCGGAGCTGAAGTCGAAACTGCAGCGTGTGTCTTCGACCGAGCAGGCCGAGGCCTATATGGCGCTGTTCGGTGATCTCGTGGCGTTGGAGCAGTACCGCAAGAGTTTGCTTACCCAGGCGATGGGGAATCACGACGACTTCGCCCCGGCCTGAGCTGCGGCTCGACGCTTCCCCGATCCGCCCCGCGAACTCAGCGGCGCAGCTGATCCTGCGGCACCAGAATCGTGGTCCGCTCATCCAGCGGCACCATCGGCTCCAACTTCGCCTGGGTGCTGAGCTTGTCCGACAGCTTCTGTCGCCCGAAGAGAACCAGCTTGCGAGTCACCGGGCTCCCGGTCACCGCGCGGGTCGCCGCACTGATCTGCTCATAGCGACCCCGCCCGGCCTTCGTGCCGAGCACGTACCCGGCCGCAATGCCGATGATCAACCGCAGCATCTCGTAGAGCTCCTCCCAAAGTGCCTGTGCGCGGCTACCATCCTGCCCGACGCCCGGTACGCCTGTCGATCCGGATCCACCCCCACCGCGCGCCACCCCCGGACACGCCGAAGCCCCCGCATGTCTCCAGGTAGAGACGCGATTTGGGAAGGCGAGCGCCGATACGCTAAAGTTTCACCTCGGCCCGCCCAATACGGACGAGCCAAAGGATAGTCCCCTATAGCTCAATTGGCAGAGCAGCCGACTGTTAATCGGCAGGTTTCTGGTTCGAGTCCAGATGGGGGAGCTTTGACCAGGGCGAACGTACCAGTTCGACCCTGGTTTTGTCCGTTTCTGGGGTCGAACGACAGGGAAACGACACGTTTCAGCGTGAGAGTCGTCCCAATGCCGCCGTGAAGTCGGGTGCTTCGGCCGGTTCGTCGATGTAGTGACGCTTGGTGGCCGAGTTGTTGGGCTGCGGCCTGGGGGCCGTATTGGTCGGCGACGAGGGATGCGACGGTCTTGCGGAAGGTCTGGGGTGTGACCTGGGCGAATTCCTCGCCGCGGGCTTGGCGCCACAGGCGGTTGAAGTTGTGTGGATCCCAGATGCCGCCGTCGCGGTTGGGGAAGACCAGATCCGGGTCGTTGTCGACAGCGTCGGCTTTGACGCGCCGGAGAGTGTCGACGACGAACTGGGGCAGGACCACTGTCCGGGAGCAGGAGTCGGTCTTGGTCCATTCCCGATCCTGCGCAAGGTCGGCTCAGCGGGCGAAGTTCCCGAGACCGCGCACAAATACTACGGATGAACATTGACGCTCCGAGTTCGATGAACTTGCGTACCCGGCTTCGCGGCCGAAAACCGCGGCCGGAAAGCGGCTTCGGCCCTGACGCGAGCGGACTCGATCCGATCGAGAATTTCCCGGTGCGTCGCTCTGGCCGAGGACTGATAATGATGTTGTGGGACAACGATCTTTCGGGTGGACTGTCGGCGTTGCCGGTGTGATCGGACTCGGGTTCAGCATCTGGTTGTTCGTCGCTGTCGGAATGGACAGTGCGAACAAACTGGCGGGGATTTTCAGTTTCTTCATCGGGGCAATCGCTTTGGCGGCCACCGTGTACGGCTTGGTGACGGCGCGCCGCGGCCCGGCGAACAAGGTCAGTCAAGCGGTCAGCGATTCCGCGATCGGCGGTGGCGTCCTCCAGGTGAGTGGGGTGCGCAACAAGGTCTCCTTGCGTCGCACCGCCGGTAGTCCAGGGGTCGCGCCGACGCCGGGGGCCGTCCCGACTGCCACGTCCGCGAGTCCCGCTGAAGGCCAGTCGGTCACGCACAGTCGGGTAGCAGGGCCGGTGGAACAACTGCATGACATAGGTGAACTCGACGCGGATCGATGAAGTTTTCGTGGCGACGGCGCGCAAAGGGACAGTCGGTCAGCGGCAGCGTCGTATTTGGTAGCTCGTTTCAGATCGCTGAATTCACAGGCGATCTCAACGCCACGAATGAACGGCAGCACTATCGGATCGAAGATTTCCCGATCACCGCGGCCGCGGTGTCCGCGGACCGGGCGCGAGCGCAGCCGTCCCGCCTGCTGCATTCCCGCTATCAGGTGGTGCCGTTCATCGGCAGACATGACGAGCTCGCCGAGTTGCGCGACTGGATGGGGCGCGCCGAACAGATCGGCGTTCGGCTGATCCACGCAAGCGGCGGTCAGGGTAAGACCCGGCTGATGGCGCATTGCGCGGCACAATCGGCGGCGGCGGGCTGGGCGGTCTGGCGGGTGAACTACTCTCCGGATCTGGATCTTCCGCAGGATCCGATCCAAATGGGCGGCAATCGCGGGGTGCTCGTTCTGGTCGATTACGCGGACCGGTGGTTGCTGTCGCATCTGCGGCAACTGGTCGCGAAACTTCGCGTCATCGCTCTCGAATACGGCGTCACGATGCGGGTGCTCATGGTGGCGCGGTCGGCCGCCCACTGGTGGCCGGCCCTCGCGCACGACCTCGAGGGCGATTTCGGCATCGATGCCGAGGCCACCGAACTGATGCCGCTGGGCGCGCAGCTCGACCGGACGACCCTATTCGGCGCTGCCGCAGCGGCTTTCGCCGCCGCGATGAGCGCGACCTATGACTCGGCGAGCGGCCCGCCGCCGGAGATCGAACTGACGGAGCCAGGTTTCGCGTCGGTGCTGTCGCTGCACCTAGCCGCGCTGGTCGCGGTCGACAGTCAGCTACGCGGCGCCGATATGCCGAGCGATCCGGCCGCGCTGTCCGGATATCTGCTGCGCAGGGAATACACGCACTGGACTCGACTGTCCGAGAACAGTCTTGTCGCATGCACGCCGGGCACGATGCGGCGGGTGGTCTGGCTTGCCACCTTGATCGGTGCGGTGACTCCGTATCGGGCCGGGGACATCCTGCGACATGTCGGGCTGGCGACCGAACAGGTGCAAATGCAGCAGCTCATGGACGATCATGGACGCTGCTATCCCCCCGAGGATCCGCGCACCGTGTTCGAAGGTCTGCACCCCGACCGGCTCGGCGAGGATTTCATCGCTCTGTCCATACCAGGCCGCTCGGCGGGCACGGCCCCGACGATGCTGGCCGCGGATTCCTGGACCAGTACCGCGGTGTCACGACTGCTCGCCGATGAAGGGCAGCTCTCGCACGTCGCCTGGTGGACACCGCAGGTCGTCAGGAACCTGGTGGAGACTGCTCGCCGGTGGCAGCACGTGGCGACCGAGGTGCTCTTCCCGCTGATCCGGCAGCATCCGCACGCGCTGGTCGCGGCGGGCGACGCCACGGTGGCGCGGTGCGTCAAACTCGACGGAATCGACGCGGCCGCGCTGACGGCGCTGGAGTCCTGCTACCCCCAGCACTGCCGCGAATCGGACATCGCCTCCACCGTGGCGCTCATCTCCACCAAGGCATACGGGGAACGTCTCGCGGCCGCGACAGATTCGGCACAACGCGCGCGCGTCCATCGAATCCACGCGCAACGGCTCAACGACGCGCGTTCCTACGGCGCCGCTCGCACCGCCGCGCTCGAAGCCGCCGGAATCATCGGAACCGCCGACGGTCCCGAACTCGCGGCGACGTTCACACAGCTGGCGATCGCCGAATTCCGGCTCGGCCGGGCCGAGGAGGCGGTCGAGCATGCCGGTAAGGCGATGTCGTTGTATCCGGGCCTGTCCTCGCGTGAGCGCAGCGAGCACGTGGACGATATCGCGGCGCTGTCCGCCGATTACGGCGACTGGCTGGCCGCCCAGGGCCACGACGACAAAGCATTGTCGCTGAGCGAGACGGTGGTCGATGTCGGGCGAACTCTGGCGCGGGAGAATCCGAACGACCCCGCCCCACTCCCGGCGCTGGCCGCTGCGCTGGACCGGATTGGACGTCAGCTGTCGCTGATGGGACGGGACGAGGAGGCGCTGGCCGCGACCGAGGAAGCGATCGCATGGCGCAGACAGCTGGTGGATAGGGAACCCTATGACCACCTGGGTGATCTGGCCGAATCACTGCGGCAGCGCAATACGCAGCTGCTCGGGCTCGGGCGCGGCGAGGAGGGTATGGCATCGCTGCGTGAGGCGGTCCTGATCCTCGAGGATCTGGCACAGCGCAAACCCGCGGTCTATCTTCTGGACTGGGTCACGGCGCTGCGGCGAATGGTTGTGCAGCTGATGGATTCCGGGCGCAATCCGCGGGCGCTGGAATTCGCCGAACAGGCCGTGCGTGGTCTGCGTCGGTTGAGCGAGCAGGATCAGGAGCAGTACCGGTCCGATCTCGCCGCGATGCTCGCCGTGCTCGGCGATCTGCTGGATGAACAGAATCGCCGCGACGATGCGTTGGCGGCCGCCGAGGAGGCGCTGAGGCTGCGTCGCCTGCTCAGTGAGGATCATCCCGGTGCTCTGGCGACCTCGTTGCGGGCGGTCAGCACACGACTGGTGTTCGTAGGACGTGCCGAGAAAGCCCTTCCGCTCGCTACTGAGGCGGAGGCGATCTACCGGCGGCTGGCCGCGACGGACTCGCGTTACGTGCGACCGCATACCGAATCCCTCGACTTCTGTGACACCTTGCTGGAGTCCCTCGGCCGAGCTGAGGAAACCTTGCCGATGCACAGGGAGACGGTGACGCTGTATCGGCAATTGGTCGCCCAGGACGCGGCATATCTGTCGAACCTGGCACAGGCATTGGTGAGAGTCGCTCAGCGAGCGCCCGATTCGGGATACGACAGTCAAGAGGTCGACTCGGCCGCCGAAGCTGTCACGGTCTATCGACGACTCGCGGACGGGCGGGACTCCACGCATCTGCCCGATCTCGCCGCCGCCCTGAATCTGTACGGCGCGAATCTGCGTGGTGCGAAACGTTTCGCGGATGCGGTCGCGCCGACGCAAGAGGCCATCGCCCTGTACCGCCACTTGACCACCGACCGCCCGGATATCTACTTGCCGGATGTCGCCGACGCCCTGTACTGGCTCGGACTCGATTTCGCGAAATTGGACGACCTCGACGAGGCGCTCCCCGCCGCCCTGGAATCCCTCGAGCACTACAGGTTTCTCACCAGAGCCCGCCCGGACACCTTCGATGCGGGCTTGGCGAGTTCCGCGGAATCCGCAGGCGAACTGCTCGCGAGAGCCGGGCGGCTCGCGGAGGCCATCGAACTCGACAAAGAGTCGATCGCCGCGTACCGGCGGCTGGCCGAACACGACTCCCAATACTTGGCGAGCCTCGCCGCGATGCTGCACAAGACCGCGTCGCTCGAGTTGGCGATCGGTCGTGTTGGGCCGTATGCGTATCCGGCGCTCGAGGAGGCGATCGAACTCTACGAGTACCTCAACGCACAATCGTCCGGCAGCTTCGGTCCCGAGTTGGCGCGGACGCGGAACACGTTGCGCCCCTTGGCCGACTATTTCGAACGCTATCGGGCCTGGGTGAAGGAGCAGGCGAAGATCGAACGAAGGGAGCGAGAGCGACAGGAGCGAGAACGACTGGAGCGAGAGCGATTCGATTCGCTGTGAACCCGAGAACGCCCGACGGGTTCGATCACGACCCATCCGTCCGGGACTCTGTCCGTCGCGGGTGCGTGAGCGGTTATCGAGCTAGTTCGTCGAGTGCGTCTTGTAGGTAGGCGGCGATGTTCCAGACATCGGGGATGGTGTCGGTGCAGGCGAGGATGCCGAAGTCGAGGTGGCCGTTGTAGGACATGACGGTGATGTTGAGTGGGCCGGAGAGGTCGGTGAGTACGGAGATGGGGAAGGTCCCGGCCACTCGAATTCCTGCGGCATACAACGGTATCTGCGGTCCGGGCACGTTGGAGACGATCATGTTGGCCAGGGGGAGTGCGGGGGCGGCGACGCGTAGGAGCAGGCGGGTGGCCAGGCCGTGCAGTATCTGAGGCAGGGCCGCGGTGGCGTAGTGCAGCAGGGTCGGTGGGGTGGCTTGGAAGCGGTCTTTGGCGGCCAGCATTGCGGCGTGGGTGAGTTTCATGCGGTGTTGTGGGTCGGGTTCGCCGATCGGTAGTTCGCACAACATGATGGAGAATTGGTTGCCCGCGGTGCCGAGTTGCTCCTGGGTGCGCACCGATACCGGGATCGCGGCCACGGCAGGGTCGTCGGCCGCTGCGTCGTGGTCGTGTAGCCAGCGGCGAAATGCGGTGGTGCACAATGTCATTACCACATCATTGACGGTGCCGCCGAAGCTGTTCTTGATCTGTTTGACGGTATCGAGTGATAGCGAGGCGAAGGCGAAGGACCGGTCGGGGCCGTTGGGGTGGTTACCGGGCAGCGTGGGATTGGCTTTGGGTATGTCGGTGAGTGTGTTCGGCAGCATCGGTCCCAGGCGCAGCGGTAGGCGCATCCGATCGGCTTGGCGGGTCATCGTGTGTGCGATGCCGCGGCCGAGTATTTCGGCGGGATTGGGCGTTCGTCCCAAGCGGAGCCCGTCGGGCGGTGGCGGTACGGGCTGGGATTCGGGCACGATGTCGAAGACCGCTGCCATGACCTCGGCTCCGGACACGCCATCGATCAGTGCGTGGTGCACTTTGGTGTAGATGGCTTGGCGGCCTTGGGTCAACCCGGAGATCAGGTGGCATTCCCACAGTGGTCGATTTCGGTCCAGGGGCTGGGCGTGCAGGCGGGCGGTGAGGTCGGCCAGCGCTACATCGGTCGAACCTTCGGGTAGGCGTGTATCGCGTACGTGATATCCGAGGTCGATGGTGTCGCTGTCTTCCCAGTAGGGGAGGTCGAGACCTAATGGGACGGTGCGCAATCGCCACCTCAGGGGTGCGATCAGATGTAGTCGGCTCGCGATCGACCGCCGCAGTGTAGTGACGTTCAGCGGGCACCCTGTTGCGGGTGGCTCCAGCAGTGTGACCGCTCCGACGTGGAGCAGCATGGTGGGTGATTCGGCATCGAGGAGCACGACGTCGAGCGAGCTGAGTTGCCGGGATGGTCCGGTGTCGCCCGATAACGGAATTCTTTGCGACAGCGTTGCCGGGTCAGCGGATGTGCCGCTGCCGAGTTGGCCCGGTGTCATGATGCGGACGTTCAGGTGGCGGGCGGGTTTCAGGTCGGCGTGGGACATAAGGGTCTCCGCGTTGTCGCTGGGTTCAGGACAGATTGCCGATTCAGTTCAGCGGGCGGTGTGATGGTGCCGCGACGCTTGTATGGTCTGCCGGAATCTGCGGGCGCTAGGAACCGATAGAGCCGCTGTGCTCTTGCGGTGACGCCGATGTCGTGTCGTAGACGCGTCATTTATTTTAGTGGTCGGCGGAGTGCTGTCGGCCGCGGTCACGTGCCCTGCACGTTAATTCTGTGCAAACGACTCCTCGAATATTCACTCGGATGCCAGCGCTGCCGCACTCACTGCACCGTGGACCGCACGGTCTGCCCGAGCTCGTCGTGGTCCTTGGTCCGCGTCCTGCCGCATGCGGTGCTCGATCAAGCTGACGCTGAATCTGTTGCCGTGCAACATGATCGGACACAGTCGGTTCGACCCTGGTTTTGTCCGTTCCGGGATACGACGGTCTTCCGGCGGCAGACCGGTTGCCCCGGCTTGTGCGGGGATCAAAACATCGACTGATCGGTCGGGATCGGTTCGGGTGGGCGTCGTTGCGAGGGCAGTGCCATCGCGAGTTCCCCCCGTCGGGCAGCCCGCCACCACCGCTGTCCGGAATCGACGGCACGCCGGATCTTGCGCACAGTCGGTACCTGTGTGAGCAGGTGTAGCTGATATCGCCACGGCATTTGCAGCCCGTGCCTAGCGGCCATCGCATAGGCGAACTGCACGGCGCTGCGGTCGAGATACCGGTCGGCGTGTTCGAACCAGACCATGCTGGTACGGGCGGCGGCCTGTATCGGGCGCATTGCAGCGCGCCGCTGCGCGTCGTAGTTCTCCAGCGCGTCGGCGACCTCGGCATGCTCGTACAGGTTCTGTGCGAGCACGATGGCGTCGATGATTGCCAACCGGGTGCCCGAACCGATGGTGAAGTGCGTCGTGTGGGCTGCATCGCCGAGCAGCACCACGTTGTCGTGATACCAGGACTTGTTGGTTACCTCGGGAAAGCGGCTCCACCTTGCGAACTCGCCTCGTGTCTTGCTGATCAACGAGTGACCGTCGAGAAGGCGGGTGAATATGTTCTCCAGAACACGCAAGTTCTCCAGGTTGTCCAGGGAATCGAATCCCAGTCCATGCCAAGTCTGCGGTTGGCACTCGACGATGCAGGTGCTGATTTTCTCGGCGACCGACGGGTAGGCATGGAACCAGATCCAACCGGCCGGGGTGTGTTCGAAGTCGAAGGTAAATCGGGTGAAGATCTTGTCCGTACCGAGCCAGATATATCGATTCTCGCCGAGTGTGACGGACGTGCCGAAATGACCCAGTTGCCGTACCCGGCTGTTCGCGCCGTCGGAAGCGACGATGAGATCGGCGCCGTCGAAGCCGGACAGATCGTGGACCTCTCGCCCGTGCTGGACATCGACGCCCAGGTCGCTCGCCCGTCGGGAAAGCACGTCGAGCAATGCCGCGCGCCCCATGCTGAACCCGTAGCCCCCGAAATGTGCGGTCTGGTCCTCGCGCACATGGATTGCCTGTTCACGCCACAGAACCGACCCGGCACGCACCGCCTGGGCGCTGTCGGGGTCATTCCGATACAGAATGTCGAGCAGGTCGTCCCAGTACACGACGCCCCAGCCGTAGGTGGACCCGGGCGGATCGCGGTCGATCACCGTGATGTCATGGGCCGGATCGCGCCGCTTCATCGAAATAGCGAAGTACAACCCGGCCGGTCCGCCACCGATACAAACAATCTTCATCTCGTCACCAGCGCCAGCCCGGTTGGTCGAACCCGGCTTCACATGATCGGTACTGATGCGACCGAGCCCGGCACGCCGTGCGTGTCCGGGCTCGGTCACCGGCGCTAGAAGCTACCCCAGCCACCCCAGCCGAATGGGTTCCACCAGCCGGGGCCGTTACCCCAGCCGCCGCCCCAACCCCAGCCGCCGCCGCCCCAACCCCAGCCGCCGCCGTGACCCCAGCCGCCGCCGTGACCCCAGCCACCGCCGTGACCCCAACCGCCGCCGCCCCAACCCCACCCGCCGCCGTGACCCCAACCGGGGCTGTCGACGAGTTGGGTTGCGGACGTGGGCGTCGCTGCGCGCGCGGTAGGCGCTTGCGCCGCAGCTGCGACGACCGGAATCGCGGCGACTGCGGCTATACCGGCGGCCGTCGCCAGCCGGGTGAACTTCGTGTGTGAATTCTTTCTCTCAGTCATGATAGGGCTCCGAATGCTGTCCCGACCTGCTCGGATTCTACGCGTTTTCGCCGAACTCCAGAAGTCGCCGCGTTGGCTCATCTACAATGCCCGCCGCATTCCCCACCGTTGCCCAATCCGAGGATGTCCGCGTGCTCCATGGCGGAGGGAGCCGGTGGCGAAGGTCGCCCGAACAGGGTTGACGAAGCTGAAACAACCATGCACACTGCTCTCATTAGAGAGCGATGCTCTCAGCGGCTTACGGGAGTACGGATATGCAGGAAGTCTGGAAATGGGCCAACCTCACGCTGGCATTCGGGATGGAGTTGGTCGCGCTCGGGGCGCTGGGACTGTGGGGTTGGAAGACCG
>NZ_BDBY01000108.1 GCF_001613225.1 Nocardia pseudovaccinii NBRC 100343
CCGCGGTCGGACTGTGGGCCGAGAGTTACCGAGCTGCCGCGGTCGTCTTCGTCGCCGTCCTGGTAGCGAATCTGCTTGCGATCAGGTTCGGGCACCTGACCTTGTGAGCACTTCACGTGATGCGTCGCACGATCCGAAACATCAATGCCGCCGAGTTCCGCGTCTCGCGACGACGGCGTTCACCGTCACTGCACTGTCGAAAGTCTTTCGCGCAGGGGCGGATTGGAAGTTAGACTCGTCATTATGCTGGATTCGTTGTTGACCGGTATCGGCATCGCGGCTCTGCTCGCAGTCCTCGGTGCGGCATATATGGCGTTCCTTCTCCTACGTGGCCGCAAGAAGTAGCGGCCACGCGTCCGGGCGGATGAGATACCAACTGAGGTGGCGCACATAATCTTTCGGCCATACTGACCGGAAGATCCGGAAAGACGTGTATTCGACGGGGACTCTCGGCCCGCCGGATTGGGCCGTCCCGCATTTTTCGAGGGGGAACCGCCGAATTGGCAAGGTCGGATTCAGCGGTGCGGCAGTACGCGGAACTGGCCAGCGTGTCGTGGTGGCGAGTCTATCGATTTGCTGGTCCCCGCACGTTGTGTGTCGATACTGGAACTGTTCGGGGCGTTTGAGATTCATGATGCAGTGAGGGGCGCATGGCTGTAATTCGTGTGACGGTGCCGCAGGAGCTGGCTGAGGCGATAGCCGATCTGGAGGGGGTGGACCGGGTCGAGGCGCGCCGCAGTAGTTGGCAGATCACGGCCGATGTTTTGACCGGCGCTACAACGACTCTCGCGCTGTTGCAAGCGCCGCAAACGATGGCGGATGTGGCGAGAAGGATCCATTCCTTGTTCAAGCGACGGGGACGAGACGGTGGGCCGATCACTGTCGAGGCGACGGGGCCGCGTGGTCAGCTCAGAGTGAAGTTCTCCGAGGACTCCGATATCGAGGAAATCGCAGAATTGCTTCGAAACACTATCTTCGATGCAGGGGATCAGTCCTAGGGTGGCTGGGCTCTTCCGTCGGCGTGGTTCGGCTCATGGCTTTGCGACCGAACCGCTGGAGGCGGTCAGCGGACCGGTATTGGTCGAGTTGCGTTCTGCTGCGCGTTTATTCGATCTGCTCAGTCGTAGTCCGATATTCCAGCAGGACATCGCCTACGCGCGTGATGTCCTGATCGAGACGGCCGAGGGCGGACCGGCCAGCCACCTGTCCGGGGTGGTCACGGCGACTGTGGCGGCGCGGATTCAGCAGCTTTACACGATCCGTGGATACGAGGATCTGGCCGCTGGCATTGCCCGGGATTTCCACACTTTGGGGCAAGCTATCTCCGATGCGAATCTGAAGTGCTTGTCCCAGGCGCTCGATTCGAACCGGATCCATCATGCGGACAGCACTGCGGTTTCGGCGGTCGTGGAGGCGATCCTTGTGCAGATCGAGAATCTGGCGCCGAGCGAACTCCAGTCCGAAGCGCTTCGCTCGGCTGCCGCTGCTGCTCACGATAATGGGATCTTCCCTCTGCTGAAGCGAGTGCTCGTCGCGGCCAAAGAGCGTTCGCACAGCTTGGGATACCGCGCACTGTTCAACTTCTACCGTGGTCAGATGCCGTTGACCAGGCGCGACGCCGACGTCTACGGTCCGCTGCGCGCTCAGTATCTTGCGGAGTTCGCGGGTGTCGAACGTTCCGATCCCGCAGCGCGACACATCGAGCGTATGGCCCGGTGGGTGCAAAGCCACGACGCATCGCCTGGCTCGGCTTTCTCCGGTGATCGGACATTACCCGCTCGGGCGGCTCGGGCAGCCGATGCCGGTGACCATCATGCCGTCGCGGAGCTATATGCCCGTCTCGTCGAGCAAGCAAATACTCCTGACCAGGCCGCCACGGCCCGTTTGATCTCCGAGATGGCATTGCTGCATTCGGGACAGCTGTACAGGCCGGACGAGTTTCGACTCAGTATGGTCAGACTGGCCAACGACCACGTGACCATGGCTAAGTCGTTGCTGCCGGTCGACAGCCTTTTGGTCGACTATTGTTCGGCGGCCCGGCGGATGGACCGTAGTCATCGCGGCTCCAATATCGCGGCACAGGCCGCAGACTTCGCCGGAGATGTCCGTCTCGGGGTTGCGTTGGACCACCGCTATGCGAACCTGTCCACGGCGACTCGAGCACTGACCGATCTCGCAGCGGTCGACGCCCTGCAGCGCGATCCCGAAGTACTGGACATCGCCGATCTGAAATCCTTCCTTCCGGACGCGTCGATAGTCTGGGTGACCATGTCGCACGACATCGTGGACGATCCTGGTAGTCAGCCCTACGGAAGCTACCTGCACGTCACCACGTTGGCGGCTACCTCGGCAGTGTGTGAGGTCGAAGAGGCCACCCTTTCCTCGGAGCAGGTCGACCTGATCGAAGCCGCGATCGGTGTGTCCTCCGAGGACCTGGAAGACGAGCAGTTGACGTGGCTGTCGGAACGCCTGTTCCAACATCTCGAACCCGAAAGTGTGGGCGCGGGTGTTTACATCATTCCTGATCAGCCTTCATGGGAATTGTGTTGGCCACGGCTTCTTCCCGAATTCGTTTCCCAGTTCTGTGTCGCTCCCTCGGTCGCCTCGGTCATGCGACTGACTCCGATCACTTCCGCTCCACATCCGAGGATCATCGGCCTGTTCAACGAGAACCTGTACGGTTCGCAATGCGAAATCGAGGCACTACGCCGCTTGAATAACGACGGCCGCATCAGCTTTCGCCAAGCTCGCAACTTCGCGGACCTCGGCACGGCTCTGCGGTCGGGCACCTACGATTTGCTGGCTATCAGTGCTCACGGAACTCGTTCCGAAGGTTTCGAGTTCGAGATCGATCTCGGAACTGAAAAGCTTCCTCTCGCAGACTTTCTGACGCTGCCACTGCCGAATACGGTCAGTCTCGGCTGCTGCTGGTCGGCTCGATCGCCGGAAGCTTCGCACTCGGTTGTTGCGTCTTTGGCATGCATCCTCGCCGGTGCATCCCTGGTAGTAGGCGGACTCTGGGATCTCGATGATCGGAGTTCGGGCGCGCTGCTCGCTGCCGTCTATGAAGCACACGCTGGAGGCGCTGCGCTACCAATCGCGTTCCGGCGTGCGTTCTCGGCCCAACTTCCGAATATTCGAAAGCCCGCCGCGGGTATGTGTCTGTTCGGCCGCTGGTAGGACCGTGTCCTCACCGCCGTACCGGCGTCGGCAGGCCCTCGTTGGACCACCCGAGGGTGCGGGGCCCGAGAACAACCGTTCGTACGGTAGCCGTGGCAGCAGCAGACATTCCTCGACCGCATGGTGGATCAATTCGATTGTGAACCAACGCTTTCGTGTCCAATCGTGGATCACATTGCGTGCCGCGACCAGGGTGGCGGCGTAGTCGAAGGCCATGCCGCCCAGCCAGATTCGCAGGTGCACATCACTGCCGGACCGGAGCCGCGCGTCGGCTGTCATGGGCTGGGCATCCTCGGGCGACGTCGATGAATACCGCGGTCGAATCGTAGACCATCACATGCTCCTGACTATTTCATCATATGTGATCTATCCTTCAGTTAACTATGCTCAGCTCGCGGCGTCAAGGCGACCGTGCCCGCTCCGAGGCGCGAGCCCGCGGATTCCCGGGCCGGACTCTTTCATGCGCACTCGCCGACTGGGGTCGGCTCGGAAACCGCGGCCTTCTCGACCGCCGTTCGGCGCTCGATCAACCCGACTGTCACACCGGCGACGATGGTCACGCCGCCGAAGACCTGTCCGAGCCCGACCGCCTCGCCGTTGATTCCCACAGCACCCAGCACGCCGAACACCGGTACCAGGTTGAGGATGTTGACCGCGACGCTCGAGGTCAACCGGCGCAGACCGTAGTTGTAGAGAAGGAAGCCACCGACGGAACATGCCACGGCCAGATAGGCGAGCAGCGCTGAGGCCGTGGCGTCCGGGACCCGCCAGTCCCCGATCTCGAAGAGCGAGGCGAGTAGGAACCCGGCGGCACCCGCCACGGTCTGGTGGTAGGTGAGATTCACCGCGTCCTGCCCGCGCCCCGCGTACTTGCCCAGCACGTTGTACCCGGCCCACACCAGCCCGCCGAGCAGCAGCAGGACATCACCGGACCAGCGCCCGCTGCCTCCGACTTCCGCCCCGTTGCGCACGACCAGGAAGGCTCCCGTCGTGGCGAGCAGCACGCCACCGATCCGCAGGGGCGGCATTCCGGCTCGGCAGACCACCAGCTCCACCAGCATGGTCATCAGCGGGTAGGTGGCCACGATCAAAGAGGCGTCGGAAGCGGTCGACAGTTCGACGCCGATGTTCTCCAGCACGAAGTAGACCGTGATGCCGAGTACGCCGCTCAGGTAGATCATCCGTCGCTGACGGGCATCCGGCCGCGCGACCGGATTGCGGCGCATGCGCACCATGATTCCGAGTAGCACGGCGGCGAGCGTGAAGCGGATGGCCCCGATGGTCAACGGCCCGACGTCCGCCAGCACCTGCTTGGTCACCGCGTACGAACTGCTCCAGAACAGCGCGGCCGCCACGACCGAACAGATCGCCGAGATCCTGGTCCTGCGCTCGTCCACCCCTGATGTCCCTTCCCATCCGAATTTCCATCTCCGCCCGACCGCATAGTGGAGAAGCGCATCATGAACGGAACTACAGCGTGCAAGCTAGCAATTAGTCCGGGAACATGGCATGCTTGCCGAACGAAATTCGGCTGCATGCGAGTGAGACGAAACATGGATGAACTAGATTCGGCGTTGCTGCGGCTTCTGCAGCAAGACGGTCGGCGCACCAACCGGGACCTGGCGCAGGAGTTGGGCATTGCACCCTCCACATGCCTGGAACGGGTGCGTTCCCTCCGTGAGCGCGGTGTGCTGCTCGGATTTCACGCCGAGGTGGACCTACCCTCGATCGGCCGTGGGCTGCAGGCGATCATCGCCGTGCGGGTACGGCCGCCGACGCGTGCGATCATCGAGCAGTTCCAGGCCTTCGTGGCACGGATGCCGGAGGTGATCGGAGTCTTCGTGCTCACGGGCACCGAGGACTTCCTGCTTCATGTGGCGGTTCGCGACACCGACCATCTGCACGCGGTGGTCCTGGACAAGCTGACCGTGCGGCAGGAGCTCGCGGACGTACGCACCTCGGTGGTTTACGGGCACCTGCGAAAGAGCGTCATCGAGCCGATTTGAGGCTCTCCCGATCGGTCCTTTGCTTACCGGCGACGGTCAGCCCGCGACGAACCGAAATATAAGTCCGACAATTAACAGGCAAACCCGATGCGAATCGTAATTTCGGATGCCGGATCGGCGATGGATAGACCGAAAGTCGAGTCCCAGCGGCCGGGTGGGATCTGGTTCTCGGTCGACAGGGTATGTCGTCGACCTTCGTGAACGAGCTCGTCGTCGCTGGTCACATGGGTTCGAGGTCGATGGGAGTGCGAGATGCGAGCATCCGAAGCCACGGTAATCGCCCGTCTTATTCAGAGTCGGAGTTACCTAATTTGCCGACCGGAATACTCATAACGGATCGAACGGGCGCCATGGACATGCGGCAAGCTGTCGCCTATGCTCGGAGATATTCCGAAGTCGTCGATATGGCTGTCGGATATGAATATTCGAGTCCAAAATCTCTTTTCGTATGAAGGGGATATATCTATGGGCACAAGCACACACAGGGCACCCGACCCGCGTCGACAGAAGGTGGTCTCGATTGTCGTGGCGGGAGCGGTTCCACTGGCGCTCGTGCTCGGGGGAACTGCGATCGCGAACGTCGGTGCTACGTCGGCCACAGTGACCCGGTCCGTCTACGCACTGCCCGAGCCGCCTCCGCCGCACGTGCCTTCGCCCGAAGAGCCTCTGCTCGAGCAGCAGCACCCACGGCCCGAGCCGGAGCAGACCCAGCCCGAGCAGCCGCCCGATCAGACCAGGCCTGACCAGCCAGCTCAGTGATTAGTGGGCCGAGGCGTCGAACGTACGTCCCTGATCGGCCCACGGCAGCGTCGCGAACTCGAAGTCGAGGTCCGCGAGTATGAACACGCCTGCCATTGATCCTCTGCGCGTCGCGGAACGCCGCCAGCGCACTCTTACGACTCCGAGCTCGTAGCGTGCTCCGGCTGTGCGGTGTCTTCGGCATGTCGATTGCACCCCGGCCGGGCTGCCCGTGCGCCCGGTCCTCAGTTACCGATCGTTAAGGTTCCTGCAAGGCCGACTGGCGAGGATGGGGGACCAAACCCTCAATCTATCAATGGATTTCATATGCGCTCAGACTCCGATACCGACCGAGATCGCCGAAATCGGAAAGACCCGATGCATAACACCCGATTCCGCGCCTCGGTGATCACCTTGGCGCTCGCAGTAGCCGCCGGACTCGGTGTCACCGCGTGCGGCAAGACGGAACGCTGGTGCGAACGAGACCAAGACGATGTTGTAGTCGAAAACTGGCACTGCGAGCAAAACCTGGCGGGCTTCGAGTGGGAGCCCGACCACGACAAGCCGAAGACAAAGAAGAAGCCGAACAAGGCGAAGAAACAGACCAGATAACCGCTCTGCCCCACTGCCCGGCCGATCCGAAGCAGGCCGCCGCAGCCGCGCCAAGGTGAACCGTGTCCGGCCATTCGATGAAAAGATCGAGTGTTCTTGGTCGGCAGCATATTTCGACCTCGGCCGATTCTTGTCGGGGGTGGCACGATGAGCCGTGGCAGGCTCGATGCGAACGAGGGCAGCAGAATGACCGAGGTGCGCACCCGTGACAGGATTCGCGGGTCCCGGGGACCGGCGCGACCGGCTCGGGCTATCAATGGTTGGTTGATCGGCATCGCTGTTGGTCTCGCGTTGTTCCAGATGTTCTTGCTGCCGCTGGTGTTGCTGCCACGCGGCGCGATGTGGGGCTGGACGCTGGTGGTCATGGTTTTGTCGACTACACCGTTCTGGTCGCTGATCCATGAGGCCATCCACGGCAGCCTGATTCGCGGGCGTGGGGCCAACGACGCTTGTGGGCGTGTGCTGGGGGTGCTGTACGGTTCACCGTTCGCGATGCTCAAGGCGGGCCATCTGCTGCATCACCGGTACAGCAGGACACGGGAGCGCACCGAGATCTACGACCCCGCGACATCCAGTTGGGTGCAGGCAGCGCCCGGGTACTACCTGCGGCTGTTCGGCGGTCTGTACCTGCTCGAGGTCGCGGCGGTGCTGCTGGCCGTGCTGCCTGCCTCGGTGCTACGTCGCCTCGGTCGGCTGATGGACGCACCGGACTCTGTCACGGGGCTGCTTTTCGAACGTATCGCGCAGGCCAGGGTGCTGGGCCGGTTCCGTGTCGATGCGGCTGCGATCGTTGTGCTCTACGCCGCCGCGTTTGTCGCCTACGGTGCGTACGGCTGGATGCTGTTGGCGGCACTGGGCGGGCGTGCGTTGGTTATCTCCCTGTCGGACAACGCTTATCACTACGGCACCGAACTCGACGCACCGCTGGAGGCGATGAACCTGCGAACGCTTCGATCGCTGGAGCGTTTCGCGCTGAGCTTCAACCTGCACGGCGTGCACCACCGGCATCCGGGTCTGCGCTGGTACGAACTGCGTGCGAAGTTCCTGGACGAAGGCGGCCACTACCACCTCGGCTGGGCCACGGCGGCGGCGCGCCAGATCCGCGGCCCTATCAAGCTCCGCTGACGATCAGGTGCTGCGTTCGAACCACCGTGACCGCGGGGTATCAGCCGCCGAAGCATTCATTCGGCAGGTGTACGTGCGGCGAGCTGGATACCCTCTGCGGACGGTTCGGGTCCGCAGAGGGTGGGGTTCAGAGGGTGTCGAAGAACTCGAGCTTCGGGGGTGCGGCCAGAAGTGGCGCCATGAGCTTGCCAGCGGCGCGGAAGTGGTCGGAGCGGGTGTGGGCGTCCAAGGCTTCCTTGTCGGAATAGATTTCGAAGAAGCGGTAATTGTTGGGATCATCCTGGGAGCGGACCAGCTGGTAGACGTGATTGCCGGGTTCGTTGGCCCGGACCTGGGTGACCAGATCGGCGACGACGGATTCGAACTCGGTGCCGGACCCGTCCTTGACGGTCACATCGGCGGTTACTGCGAGCATGGTTCTCCTTGGGGTGAGTGGACTACAGACTGCATGGTTTCATCGATGCTCGGTCGGCGGGCTGGTTGATCGCGCCGTCGATCAGCGCGGTCATGATCTGTTCGGCGGTGCAGTCGCTGGTCGGCACCGAACTGGAGAGCAGTCCGTGGCAGCAGCTCCGGTGCCGGTGGACGCCAAGGTGCGTGGCGTGATTCGCCTCGAATCGCTGAGCCGCACACCGCACGGCGCGCAGGTCGTATTCGGCGTAACGATCGAGCGTGAAGGTGCCGATAAGCCGTCGTGTGTAGCCGAAGTGATCAGTCTTCTCATCGAGTGACGATCACCATCGAAGACCCCTCGCCGGGCATCCGTGTCTTGACGATCGACCGCCCCCGCAAACGCAACGCTCTCGACGTCGACACCTGCCGTCAGCTGGCCGTCGCCATCGAGAGCGTGGATCAGGACCCGAGCGTGCGCGCGGTGGTGATCACCGGGCGCGGTGCGATGTTCACCGCCGACAACGAGCTCGCGGACTTCCGCGACGGCCCAGGCCTTCAGAACGCCGTGACCCTGCTACGAGCGCTGGTCAACTCGGATACGCCCATCATCGCCGCAGTCGAGGGCATCGTCGTCGGCGTCGGCGTAACCATGCTGCTGCACTGTGATTTCGCTTTTGCGGGTCGCTCGACCGTATTCTCGCGGCCTTTCGTCGAACTGGGACCGACTGCGGAAGGTGGGGCCGGTCTGCTGCTGCCGCAGGTGGCCGCCTCGGAAAAGGCGGCCGAAATGTTGTTGTCGGGCGATAAGTTCGGTGCGGGCCGAGCCGAGCGCGCCGGATTGCTGAGCCGGGTCGTCGAGGACGGCCACGCGTTGCATGCGGCCATCGAAACAGCTGAAGAGCTGCGCGAGTTGTCCGCCGAATCGGTGACGATCACCAAACGATTGGTGCGACGAGGTCGTGGCTAAGGGGTGGAAGCGACCCACATGCGGGGCCGAGCTGCAATTGCGTGATCGAGCGCAGGCCGTGCTGGCAGCACGCGATGCGGGACTCGAACCGCGGCCTCGTATGTGAGGTCGGCATCACTGCTGACCATTCGGCGGCGACGAGTTGACCAAACGCGGCAGGACCGGCATCGCGAGCCGGGTCCGACAGCACGAATCCGGTGCCGTGTGGTCGGTGAGGATGCTGCTGACGCGATGGATGCGCTCGGTGCTGTGCGTGGTCGGCGACCGGCCGCGGTGTCGGTGCCACCGAACGCCCGAATTCGGTGCTCAGGGGCTTATTCTGCCCAGGTGACAGGGGAACCGGCACGACCCTTTCGGCGGATGCTGCTGCTGGCCGTCGTGGTTGTGCTGGCGGTGGGCGGGGCCGCGACTCGGCCGTTCAGTTGGCAGGCAACCGTGCTGGTGGCGGTCCCGGTGATCGTGGTGTCTGAGTTGGCGTTCCGCTCGCGACCCGAGCAGATTCCACCCACCGTCCGGCTGCGGCGCGGGGTGGTCGTTTGGTCGACGCTGCTGGTCGTCGCGTCAGTGTGGGAAGTGTATGCCTTTGTGCGGCAACCGGATTGGACGCGAGCAAGTGAGCTGCACCCGACCTTGTCGACGCTGCTGGATCCGGCGCTCGAGCAGTTGCCGCTGCGGCTGGCCGGATGGCTGGTGTGGCTGGGTGCTGGCTGGTGGTTGGTGTCGAGATGAGCGATCGGGTGATCGTCATCGTCGGGTTCTTGGTGGTGCTGGTGATCGCGCTCGGCATGGTCGTGGTCACGCATGTGCATCGGGATCTGGTCGCGCCCCTGGGGGAAACGATCGCGTACCTCACGGGCAATCGGGTGGCGCGGATTGTCGCTGTGCTCGTGTGGGCGTGGGTCGGCTGGCACTTTCTCGTCAGGTAGCGGGAGGCTCGTCGAGGTCCGATGTCGTGAGATAGCCGAAGAGGCAATCGAATACGCCGATGCCCCGAAGGGGCCGCTGGCCGGGGTCACGGGGTGGCGGGCAGGATCGGGGGCACGTATTCGAATGTCATGCCGAGCAGCCATACGAGCAGCAGAACCACCGGCAGGTGGAACAGGAACTGCAGGAACGTGAATCCGACGAGGTCGCGTGCCCGCAGTTTGAGCACGGCCAGCAGCGGCAGCATGAAGAACGGGTTGATGAGGTTCGGCAGCGCCTCGGCCACGTTGTAGATCTGCACCGTCCAGCCGAGGTTCATGTGGACATCAGTTGATGCCTGCATCACGTAAGGGGCTTCGACCAGCCATTTTCCACCGCCGGACGGGACGAAGACGCCGAGTACCACGGTGTAGAGGGCGATGACGACGGCAAAGCTTCCGCCGCCGCCGATGCTGGTGAAGAAGTGCGCGAGGTATTCGGAGATGGTGAGGCCGCCCCGGCCTTTGGCTTTGGTGAGGATCGCGGCCATGGCGGCGTACAGCGGGAACTGCACGAGAATTCCGGCCGTGGCGGGTACGGCGAGGGAGATGGCCTGCAAGAACTTGCGCGGGGTCCCGTGCAGCACCAAGCCGAGCATGAGGAAGACGAGCAGATAACCGTTCAGGCTGCTGACCACGGTGAGCACCGGTTTGCTGGTGAGCTGGGAGATCAACCAGCCCACCGTCAACACCGCGGCCAGGACCGGCAGGATGCGGCTGTACTCGAGCCATTCCCCGGGACGGGAGCGTGCAGCCACTTCCGCGGGCTGGTCATCGAGATCGACGTCCAGTTCCTCGGCGGTCTTGATCGCCGCGTCCTTCGGTGCGGAGAAGTGCGCGATCAGCACAGTGAGCGCCATGATGATGGCGCACATGAGCAGGGACTGCCACGTGAAGATCGTGTGCCCGAAGTCGAGGACACCGGTGATTTTCAACAGGGCCGGAGGCAGCGAGGTGGCGGTGGCCTGCAGCTGCGCGGCCGAGGAGGATATGCCCAGCGCCCACACCGCACCCAACCCCATGAACGCCGCCGCGCCCAGCGCGCGATAGTCCACGCGTAGATCGGCCCGACGGGCGATCGCGCGGGCCAGCAGACCGCCGAAGACCAGGCTGAGGCCCCAGTTCAGAAACGATATCGACATCGCGAGGAACGCAACGAAACTCACTGCGCTGCTGGCGGTTCGCGGCAAGGTGGCCAGTCGGTCGATGAGCCGGGCGACGGGTGGGGAGGTGGCGATGACGTACCCGGTGAGCACCACCATCGCCATCTGCAGGGTGAAAGCGGTCAGATCCCAGAAGCCGTCGCCGAATGCGTTCGCGACTGTTCGCGGGGACGAGCCGTTGGCGAGTGCGGCGACGGCCACGATGAATACACCCGCCAGTGCGACGACGTAGGCGTCCGGGAACCACTTCTCCGTCCACCTGGCGAGTGACTGCGCAACTCGCGCGAGACCCTTCTCAGAGCTGGTTGCTTCAACCTTGCCGGGGCTGGTTTCTGTATCGGCGGACGTCATCCCGTCGTTCCTCGTCTTTCTCTCCGCACGAGGTTGCCCGGTGCATGTGACGCACCGCACAAGACTCGCTTGGCGAGTATTGATGTCCCGTTTGTGTCCAGGCAAGAGGGAAAGTTGCAGGTACCGTCTGCAAAAATGCAGAAACATCGGCAGTCCAGGTGACTCGGTTCCGTATGGAATCGACCGCTATCAGCGGCGTTTGCGCGGTACCGAGGCGGGCGCCGCCGAATTGGGCAGGCCGAGTGCGTGCGAGGCGTCGCGGGCGGCGGTGATCAGCAATGGCGCGCAGGCGCGCACCTTCGCGCGATCGAGGTCGAAGGCCAAGGCCGACACGCTGATTCCGCCGACCGGCACACCGTGATGGTCGAGCACGGGGGCGCCGAGGCAGCGGGTGTGCGCCTCGTTCTCCTCGTCGTCGACGGCGTACCCCCGCTCGGCCACGGCGGCGAGATGGGCGATCAGCAGGTCGGGATTGATGATCGTGCGGGGCGTCATGGCGGTGAGCGGAATGCGCGCCAGCACCTCTTGCAACTCCGCCCGGGACAGACCGGACAGGATCGCCTTGCCGATTGCCGTGCAGTGCAACGGAATCGACAAACCGACGCGAGAGCGCATCGCATACGCGCGGTCGCCCTCGAGTTTGTCGACATAGACCGCCTCGTCGCCGGAGCGCAGCGCGAAATGTACGGTGTGCCCGGTCGCCGCGCAGAGCCGCTGCAGAATCGGCCGCACCAGCTGGGTCACCCCGGCCGACTGCCCCGCCAGCGACAGCAGGCGCACACTGGGCAGATATCGGTGATCCGAGTCGACCCGGACCCAGCCGAGGGCGGCCAGCTCTTGCAGAATCCGGTGCACGGTGGAGGTGGAAAGTCCAGTGGCTCTGCTTATTTCACTGATCCCGCGACAGGTCGGCAGTGCCTCGAGCACGAGCACCACCTTGGCGACCGCGCTCGGTGGGGAGTTCGCGACGTGGTTCACCGGGCCATCCATCCCCCGTCCACCACCAGAATGTGGCCGTGCACATAGGCCGCTGCGGGCGTGCAGAGGAAGACGATCGCGCCCGCGATATCCTCGGCCTCGGCCCACCGCCCGACCGGAATACGTTCGGTGACAGCGCGATTGCGAGCGGGATCGGCCCGCAGCGCGGCGGTGTTGGCGGTCGCGACATACCCCGGGGCGATCGCGTTGACCCCGACGCCGAGACCGGCCCATTCCGTGGCCAGTGCCTTCGTCAGCCCCGCAACCGCATGTTTGCTGGCGGTATACGCGGCGACATTGATGCCGCCCTGAAATGACAGCAGCGAGGCGATATTGACGATCCGGCCCGCACCGCGCTCGACCATGGTCGCACCGATGCAGCGCGCCAGTACAAACGCCGCATCGAGGTTGACGTCGAGTACCCGCCGCCATTCGGGAAGCGACACCTGGACCGCCGGACCGCGGCTGATGATTCCGGCATTGTTCACCAGCAGATCGATGCGGTGTTCGGCGGCAAGGGAACTCGCGAGGGCTTCCACGGCGGCGGAGTCGGTGAGGTCTGCGCCCACGGTGCTGCAGGCGCGACCCAGCGCCTCGACCTCGGCGGCCACCGGTGCCAGGCCCGCCCGGTCGCGTCCCCACAGCACGAGATCCGCGCCCGCCGCGGCCAGCGCGAGCGCGGCCGCGCGCCCGATGCCGGTGCGCGCGCCGGTGACGAGGGCGCGCTGCCCGTCCAGCCGGAACGGTCCCGTCACGAAAGTGCCTGCGTCGGTACCAGATCCATATCGTTGTAGGCCAGGTTCTCACCTGCCGTCGACCACACGAACCGGTAGGGCGCGGTGCCCGCGCCGGTGTGCACCGACCAGGGCGGGCTGATCACCGCCTGCCGGTCGGCGACGATGATGCTGCGCGTGCGGGCCGGTTCGCCGCACAGGTGCACGACGCGTTCGGCCGGATCGAGACCGAAGTAGAGATAGATTTCGGTGCGCCGGTCGTGGGTGTGACAGGGCATGGTGTTCCATACGCTGCCCGGCTCCAGCGTGGTGATGCCGAGTGCCAGTTCACAGGAACGTGCCCCGTCCTCGTGCACATATTTGCGCAGTGTTCGCTCGCTCGCCTTGTGTGCTTCGCCGATTCGCACGGATTCGGCGTCGTCACGGGTGATCAGGGTGGTCGGGTGCGCCAGATGCGCAGGGGCGGAGACGATGTAGAACACCGCGTCGCCCGCCACGCTCACGCTTGTGGTGCCCTGCCCGACGTAGACGATGTCCTCGGCGGACACCGAATGCAACGTGGCGTCGGTAGTGACCGAGCCGACACCGTCCAGACAGACAATGCCCAGTTCGCGTCGGTCGCAAAGGTTTTCGGCGCGCAGTTCCGGCGGTGGTGTGAGTGCGAGCTCGGCGCCGTCCGGTACCGCACCGCCGATCAGTAGCCGGTCGTGATGCGACAGCGTGAAACGGACTTCGCCAGGCGCGAAGAGATCCGTGACGAGAAATCGTTCGCGTAGTTCTTCCGGTGCGAGCCTTGCCATTTCCCCTGGACTGGTGGCGTAACGGACATCGGTCATCGAGCTCACCTCTGGTTTCCCGTCTGACAGAAAGTGCTTTCCCTCACATAGAAAGCTGGAGGAGTATGCCGTACCAGGCAAGGCCGCGGCAAGGGCGCCGCACCCCGCGAGCAAGGAGCGGTTGAATGCGAATCAAGGCACGGATAATCGGATCGATTGCGGCTGGGTTGCTTGCGTTGACCGCCGCTTGCGCACCCGGCGAACAGGAGTCGAACGCCCCGGCAGGCCCGGTGTCGGTCGATTTCACCGCTTTCAAGGGCAAACACCTGACCTACGTGTACTTCACCGACGGACCCGATCTGGACGCGACCAAGGCGGCCATCGCCGGATTCGAGCAGGACACCGGCGCCACCGTCGATCTGCAGGTGGTCCCGTTCGCCCAGCTGAACACCGCATTGCAGGCGCGCATCGCGTCGAACACCGCGCCCGAGGTCGCCCGGGTCCAGGACTGGCACCCGTACCAGGGGGAACTGCTCGACTTCACCAACTACTTCGGCAAGTCCTATGTCGACGAATTCACCGACGGTGCAGTGGCGGTCAGCCGCGACGATGCCGGACACCTGTACGCGGTCCCCAGCGACCAGACCATCAACGGCCCATTCGTCAATGCCGACGCGTTCGCCAAAGCCGGTGTGCCGGTGCCGGATTCGACGACGAAGCGCTCCTGGGCGCAGTTCGTGGACGACGCGGCCAAGGTGGCCGCCGCCAACGGTATGCCGTACGCGCTCACCATGGACGTATCGGGCAACCGGCTCAGCACCGTGCTCAGCCAGTACGGCACCACCCTGATCGGCGCGGACGGTCAGGTCGGACTCGATCAGGCCAAGGCGGAGCAGGCGCTCGGCATGGTGAACGACCTGCTGCAGTCGGGCAAGATGTCCAAGGATTTCTGGCTCGGCGCGGGTACCAACTACAAGGGCGGCAACGACGCGTTCCTGGCCGGGCAGGCGCCGGTGTATCTGTCCGGGCCCTGGCAGGTCGGCGCATTCGCGAAATCGGCGCCGTTCTCCTGGGCCGCCGTGCCCAACCCGTGCGCGGCTGAATGCGGCGGATTTCCGGGCATGAAGGTGATGGTGGCCTTCGCCCGCAGTAAGGAGCCCACGTTGGGCGCCGCGTTCGTCCAGTGGATGAACCGTGCGGAGAACCAGCGCGAGATCGATAAGACCGCCTTCTGGCTGCCGACCCGCAAGGATCTGGTGGCGTCCGGGGTGCAATACCCCTCCCACGACGCGGACATGAACACCTTCATCGGTCAGATAGGTGCTACTCCGGCGGTGGATTTCACAGCGGCCGCCAGCCCTGCCTTCACTGGTGCGGCAAACGCACTGATAAAGGAGTTCGGCAAAGTCGTCGCCGGGCAGGAGAGCGTCGCCGAGTGCGTGCGGAATCTGCGCACCCAGATCGCCGACATCATCAAGGCCTCGAAATGATCGCAGGCAGGCGCCGGATCAATCGGCGCAAGGTGGCGCCCTATCTGTTCGTGCTGCCCAATATGGTGATCTTCGGGCTGTTCACGATTTGGCCCGCGCTCAACGGCTTCAATCTCAGTTTCTACGACAGCAATAACGGCCGGACTTTCCACGCCGTCGGGACCGACAACTACCGGCGGATCGCCGACAGCTCCGAATTCTGGGACGTGGCGCGGCAGACAGTAGTGTTCGTCGTGTCGTTCGTGATCGTGAGCACGGTCCTCGCGACGGCACTTGCCCTGCTGCTGAACAAGCAGCGGCGCGGGCGGGGTGCGTTGAGCGCGGCGTACTTCCTGCCGATCGTGGTCTCGCCGGTGGTGGTCGGACTGATCTGGAATGCCGCGCTGCAACGGCAGACCGGACTGGTGAATTCGGTTATCAGTGCGCTGGGCTTCGGCCATCCCGGCTGGCTCGTCGATCCGCACCTGTCGCTGGTGTCGGTGATCACCGTCGGCGTCTGGATCCACCTGGGTTTCTACACCATGATTATGCTGTCGGGCCTGCAGTCCATCGACGATTCGATCTACGAGGCCGCCACCATCGACGGCGCGAACAGCTGGCAGCTGATCACGAACATCACGCTGCCGCTGGTGCGGCCGACGACGATGGTGGTCGTCACGTTGTCGACCATCGCAGGATTCCAGGCGTTCGATTTCATCTATACCCTGACCGGCGGCGGTCCGGTGGGAGCGACGACGCTCATCGTTCAGTACATCTACACCAACGGATTTCACGCGCCGATCAGCTACGGCTTGGCCAGTGCGGCGGCGGTGATCCTGTTCCTGGTGGTCTTCGCGGTGACGTTCATGAACTATCTGGTCGGTCGGCGGCGGGAGGCGATATGAGCGCGCTCGCCACCGTCGCGCCGCGCGCCGGGACGTGGACCTCGACCACGGGGCGCACGCCGCCGGTCGGCGCCATCGTGCGCACGACGGTGCTCACGGTCGGCGCGATCATCATGGTCGCACCGTTGATCTGGGCCGGGCTGTCCTCGTTCAAAGGTCAGGCCGAACTGGCCGCGCAGCCGCCGACGCTGTATCCGCACGATGTCACCTTCGACAACTACAGCACCGGTCTGACCGCATTCGACTTCCCGCGGTATCTGCTCAACAGCACGATCGTCACCGTCTCGGCGACGCTG
>NZ_BDBY01000109.1 GCF_001613225.1 Nocardia pseudovaccinii NBRC 100343
GCTGGGGATGACCAATTCGCTACTGGGACTGATCATTCCACCCGCGGCCACGCCGACGGGGGTATTCCTGTTGCGCCAGTACATGTTGACTCTGCCCGACGAAACCATCGAGGCGGCTCGCATCGATGGCGCGGGTGAGTTCGCGATCTTCTGGCGGATCGTGCTGCCGCTGTGCCGTCCCGCGCTGGCGGTGCTGGCCATTTTCTCGATCATCTGGCGCTGGAACGATTTTCTGTGGCCGCTGATCGTGGCGCAGGACGAATCGAAACAGACGCTGCCGGTGGCGATCGCGCGCTTCGCCGGGCAGCAGGCGATTCCGTTCAACCAGATCCTCGCCGTCTCGGTGGTTTCGATCATTCCGGTGATCGTGGTCTTCCTGATCCTGCAGCGGCAGATCATCTCCGGCCTCGTCAGGGGAGCTATCAGGTGAACGTCATCCCAGAGGTCGCCGCGAGCGACCGATCGGTGCATGCCCTCGATCGGCACGGTTATGTGCGGGATTGGCTCAGCACACCGGCGTTTTCGTCGCCGTGCGATGATCTGCACGAGGTGCTGGACTCGGATGGCAGTCCGTGGGGTGCGGACGGTCGCTGGGTGCTGACCAATGGGCCCGACGTGGCACCGCTGAAACAGTGTCTCTACCAGCGTCATCCGTTGACACTCACGCAACCGCCGCCGGAAGTGCTAGAGGGTGGGCAGTTTTCGTGGGAACCTGCACCGGGTGATGCGCGGCAGGCGGGTTGGCAACGCAGGCACACCGGCGCGGACGGACTGCTCGACTGGAGCGAGTTCTGTTTCACACCGGAGTATCGGCAGGCGCTTGCCGCGACGGTGCTCGAGGTGGATCAGGCCGAGTACCGGACCTTGGAGGTCGCCTGCACCGGTCCGATCGCGGTTTTCATCAATGGCGAATTGGCCTTACAGGCAGACGATTTCACGTATATGGAGCCGCACCGGACGCAGCTGCGGGCGCGGTTGCGCTCCGGGTTGACCGCGGTGCACCTGGTCACCTGGCAGGTGGCGTTTCGCGAGTGTCGACACATCGCCGGGCTGCGTGTATCGGGCTTGCCGGTCCGCGTCGTGATCCCCGTCCCCGGTGCGGACGAATACCGATCGGCGGCGGCGGAATCGATGCTCGATGCGGTGGGCCTGACGCCATGGGCCAGCATCGACGGCACGGTGACGCTGACCGGTCCGGTCGGCGCACGCTATCTGGTCGCCGCCGACGGAAACGCCGCGCAGGAGGTACTGCTCGCCGACGGGGCGGCCCGGTTCACGCTGCCCGGTGCGCCGAGTGAGGCATCGATGGAGGCGGCCGATGCCACGGCCTCCATGCTCGGTACCGGCGAGAGCGTGCTGACCGTGCGCGTCGATGATCCGGCCGCGCCGGTTGTTCGGCAGTTGCGCGCGGCACGCGTACCTGCAGTGCATCGCTCGGACCCCACAGGCGATCCGGCGATTTGGCGGGCCGAATTGCTGCGCCACGTCGCACATGGTGTTCCAGGGGTGGCCCGTGCCCTGGCGCGGCACACGATCGACCCCGCCGCGAAGCTGTCCGACGATGATCTCGCGCCCGCGCTGCAGATGATCGAATCACGGTCGGATTGCGCCGATTTCGAGGCGGTCGGGCTGGTCCACCTGTGGCGGCGACTCGGCGATGACGTGTGGTCACCGGCGCAACGCGACCGGGTCCGCGCCGCGCTGCTCGGCTTCAAATACTGGATCGACCAGCCCGGCCTGGACGCCATGTGCTACTTCACCGAGAACCACCAGTTCGTCTGGCACACCGCCGAAACCCTGGTCGGCGAACTCTTTCCGGATGAGTTGTACGTCAACACCGGCTGGACCGGCCGCGCGCACGCCGAGCACGGCGGAGCGCTCGCCGCGGAATGGATGCGGCGCAAACTCGCGGGCGGTTTCAGTGAATTCGATTCCAACGCCTACCTCGCGATCGACTCGCTCGCCCTGGTCTCCTGGATCGAGTTCGCCGACGATCACCGGTTGCGCCAACTGGCGGAGGCCCTGTTGGACAAGGCCCTGTTCACCCTCGCGTGCAACTCCTGGCGCGGCGTGCACGGCGCGGCGCACGGCCGCTCCTATGTGCCGACACTGCGGTCGTCGCGGTTCGAGGAGACCGCCCCGATCATGTGGACCCTATGGGGTGCGGGCTCGTTGAACGCCGCGGTGCTTCCCGCGACCGCGCTCGCGACCGCGACCGACTACCGTCTGCCCGAACTCATTCGCGCCGTCGCCACCGAGCTACCCGAGGAGTGGGACGGCAGGCAGCTCTATCGCGGCGCATACCGGCTGCACCACGACCTGCTGGACCGGCCGTACCGATCGGATCTGCGGGTATGGCGCACGCCGGACGCGATGCTGTCCAGCGTTCAGGACTACCGCAGCGGGCTGCCGGGGCTCCAGGAACATATCTGGGGCGCGACCCTCGGACCGGAGGTGCAGGTGTTCGCGACCCACCCGGCGGCCGACAGCACCTCGTCTTCGGCCCGCCCCAACGCTTGGGCCGGGCAGCGCATACTGCCGCGGGCACATCAACATCGCGACACCGTGCTCGCCCTGCATCGAATACCCGAATCCGACTGGTTCGGCTCGACCCATCTGTGGTTCCCCACCCCGCACCTGGACGAGTGGACCGCCAACGGGTCGTGGCTGGCGGGACGTGTCGGTGACGGGTATGTCGCGGTCGCCACGGCTGGCGGATTCCGTTCCCGCGCAACCGGTGACGAGGCGGCGCAGACCTGGTTGCCGATCGGGTCCGGCCGCGCCTATGTCGCCACCGTGGGGCGGGCCGCCACCGACGGTTCGTTCGACCGTTTCGTATCCGCGCTTGCCGAGCCGGATTTCGCCGAGGACTCGATAGCATGGCGCACCCGCGACGGTCGCGTCCTCGTGCTGTCGTGGCCTGGCGCATTCACCGTAAATGGCTCCCCAGCAGTTGATTTGGTGGATGGTCGCCCGACCGATCCGCCGCATCTGGACAACCCGGCCGTACGCGTCCCTTTCGACGCGGATCGGCTGGAGGCCGACTGGCGCGGACATCGACTGGTCCTCGATCTCGCCACCGGTCGCCGCGTCGAACCAGTCAGCGGCACAACGGGAGTCGACGATGTCCGCCGATGACCTGACCTCCGCGCGACAGGCCGCGCCCCCGCTGCCGCCCCTGACCGATCTGTCTCCGGCCGCGCTCATCGATATCGGTGAACGATTGACCACTCGCACTTGGCAACTCGGCCTGCCATCGTGGTTCTGGGGCGAGGGTATCTGCCTGCTGGGCATGATCCGCTTCGCCCAGGCGCGCAAACTGCCGGTACCGGCCGACGTCGTCGGCTGGCTGCGTCGCCACCATGAATCCGGCATCTCCGTGACCCACGTCAACAATCTCGCCCCCGGCGCCGCCGCGCTGCTCGCCGCCGCCGAACTTCCGGACCTCGCGGCATCGGCCGCCGAGCTCGGCCGGTGGCTTCGCGAATCCCCATTCGCCACAACGGCTCCCAACGGTGCGCTGGAGCACTGGCCGGGCGGAGTGTGGGCCGACACCACCTTCATGGCCGGAGTCTTCCTCGGTCACCTCGGCGAATACCATCGCGATCCCGGCCTCGTCGCCCACTTCGGCGATCAGCTCATCGCCCACGCCGAGATTCTGCAGGATCCGGTCACCGGCCTGTTCGCGCATGGATCGCATGCGGGACAAACGATCTGGAACTTCTGGGGTCGCGCCAACGCGTGGTGCGCGCTCAGCGCGGTGGAGTTTCTCGAACTCGCTGGACGTGCGCGGGTGGCGATCGATCCGGTTCAGGTGCAGCGGATTTCCGAATCGCTGACCCGGCAACTGTGCGCGCTGAGCGACCGGCAACCCGAACACGGTGTGTGGAGCGTACTCGTCGACGATCAACCCGAAAACGCGGGCATCCTGGAAACCTCCGCCGCCGCGGGCATCGGCGCCGCCATGCTGCGCGCCGCGGATGTCCTGCCGGACTGCCCCGCGAAGATCGTGCGGGCCGGGTGGCGAGCGGTGGCGGGTGCGCTCGGATACGTCGACGCGACCGGCACGCTGACCCGGGTCAGCGCCGGAACCGTATTGCAGCTCATACCATTCGGATACAGCGTGATCAGGGACGACCGCGCCCAACCCTGGGGGCAGGGGCTGGCGCTGCACGCCGTCGCGGCCGCCTTGCAGGCCGTCGAACGCGGGCAGGTCCGATGAACGGATTCGTTCTGTGCGTCGGCGAACCGCTGATCGCGCTCACTCCACCCGCGGGGAATGACCTGCGGGCAGCCGATCAGCTACTCGTCGCGGTCGGCGGCGCCGAGGTCAATGTGGCTGTCGGACTGGCGCAACTCGGCCTGCCCGCTCGTTTTGCCGGACGCATCGGCGCCGATCCGTTCGGCCTGCGCATTCTGTCCGCGCTGCACACCGCCCGGGTCGACATCCGCTGGGTCGACACCGATCCGGAACGCCCGACCGGGCTATACCTCAAAGATCCCACCGGGTCGGCCCGCTATTACCGACGTGGTTCGGCGGGGGCGGCACTTGGTGCACTGCCCGCCGAGGCGCTTGTCGATGTCGATCATCTGCACCTCACCGGCATCACCCCGGCGCTATCCACGGAATGCCGGGATCTCGTCGAATCCTTGTTCGCCCTTAAACAATTCACCATTTCATTCGATATCAACTTCCGCCCCGCACTGTGGCCCGCCGCGACCGCCGCACCGATCCTGCTGGACCTGGCCCGCCGGGCCGATATCGTATTCACCGGTCTCGACGAGGCCGCGGCCCTGTGGCAGGTCACCGACGCCCAGGACGTGCGAGCCGTGCTACCCGCCGTCACCGAACTGGTGGTGAAGGACGGCCCCGCCGACGCCACCGTCTTCCACGACAGCGATCGCGTCGACGTACTGCCACCCGCCGTCGATATCATCGAACCCACCGGTGCCGGTGATGCTTTCGCGGCCGGATATCTCGCCGCCCGCCGCCGCGGCGAAGACCTGGCCGCCGCACTGCGCTCCGGACATCTGCTGGCCGGTATCGTCCTAGGGCACCACGGCGACCACGCTGAACCGCCGACCGCCCGGGAATTGCATATTGCCCGCACCGGGCACGGGTGGCCCGACGCCCTCTGACCACGTCCGGCAACGCGGCTCGCAGCCTTCCGGCAACACGACCCACCCGCATCAGCGCCCAGGTACTGCCCACCGTCAGCCGAGCGCAGCGAGCTTGCGCCGCAGCACCGTTCGCTCGCGCTCATTGCCGCACAGCTGTGCCGCGCGCTCCAGTTCGGTGCGCGCCTCATCGGTGCGTCCCAGGCGGGTGAGCAGCTCACCCCGAACGCTCGACAGGAGATGCGAATTCGCAAGCGCCCCAACCGCCAACGTGTCCACGATCGGCAGCGCCGCAGCCGGTCCCTGGGCCATGGAGACTGCCACCGCCCGGTTGAGCTCGACCACCGGCGACGGGGCCAGTCTGCCGAGCGCCTCGTAAATGAGCACGATGCGCTCCCAGCTCGTCGTCTCGACCGAGGCTGCGACGGCATGACATTCGGCGATCGCCGCCTGCAAGCCGTAGGCGCCGAGGCCACGGCCGACCTGCTCCGCGCGGGCCAGAGCGGCCCGTCCCCGGCGGATCGCGGCGCGGTCCCAGCGGCGGCGGTCCTGCTGCTCCAACAACACCGGCTCGCCGTCCGCTCCGGTACGGGCAGGGAAGCGCGCCGCGGTCAGTTCGAGCAGCGCGAGCAGACCGTAGACCTCGGGCTCGTTCGGCACCAGCCGGGCAAGCACCCGCGCGAGACGCTGTGCCTCGCCCGCCAGCTCGAATCGGATCAGCTCGTCACCGGAGCTGGCAGTCGAGCCTTCGGTGAAGATCAGATAGATCACGCTGAGCACCGAGCCGAGGCGCTCGGCCCGCTCTCGGGCCGACGGCACCTCGAACGGCACCCGCGCCGCCGCCAGAGTCTTCTTCGCCCGGGTGATCCTGGCCTGCACGGTGGCAGTCGGTACCAGGCCCGCCTTGGCGATTTCATCGCTGGTCAGCCCGCCGACCACTCGTAGGGTGAGAGCCAGCCTCGCCTCCCGTGACAGCACGGGGTGGCAGGAGATGAATATCAATGCGAGCACGTCGTCATCGATCCGATCCGGATCCCAGAGCATGTCCTCGGCTTCGCGGTTGGGTTCGCGCCCGGAGACCACACCGCCCTCGCCCAGATCACGGGCGAGGGCGGCATATCTCTCGTCGAGGGCGGAGCGCCGACGGAACGCGTCGATCGCGCGCCGCCGACCGACGGTGAGCAACCACCCCGCGGGATTGCGGGGCGCGCCGTCACGCGGCCACGTCACCAGGGCCTCGGCCAGCGCCTCCTGGGCGAGGTCCTCGGCAAGCGCGAAATCGCCGGTGTACCGCGCGAGTGCACCGACGATCCGCGCCGACTCGATCCGCCAGATGGCGACGACAGCCGCCCGGCCGGTGTGCTCAGCCATTCGATCCGCTCAGAGCTGACCGGTCGCTTCCCGCCACTTGCGCTCCTTCTGGATCCACTCGTTGTCCTGCGGGAACTCATCGATCGTGGTGACCCGGCGGATTTCGGTCTTGAAGCCGGGACCGGTGAGCGGCGACCGCTTGGCCCACTCCACCGCCTCCTCCTTCGATGCCACGTTGAGAATGTAGAACCCGCCGAACAGCTCCTTGGTCTCGCCGTACGGTCCGTCGGTCACCACGGGCGTCTCGGAGGAATAATCGACGACCACGCCATCGGCGGCATCGTCGAGACCCTCCGCGGCGACCAGCACGCCCGCCCGGATCATCTCCTCGTTGTACCGACCCACTGTCTCGAGCATCTTGTCGAAGTCGAAATTCTCCATCCCCGCGTAGGCCTCGTCGGTGGCGCGCCAGATCAGCATGTACTTCATGGTTCTCCTCGAGTATCCGGGTCCCTCTCGGACCCTCTCACCTTCGAGTCGAACGGGGTAGGTCGAAGATCGACACGCTGCCGAAAAAATCTTTACCACGCCCATAGCGGCACGCGAATGCACTTGCATCGTTTGTGCATCAATATGAATCTACAGTGAGGACATGGCCGCCTCCATCGTGTTGTTCACCCGGGATCTGCGTGTCCACGACAACCCGGCACTGCTCGCCGCGTGCCGCGAAGCCGAGTCGGTGGTGCCGCTGTTCGTATTGGATGTCGACATCCTGGACAGGGTGCGAAACGCGCCCAATCGGATGCGGTTCCTGGCCGCGGCGTTGGGTGAGCTCGACGAGCAGTTGCGGGCTCGGGGCGGCAGGCTGATCATCCGCCGCGGCCGGGTGGTCGACGAGGTCGAGCGGGTTGCGATCGATGTCGGTGCGCGGAGTCTGCACCTCGCCACGGACGTCACCCGCTACAGCCGTGGTCGGGAGCACGCGCTGCGGGAACGGCTTTCGCGCATCGGTTGCGCCGTGCAGAGTCACGCGGCTTCGATCACCGCCGTGGATCCGGGTGCGATTCGGCCCGATACCGGGCGCGGTCATTACGCGATTTTCACGCCGTACTTCCACCGGTGGCTCGATACGCCGATACGGCGACCACTCGCTGCGCCCGGCATGGTCACGGTGCCGCGGCTGACAAGTGAGCCGATGCCGGACCCTGCCGACATCGGTGCCGGTTCACCCGAACTAGCGGTGGGCGGCGAGACCACAGGCCGAAAGATGTTGGAGCAGTGGTTGTCCGGGCCGATGCGCCGCTACGCCGAGGACAAGGATGTGCCCGCCGCCGATGGCACCTCGGGACTATCACCCTTCTTGCATTTCGGTTGTTTGTCCGCGGCCGAGGTGGTGACATGCACCGATACGGCCGATCCGGGCGGATACGCTTTTGTGCGGCAACTGGCCTGGCGCGACTTCTATCACCAGGTGCTTGCCGACCGGGGCGAGGTGGCGGTGTCCGACTACAAGGCAGCGCACGAACCATGGCGTTCAGATCCCAGGGCAGAGGCGGCCTGGCGGGCCGGGCGCACCGGATACCCGATGGTCGACGCAGGGATGCGACAGCTGCTCACCCAGGGGTGGATGCCGGGACGCGCCCGGCTGATCGCCGCGAGTTTCCTGGTCAAGACGCTGCGTGTGGATTGGCGGGCCGGGGCGCAACATTTCGAGCAATGGCTGGTCGATGCCGATATCGCGAACAACCGGCTGAATTGGCAGTGGATGGCGGGTACGGGCACCGACACCCGCTCCAGTCGTGTGCTCAACCCACTGCGCCAAGCCGAGCGGTTCGATCCCGAAGGCGATTATGTGCGTCGCTGGCTGCCCGAGCTGGCGATGTTGCCCGGCGCGGAGATCCATCGACCGTGGCGGGTGGGTGTCCGCGCTGCCGACTACCCGCCGCCGATCGTCGAATTCAACGGAATGTGAGCATGATTCAGCGCGGTATTGCCCGGGGCCCTCGGACTCGGACCACTGCGTGCCCTAGACCAAAGTCCGGCCGAGCCGTTCGACCGTCTCGGCCAGGCTTCCTATCCGAATGACCGCATCGGGCAGGTTCGCCTGGTCCCAGCCGGGTCCCCCGAGGTAGACCCGGGCACCGGCATCGATGCACGCGAGTACCGCCGAGGTCAGAGCCGTCGCCTCTTGCTGGGACCAGAGCATGACGGCTGCGGGGACGGTAATTCTGGTGAGCGTGTCGTGCAGCGCGATGGTGGGTACGTCCGGTCCCAGCATCTGCGCACCCGTGCCACGCTCTGCCAGCGCGGCGCGCGCCACCTCCAGTGGCAGGGAATGGGACTCGCCGCTCGTGCAGGCGAGGATCGTCGGCACCGGATCATGGGTGCGCGTCGGCGGTACGGTCCGGTGCAAAGTCGCGATGATGCACCATGACAGCAGATGCTCGACATCCACGCACCCCTCGCCGTCGAGCTGGCGGGTGACGATATCGGCAAAAGCGGGGCGGCACAGTCGATCCCACGTGTCGACGACCCCGTAGGTACGCACATGCTTGTCCAGCAGTTCGCACACCATCGGCGTGTCGAGGGCGAACGCGGCCGACAGCAGGGCCTGGCGGTCGCCGAAGGCCAGCGCGGGTCCGCGCGCCGTGGCGGCCGCGCCGGCCGGTGTCGCGCCCGCACGAATGAGTTCGACCATCCGGGTCAGCACCCCGATATCGGCTTCGGTGTACAACCGGTGCCGCCCAGGACGCTCCGGCTGCGGCCCGATTCCGTATCGGCGATTCCAGCTACGCAGCGTCGCGGTCGGGATCCCGAGCCGCTCGGCCGCCGTGCGGACCGAATAACCGGCCTTGTCCGGAGCGGGCATCGAACGGTGCGGCATGACCTGATTCTGCCTGTTCGTGGTGATCCGCGAGTCAGCGTTGAAACAGGCGGCGGACGCGGCTGCGGATGCCAGGGGTGTCCCGAGGTGGGGGAGCGGCGGGTTCGGTGGTCGACTCGGCCGATATCGCCTGCGCGAATCGCACGTGCAGCTGTTCGCGGACCTGGTCCGGGGTGTAGGCGCGGCGGCGGCGCTCAGCGCGCACGACCACCACGCCGGTGGCGACCACACCGGCCGCACCTGCCAATCCCACTGCCTTCCACCACCTCATACCGCATAGGCTACTTCCATGACGGGGACGAGCATCAGTCTCGATCGGGCGCTCGAGCTCACCAGAACTGGCGATATCTGGTTGTTCCGTGGGCATTCGGCGGCCGATCGTGCGATTCGGATGACGACGAACAGTCCGGTGAACCATGTGGGAATGTCGGTCGTGCTCGATGATCTGCCCGCGTTGATCTGGCATGCGGAGCTCGGCCGATCACTGCCCGACATGTGGTCGGGTGTCGCGCACCGCGGCGTCCAGTTGCACAACCTGCGTGATGCGGTACTGGTATGGGCGCATCGCTACGGTCAGCAGGCCTGGTTGCGCCAATTGAACCGTCCGGCAACCAAAGAGATGGAAGACAGCTTGCTGCGCACCATCGCCCGATTCGACGGAACACCTTTTCCTTCCACCGCGGGTCTCGCCGGACGCTGGCTACGCGGCCGGGCACGCCTCCCGCGACCCCGGTCGCGCCGAACGGTCGTCCAGGAGCTGGAGAGCGCGTATTGCGCGGAGATCGTGGCCGCGACCTATCAGTCGATGGGGCTGTTGCCACCGGACCGAAGCCCGAATTGGTATGACCCCGGGCGGTTTTGGAGTGGTGACGGGCTGCGGCTGAGTGGCGGTTACGAGCTGGGTGGCGAAATAGCGGTGGAGACACCCGCCGACTCCTGACCGGGCCGATGGAGCGCATGGGTTCAGGAAGCGCGGAGACCGTCGAGCACGAACCGCAGGGATCGCTGCCATGCCGATTCACCGGCGTTGTCGCCGAGAAGCGACAGCGCCCAGACAAGCTTCACCACGTCGTCGTCGGTGGCGTCGGCGCGTAGTGTCCCGTCGCGGCGAGCGCGGTCGAGCACTGTCGACAGATGTGTCATTCCCCGTGCGCATGCCTGGGCGAGTTGTGCGGCGGCGGGGTGATCACCGGTGAATGCTTCGAGCAGTCCGCGGTCGGCGGCGAGTCGCGTCAGCAGGTTTTCGATGAAACCGGTGAGTGCGGCCCAGGAATCCTGTTCGGCCGCAGCCTGTTCGGCGAGTTCGTCCACGGCGGCAAGGCGAGGCGGCAGCAGTGCGTCGATGAGGGCGTCGCGGGTCGGGAAGTGGTTGTAGAGCGTGCCGATACTGACTCCGGCCCGCCGTGCGATCTCCTCCAGCGATCCGGACAGTCCTTGTTCGGTGAACACACCGGCGGCTTCCTGTAGCAACCGGTCGCGGTTGCGGGCCGCGTCGCGGCGCATCGGTCGAGTCACGTCGACCATCATACAAACTTGAGGGGCCCCTCACTCTAGTGTTAGCCTCGTTGAAAGTGAGGCACCCCTCAAAATTTGGAGGTAGAGATGGCGAACAACGCACGCACGGCCGTAATCGTCGGTGTCGGACCGGGATTGGGTATGTCCATGGCCAGTCGATGGGGTCGGGAAGGATTCCGGGTCGCGCTGATCTCGCGCAGCGACGCACGGCACAGTGCGTATCTGGCTGATCTCGCCGCACAGGACATCGCCGCCACCGCCCACACAGCCGATGTCACCGATTCGGATCGACTGACCGAGGTCCTGGATGTGATCAGCGCAAGCGGAGATGTCGAGTTCGTCTATTACGGTCCCGGCCCGACGCAGCTGCCGGTCCCGATCGCGGAGATCGACGCCGCGATCGCGCGATCTGCATTCGACTGGGTATGGCCCGCGGTGCAAGTCGTCGGCGCTGTACTGCCGGGCATGCTCGAACGCGGTACCGGCGGACTGGTTTTCGCTGGCGGGTTGTCCAGTGTACGTCCCATGCCGATGCTGGGCCAGCTGGCTTTGGCCGCCGCGGCCCTACGCAACTACGCACTCACCCTCAACGCCGCGCTCGCCGACCGCAATATTTACACCGGAACGCTCACCATCGGCGGCTTGGTCGAACGCGGCGACATCCATGCCATCGTCACCGCTGATCCGGCGAAATACGGTGCCGCAGAAGGGCATACGCTAGATCCGGACCGAATCGCCGAGACCGCATGGAGGTTATACGAGACGCGCGACCGCGCCGAGGCGGTCTTCGACGCTCTCGGCCAGTGATCAGGCTGGAGCGCGGTAACGCACCATGTGGCGAGCTGCGGCAGCCCCTCTGCTCAGCCCTCGGTGGGTGGTGCGATTCCCGCGAGCGTTGCGTGATCTGATTCGTCGCTACACCGCCGCACACGCTAGGGGTTTGCGACCGGGCTCAGGCAGCTGGCCGGTGGGTCGACGAGCACGCAGATCGACGGGGCACGGGTGGGGCGGTAGTCGGCGGGGAGACCGCCCGCGGCGATGATCTGGGTGTAGGTGCCGACGCCATCGGTGGGGCGGCGGGTGAGGGTCGGGTCGGTGCGCACATCGACGGTGTAGAGGCCGAATCGTGGTGTGTAGCTGCCCCATTCGTAGTTGTCGGTGAGGCTCCAGTAGTTGTAGCCGATGACGTTCATGCCGTCGGCCTTGGCGCGCTGGATCCAGTAGACGGTGTCGCGAAGGTGATCGCTTCGGGTGTAGCCGTCGCCGCGGGGAATGCCGTTTTCGGTGGGCATGCCATTCTCGACGATGTAGAGCGGCTTGCCCGGAAAGCGGCGCGAATAGTATTGCAGCGCATAGTAGATGCCCTCGGTGCGCACCGGCAGTTCCCAGATGCGCTGGCCGGGCAGCTGCGGCATTGCCGACCCGATGGCCCTGGTGATGGAACTCAGCAGCGACTGCACCGGATCGTAGGCGAAGTAGTAATCGACGCCCACGTAGTCGAGACGGTTGGCGACGCGATCGACGAACTCGCCGTTGACCTGCGCCTCCGAGCCGGCCACGTAGCCGACATTGCTGGTCACCTGGGCGCCGGGCTGGACTTGGTGGATGTAGTCGTAGATGGCGTTGTGTGCTTGGGCGAGGCGATCGAGCATCTCGGGTGCGCTCGCCGCGCCTCGGCCGGTCTCGTGCACGATGTAGGCGACCGGTTCGTTCACGGTGACCCACAACGGATTTCGGGATGCGTAGCGGTCGACGACCGTGCGCATATTGGCCAGCCAATCCTCGACCATGCCCGGATTGCGCCAGCCGCCGCGGTCGGCCGCCCAGCCGGGATAGACCCAGTGGTCCAGGGTGATCATCGGTCGCATTCCGGCAGCCACGATCTTCGCGATCACCGCGTCGTAGAAACCGAATGCCCCTGCATCCCAGGCGCCCGGCGCGGGCTGTACGCGAGCCCATTCGATCCCGATCCGGAACACCTTCACACCCAGCTCGGCCGCCAGGTCGATGTCGGAGGCGTATCGGTCGTAGAAGTCGACCGAATCGCGCAGTTCGTCGGCGCCGGAGTTCGCGATGTAACGCGTCCAATTGCTATCGGGCGCATGGCCTTCGGACTGGAAGCCGGATGACGCGACACCCCACAGGAAATCCGAGTCCAGTACCGGTAGCGCGTTCGACCGGATCGGCGGGACGGCCGAGGAGTTCGTGCACAGCAGCAGGGTCGACGCCGCGGCGGCGAGCGCGGCCAGGATGTACCGACGGAACCAACGCATCAATTCAGGGTAACTCGATTGCCGCTGGCGATGGACGAATCAAGAATGCTGGGCAGAATTGGCGGTAGCCAGCGTTGGGGCGCTCGGTTATTCGCGAACTACAGCTCCGGCAACCGCTGACGCAGTAGGCAGAACTCGTTGCCCTCCGGATCCTGCAGCACGTGCCAGGGCTCGTCACCGGTCTGCTCGACGTCGGCCGGTCGCGCACCGAGCGACAGCAGCCGCTCCAGTTCGGCATCTTGGTCGCGGTCGACCGGGTTCACGTCGAAGTGCAGCCGGAGCTTCGCGGCCTTCGGCTCCTCGACTCGGCTGAACACCAGTGTCGGAGCGGCCCCGCCGAATCCGGACGGCGGCCCGATTTCGATACCGTCATCCGGCTCCTCCCTGCTCAACTCGACGTAGCCCAGCACGGCGCACCAGAAACGGGACAGGGCAACGGGGTCGGTGCATTTGACGACCAGTTCAGACAGGCGGCAACTCATACGCTCAGACCCTAGACAATGGCGGCCGGTCGCGGGCGGTCTCCAGGTGGTGTTTCACTGCAGCACAGGCCTCGGCCGGAGTACCAGCGGTTGGTGCCGAGACGATCGCGCGGTGGCCAAACTTGCTGGGGGTCAACCCGATTCGCCCGGTCGCTCGGGACGGCCAGCTGTCATCGTTTGCCACGACATCTCGGCCATTCATGTCGCCTGTGTCCCAACCGAATCGGTTCGCACTTCCGTGCACGTTTCCGCTTCGACTGCGTTGTCACCAATCGCACCCAGGGTTTGTGGTCGCCTTGGCGCCATGGACGTCAGCTTCCTCGGCGGGGAGTCGGAGCAATCCGATCGATCACCCGAAGTAGCAGGGGCAGAGGCTCATTCAACGGCGTTGTGGCGGTAGGGGACCAGGGCGGCGGCGATGACGGCGAGGATGCATATTGCGCCGGAGATCGCGAAGGCCATGCTGTACGCGTGGAGGGTGGGTAGTGGGGTGCCTGTCATGGTGTGGGAGGCGAGGATTGCGGTCGCTACGGCGGTGCCGATCGAGCCGCCGACCGAGCGCAGTGTCTGGTTGACACTGTTGGCGACGCTGGTTTGTTCCGGGGTGACGCCGCTGTTGAGCAGTGTCGGCATCGCGCCCATCGCCAGGCCGAGACCAAGGCCCAGCAGGCCGGTGGCGACGTAGAAGTGCCAATGCTGTTCGTGGAACAGCAGCAGGAATCCGAAGGTCAGGGTCGCCACGATGGTGCCGATGAACATCGGCCACTTCGGGCCGACAGCCCTGATCAGCGCTGAAACGCTGACAGCTCCCAACAGGGTGCCCGCGGTGAGCGGCAGCAGGGTCACCCCCGCACCGAGGGCGTCGGAATCGAAGCCGTAACCGAACCTGCTCGGTGTTTGCACGAATTGGAGTACCAGTACGAATGCGCCGTACATTCCGGCGCCGGTGAGGAATGCGGTGAGGTTGGTGCCCAGTACGACGGGGGTGCGCATCATGCGCATATCGATCAGCGGCTCGCGCACTCGCTGTTCGACGAAGAAGCACGCGATCAGCAGCACGGCCGCGCCGACGAACAGGCCGGTTACCGCGCCGGAGGTCCAGCCCCAGCTGGAACCGCGGTTGATGCCGAGCACGAGGCAGACCAGACCGCCGCCGAGGGTGAGCAGTCCCCAGATGTCGACGTGGAATGCCTTGGCGCGCTCGGGAAGTCGGATCAGGACCGCGACTCCCAGCAGACCGATCGTGGTGGCCGCCGCGGAGATCCAGAACATGCCCTGTGGGCTGAGGCCGCTCTTGACCAGGACGCCGGAGATCAGCAATCCGGCCCCGGCGCCGATACCGGTCAGCGCACTGAGCACGGCGAGGCTGGAGGGCACCCGCTGGGGCGGGAATATCGACCGCACGATGCCGATGGCGAGCGGCATGGCCGCGAAGCCCATGCCCTGGAAAACGCGGCCGACCAAAACGATCGCCATCACATGGGATACCGCGACCAGTACCGAGCCGAGCGTGGTCATAGCGAGTGTGATCATCAGGACCCGCTTGCGGCCGAGTGTGTCCCCGAGTGAGCCGATGAACGGCGTGAACACCGCGGCGGCAAGCAGATTGACCGTGATCAGCCAGGACGCGTCCGCCATCGAGACGTTCAGCGAAGTCGCGAGGCCACCGAGGATCGGCATCACCATGCTCTGCATGACCACGATGGCGAACGTCGACAGGGCCAGCACGAGCAGGACCGCGGTCGGATGCGATTCGGTTCGCCGGTTCGATCCGATGGCTGGATCCGGCGGAATGGTCGTCCGCGGCGGTGCTGCGAGGGCTTCGGACATGCCAACCTCACTTATGTAGTCAATTGATTACTTACTACGTTAGGGGCCGCGTCCCCCGTAAGTCAACGATCGACTACATAGCGTGCTGTGATTGCCGTCACCGCAGGTCGGGTGCCTTACACTGCAGTCATCACTCGACTATTTGTGTGAACGGAGACCGCCGATGGGCACCGAGCATGTGGGTCGTCCCCGTAGGCGGGACGCGGCCGCTACCCGCCAATCGCTGCTGGACGCGGCGCGCGTGCTGATGGCCGAACGCGGCGTCGAAGGCACCAGCACGCGTGATGTCGCGACCGCAGCGGGTGTGAACCAAGCCCTGGTCTACCGCTATTTCGGCTCGAAGGAGAAGCTGTTCGCGGAAGCCGCGTCCGGCGGCGACTCGGACAACATCATCAGGGACACACCGCTGGCCGAGTTGCCGCACACTCTGCTCGGTCATGCGCTCGACCTCACCGCGGCCGGTACGGGCGGCGGCGCCGCAATCTCGCGTTTCGTCGGTGCGGCCAACGACGACACCGTTCGCGCGATACTCCGCGAACGCATCGATTCCGCCTTCGGAGACCTGCTCGCCGACCGCCTCGACGGCCCCGACACCGCCCTGCGCGCGGAACTGCTCGCCGCGATCATCGTCGGCGTCAGTTTCCTGCGCGACAAGATCGGCACGACCGCGCTGTCGAGCGTCGACCGCGCCACCCTCGGTGCTTACGTGGACCGGCTGGCCGCACCACTGCTTGCCACCGACCAAGTCCCAGAAGACTTTTCACCGGTCACATAGCGCCGCCAGCGGCAGCGCGCCGATTCCAGTAGGCAGTTCGGGGAAGTGATTCCGTAGAGTTCGGTCGAGGGCATCGCCGAGCGCGGATCAGGCGTTCGGCCAGAAGTCGAGATGGGGAGGCTCCGATCGAAACATCGCGCGTTCCGGCCGGGGGCGGACAGGGCACCGCTACGGCACCAGGGTCCACGATCCTGACGGGGGCAGTTCTTGGTGTTGCGTTTCTCTTGTGTGTCCACCTCGACCGGGCGCCGTTCGTCATGAACCTGACCGGTCCCGATCAGCTAATCGTCCTGGTGGTCGGCGGGATTCTGCTGGGGACTTCCCTGCTGGGGTGGGCGATCAAGACGCTGTATCTGCTCGGTCGAGAGCGCCGGTGGTCCTGGAAAGTCGCCGCGGTGCCGGTGGTTGTGGTCGCGGGGCTGTTGGCCGGGTTGATCTTTCGGCCCGCGAGCTTCGGTGCCGCACATCCGGAAATGGAGGAAGTCGCGACCGGGATGCTGCGCGAAGATGGGCCGAATACCCGTCGAGGCCTGAGTCTCGGTGGGCTCGAGATCAGTTCGGTTCATCGCGAGTCCGATGGGCGCGTCTACTTCTATGACGCCGACGGCTTGGTGGGTTCCACCGTCCGCGGCTGGGTCTACTCGCCCGGCACCGAGCCGGTGGGGAGTAGCGCGCGCCGGTTCGAAAGGGTGTCCGGAGATTGGTATTCGTTCGTCTTCGATATCGACTGAGGCCGCCGGTGGCTCGACTCGACGGGCTGATTCAACCGCCACCGAAGCGATCAGGAATCGAGAAGCGCTGGTCGCCGGTAGAAAATAGCGTTGGTGCCATGAACATCACCATTAACCAAGCCGCTATCGAATCCGTCATCCTCGAGGTGCCCGACGCTGCGGCCGCAGCGGCCTTCTACACCGCCGCGTTCGGTCTCGGCGACAAGGTGCGCGTGCGTACCTCGGAGGCCCCGACGACCGGCTTCCGTGGCTTCATCCTCTCGCTCGTGGTGTCGCAGCCGAGTACCGTCGACAGCCTCATCGGCACCGCTGTCGCCGCGGGCGCGACGACGCTGAAGCCCGCCAAGAAGAGCTTCTGGGGTTACGGCGGCGTCGTCCAGGCGCCGGACGGGGCGATCTGGAAGATCGCGACGTCGTCGAAGAAGGACACCGGTCCGGCCACCCGCGAGATCGACGATGTCGTGGTTCTCCTCGGGGTCGACGACGTCAAGGCGACCAAGCAGTTCTACGTCGATCACGGCCTGGCCGTTGCGAAGAGCTTCGGTAGCAAGTACGTCGAGTTCGAAACCCCGGCGTCCACGATCAAGCTGGCGCTCTACGGGCGCCGCGCCGCAGCCAAGGATGCTGGTGTGCCGCACGAGGGAACCGGGTCGCATCGGATCGTCATCGGCGGCAATGCCGGAGCTTTCACCGATCCGGACGGGTTCGCGTGGGAACCTCACTTGGCGTCCCAGTAGCACTGCACCACCGCGGTCGTGAACGGGAACCGCACCGGTGTCGGCCCGAAGGCGATCCGGCCTGCGGTCTCGGCCGCGGCCGCGATCATTTCGGCGACAGTCGTGGCTTCCTCGGCTGGGCAGTGCACGATTACCTCGTCGTGCTGGAAGAAGACGAGCTCGGCTCGGAGCCCGGCGTGCGTCATCGCATGACGCACGCCAGCCAGTACCAGCAGGGCCCAGTCGGCGGCGCTGCCCTGCACCACGAAGTTGCGGGTGAAGCGGCCGCGAGCGCGTGCCGCGGAGGTGCTGCCGTACCCGTCCGCTTCGGGCGATGTGACGGAGGCAGGCGGGCAGGTGCGGCCGAGCCAAGTGCGCACCAACCGGCCTTCTTCACCGGCGCGAGCCGCGTCGTCGACATACGCCACCGCGGCCGGATAACGTCGGCGCAGTTCGGCCATGTGAGTGAGGGCATCGCCGGAGGTCTGGCCGTAAATAGCGCCCAGCAGGGCGATTTTGGCCTGGGCGCGGTCGCCGCCGAAGACACCGGCGTATAGGTCTTCGCCGCGACCGGCCACCTCCATCAATCCCGGGTCGCGGGAGATCGCGGCAAGGACTCGCGGCTCCATTTGGTCGGCGTCGGCGACCACCAGACACCAGCCCGGGTCCGCTCGTATCGCTTGACGGATCACCTTCGGGATTTGCAGGGCGCCACCGCCGTTGGTGGTCCAGCGGCCGGAAACCGTTCCACCGGGCAGGTATTCGGGACGAAAGCGGCCGCCGTGCACCCACTGCTCGAGCCAGGACCAGCCATGGGCGGTGTACAGGCGGTACAGCGATTTGTAGGCCAATAGTGGCGCTATGGCGGGGTGATCGATCTGCTGGAGTTCCCATTTTCGGGTGGAGGACAACAAGATCCCGACGCGGCCGAAGGCTCTGATGATGTCGTTGGGCAGGTCTGGCCGAACCCGCACGCCTTCCCCGAATGCCCGCGACACCTCGTCGGCCAATTCCGCCATCCGGCGCGGCTCCAGCCCGCCGGGAAAGCGCTCACCCAGCAGCGTGTCCAGCAGCTCGCGGTGAACGTCGGCGCGCCAAGGGATCCCGGATCGGGCCATCTCCGTGGCAACCAGCATGCCCGCCGATTCGGCGGCAAGCAGCAGCCGCATACGTTCCGGATATTCGGTCTTCGCCGTACGAGCCAGCTGGCCCGCGTAGACCTTCAGCAGTGCGTCGAACCCGTCCGTGCCGGGTGGCAGCGGTACCGGGCCGGATTCGAACAGCGACGGCTGGGTCTCGGCGGCACGCGCGGGCGCGTCCGGCGGGACGGGCAGGTTGTGTAGTCGCGCCCAAGCCGCCGCCAGCGAGCGGGCCTGCCCCGA
>NZ_BDBY01000110.1 GCF_001613225.1 Nocardia pseudovaccinii NBRC 100343
CGGTCGGTAGATCTCGGCCGTGGATCGCCAAACCCACCGCTCGACCTCGGGCCGTGCGCGCACCGCCTCGGCGAGCGAGGGCTCGCGCAGCACCCGTCCGGCGGGCCGACCATCCTGCTCGAGCGGACACAGAGTCGCACCTCCGTCGCCCGTTTCCGCTACCGCCCATCTCACCTCCCGAGTCTTGCACTGGGGTAGGACATCTACCGCGGTAGCGGGTTCGGAACAGGCAGGTTGGTCACCGACCCGACTGTGCTGCCGCCGCACGGGTGTCGAGTTGTGCGAGCGAGAGTGGGTGGCGCGGTGCGGAATCCAGGACGGTGGTCGATCGGACGCGTAGCTGGTCGTCGACGTGGAGTAGTTCGCCGGGTGCGAGTGCTCGCCAGCGTGGGTCCTCGTCGGTGCGTTCGCTGGCCACCACGACCGCGGGGAATTCGCGCAGGTGGCCGCTTCGGGTCCGGATTCCGGCTCGTCCGGCTTGGTCCAGGTGCCGGTCGCCCTGCGGGCCGCCCGGTTCGCGTTCGAGGACGAACAGGCCGTGTGTATCGGGGTATCGGAGTGCCCACAGGTCTGTTGCCGTGGTGAGTACCAGGTTGAGGGCGTAGACGGGCAGTCGGTCCGCGATCCACCTGACCGCGTCGGTGATACCGGCGGTGACGTCGCCGTCGTGCTGATCGGTGCGCTTGGTGATCAGGGCGAAGAATCGTTCGGAATCGGTGTCGCCGTGTACCAGGTCCAGGTAGTCGCCGAGTTCGGAGTCCAGTTCGTCGAGGCCGTGCAGCACACCGTTGTGGGCGAACAGGCGGCCCCGTTGTTCGAACGGGTGGGTGTTGATGGGTTGCAAGCCACCCGTGGTGGCGTAGCGGATGTGCGCGACGAACGTCATCGATTCTCGTTCGCGCGCCTCCCGAGCGAACTGGACGTCCTGGTACGCGGCGATCGGTTGTTTCTCCACCAGCGGGGCCTCGTCGGCGGTGAAGGTGCCGAGGCCGACGCCGTCGGGTTCACGTCTGCTCTGTATCGACAGACTGTCCGGCGCATCCAGCAACCAGAACGTGGCCCGCACACGCCGCGGCGCGGCCGACAAACCGAACAAGCGACACATGGGACTCCTGCCTGGGCGTTGTCCGCGTGTGATGACTGTCCTGCGATCGTAGTCCCGGATCAGCCGATCTTTGCGTTCCGGTCCGAAATCCCCGGGTCCGGTCCGGATTTCCTGTCCGGCCAGCGGACCAGGCAGTTCAGGGTGCTGGCCGATGCGGCTTCTCGATCGAGAAGGAACGCGCTCATATCGTGATCACGACGCATCAGCGGGGGCGGGATGTCGGTAACCCCATGTGCGCAAGTGATTTCGATTCTCAGGGGGACTGGTTATGTGGGAGTGGAGCAAACATGTCGCAGAACACGCCGCCGCGGCGTGGACCCGTCGACAAGAGGAGTACCGACCGACGATTTGCGACCCGGAACCTGCACCAGACCGCACGAACAACGGCTGCGCCGCAGCTGAGGACGACGGTGGGGAACATCCGGCAGACAGTGCCGAGTAGGCGTCAACGTTCGACCGGAACCACCGTTGTCCCTGTGGGTTCGGCGTCGCAGACGGTGTCGACGCCGAACCCGGTCGGTTCAGCTCTTGGCGAGTGCTTCGCGGCGAATCCACTCGAGCAGGGTGGGGTTGTCGGCCGTGGTGATGACGCCGATGGTGGTGCGGACGTAGCGGTGGTCGTCCAGTAGGGCGAGCATGCTCGCGGCCAGGTCCGCGCGGGCGGTGAATCTGCCGTCGGCGTGGCCCTGGACGACGGTGTAGTCGGTGACCGACGGCAGGTGGTAGAGCCCGCTCGGGCGCACGATCGTCCAGTCCAGATCGGTGGATTGGATGAGGGATTCCATTCGCCGCATGTCGTCGTACAGGGTCTTACCCGCCACCCGCGTCACATATGGCAGTAGTAGGCGGTTGAACAGGAATCCGCCGTCGGAGTACGGGTGCGGATCGACTCCGCTCGAGCTGACCACGGCGAGCCGACGCACCCGATGCCGTTCCATCGCGGCGACAATATTGGCCACACCACGCGAATAGGTGCTGATCGGTTCCTTCCCCGCGGGCACCCCGAGCGTCGATAGCACCGCATCCCGCTCTGCCACGGCGGTGTCGACGGCCGCCGGATCGAGCACGTCGGCACCGACTACCTCGAGCCGATCATGTTGCAGTGGAAACGAATCCGGCTGCCGGGTGACCGCGGCGACCTCATGTCCGGCGGCGAGTGCCTGGCCGGTGAGCAGGCGGCCGGTGGGACCGTTTGCTCCGAAGACTGTGATACGCATGAAGATTCGCCTCTACGACACCAGAGCCGTGCGCAGCGGGGCCAGCGCCAGCGCCCACGCCAGCAACTCGTCGACCAGCCCGTGTACCGCCGCGACGTGCAGCTCACGCGGCTGGAAGTCGGTGAAATTCACGAAGTCCTCGCGCAGCGTCAGCGCCACCTGCGGCCCGATATCGGCCATCCGCAGCACACCTGCCTGCGCGCGCAGCTTCTGCACCGCCATCACCGCGCCGTAGATGCCGTAACCGACGTAGGCGACCGGCTTGCCGCCCCATTCCCTGTGCAGGAAGTTTATGGCGTTGGTCAGGGAGGCGGGCGGGGCGGAGTTGTACTCGGGCGTGACGAAGATGAAGGCATCACAGGAGTCGATGCACTCGGACCATCGCCGGGTGTGCGGCTGTCGGCCCGGCGCGCGGCCCGCCGGGACGGGCTCGTCGAGCAATGGCAGCTGGTAGTCCTGCAGGTCCACGAGCTCGAAATCCGCGCTGTCGCTTGCATATTCGACTGCCTGCTGCTGGACCCATCGGGCCACGCGGTCGCCGATGCGGCCGGGACGGGTGCTGCCGATGATGACGCCGATCTTCATATTCGATTCTCCTGCTGATCAGAAACTGGAAACGCCCGCGCGGGCGGACGAGAACGCGCTGTGGGTGGTCATTTCCTTGAGCGCGACCGCGGTGCGTCCGGCGACGTAGGCGCGCCGGACTGTGTCGTCGGTGTGGGTGAACTGGGCTACCGCGTCCTTCCTGCCCAGCGAGAGGCCGCGGCTGACGTACGGGAAGGAGTGTGGTCTGGGCTTGCGGCCCGCGAGCAGGCGAGCGAAGTTGTCGGCGGCGTGAATGGCCTGCGGTAGGGCGGTGTAGCAGGCGAAACGTGCTCCGGGCACGGCAGCGCAGTCACCGACGGCGAAGATCCGCTGGTCGCTGACGCTGCGCAGGAACTCGTCGACGACCGCACGCCCGCGAACGTCGACCTCGAGACCGCTGCGCGCCGCGAGGTCGGGTACGCCCGACACGATCGCCCACAGGGTCAGGTCCGAAGCCATCTCCCGACCCGACCGCAGCCGCACGACATCCGCCGCGCCCGAACCGACTTCGGCCACCTCGTCATCGATGATCTCGACGGTCAGTCGCTCCAGCCCGGCACGTACCCGCCGATGGGCCCCACTCGAAAGGCCGCCGCCCACCGAGGTACCGATCAGCCGCACGCGCAGATCGGATCTGGCCTCGGCGATTTCGGCCGCGGTCTCGATGCCGGTCGGACCACCCCCGATGACGGTGACATGGTCACCCGCGGTGAGCGCCGCCAGCGCCGCGCGAGCTTGCTGCGCGCCTTCCCATGTGCCCACCGGCACGGTTCCGGGGATGGGCGACGCCGTGCTGCCCACGGCCAGGAAGGCGTAATCGAAATCGATCCGCTCGCCGTCGGCGAGGGCGACGGTGCCTTCGCCGATCTTGTCGACGGTGCCTACCCGTGCCGTGATCCCTTTCCGTAGTACCTCCGCGAGAGGTGTTGCCGCCGAGTATGTTCCCGCGATCTGCTGGTGCAGCCGGACCCGCTCCACGAAGTCCGGGCGCGGGTTGATCACCGTGACCTCGGCATCCTTGACCTTCCTGGCCACCCGGTTCGCCACGAGCGTGCCCGAATAGCCGCTGCCGACTACTACGACCTGCATGTCAGCCTCCTGTCTTGGTAACTGGACGAACACAAGACGCTCGTGACCACGGTCCTGTGACATCCGCGCTCGAGTGACGTGCGTCACTGACGGTGGGTGTCACAAAGTGGGCAGGACCGGCGTCTCGTGTGTATGGCACAGTCGAGAGCAATGAGTGACGTGAGCGAAGCCGAGCGCCTGGACCCGGCCACCGAAGCCTTCCTCGCGCACCGCAAGCTCCTGTTCACCGTCGCCTACGAAATGCTCGGTTCGGCCGCCGACGCCGAAGACGTCCTGCAGGAAACCTGGCTGCGGTGGGCCGATGTCGATCTGACCACGGTGCAGGACCAGCGCGCCTACCTGGTCCGGATCACCACCCGCAAGGCACTCGACCGGCTGCGCACCCTCGACCGGCGCAAAGAGTCCTACGTCGGCCCATGGCTGCCCGAGCCGTTGCTCACCGCTCCCGACGTGGCCGACGATGTCGAACTGGCCGACAGTGTCTCGATGGCGATGCTGCTCGTGCTCGAGACGCTGGCCCCGACCGAGCGCGCGGTGTTCGTACTGCGCGAGGTATTCGACCTGGCCTACGACGAAATCGCCGAAGCCGTCGACAAAACCCCCGCCGCGGTCCGCCAGATCGCCCACCGCGCACGAGCACACGTCGCCGCGCGCCGACCCCGCGGAGTCATCTCCTCGGACCAGACCCGTGACGCGCTCGCCGCCTTTCAACGCGCGGTGGAAACCGGCGATCTACAGCGCCTGCTCGAAATCCTCGCGCCCGATGTCGTCGCCCTCAACGACGGCGGCGGAATCAAACAGGCTCTCCCGCGCCCTGTCGTCGGGGCTGAGCGAGTGGCTCGGCTGTTCGCCGCCTACTGGAACACAATCGGCGCCGCGGCGACACTGCAGCCGACACAGGTCAACGGCTACCCGGCGCTGATCATCCGGCTCGACGGCGAACTCGACACCGTCACCGCGGTGCGCATCGACAATGGCCTCATCAGCGGCATCTACTCCGTGCGCAATCCGCAGAAGCTGTCGCATATGCAACGTGAAACCTCGCTGCATCGCTGAGTCCGGAGCACTTCACCGCCGAAGCCGAAACTGTCGCTGATCGATTGTGCGCCAGGGGCATCGAGGTGCTGATGCCTACGCGAAGATCGCCGGATCGGCGAAGAGGGGATCGCGGGCGATTTCGCTGAAGTAGGACTCGCTGAGATTCTCGGAGGACTCCTCAGCCTCGGCCAGGCGGCCGATGAGGTCGAAGAAACGGGCTTCGGCCGGGCGCAGGTCGGCGACTACGCTGGTGAGATCGATCTCCGCGATGAATCGTGACTCTTTCGCACCGACCGCGAGTACCGCCAGCCAGCCGGGCCACTCGGCATCACACAAAGAACCGCTGGTCTCCGCCCAGAACAGCACGGTGCTCGGCTCGGATGAGAACCGCCCGGCCGCGGCGAACATGAGCAAAGCGGTGTACACGTTCGAATCGATGAACCCGAAGTGCATCAGATAGGCCTCGAGCGCGCCATCGCGGTGCAGGACAACGTAAGTCGAGGCGTGGCCGCCCCCTTCGAGCGTGTCTGCGAAGAATTCGCGTGGTGTCCGGCCCACGTCGGCGTACTGCCAGTCCGCCTGCTTGCCGTCCCAGAACCAGCCGTGGTACATCGCCTCCGGATTGGCGATCGCGCTCGGGTCGGGTGCCGGTGTGTCCAACCAGCGCTCGAAATCCGCTCGTGTCATACGAATTCGGGTGGCCAGCAGGAAACTGTCCGACACAATGGGCTCCTCGTCGATACGACAACCGCCGGGCGGTGATCCGGTTCGCAGTGCGACTACAAGATCACGTTCGGGCGGTGCGGTCCAGCCTCCGGTCGACGACTCTCCCGGCGTCAAGGCAGTCGGTTCGGTGCCGATGCTTCGATTGCCTGTTGCATTTCCTTGATGCCGTACTCGGTGCGGATTCGGATTTCCGGGGCGATGGTGTCGGGCAGGACGTCGGTTATCCAGATCAGGCGGCCGCGCTCACCTTCGCTTCGGACCTCGAAGGACGCGTGGTGGTAGTCCAACGGCGGCCTGGCGCCTTCTACGACGGAGTAGGCCATTCGGCGGGTTTCGTCGTCGATGGAGACGATCAGTTCCCGGATTATGTGGCCGTCCGGAAATGTCGGCTCGCCGCGCTGGGGTTCACCCGAAATCGCGCGCCAGGACGGCTCGGGCGCGAGCATCGGCCAGAAGCAGGCCCGCTTCTCGGCGCAGTCTGCCGAGTTGGCGACGCTGCACGGCGTCGGGGGCTGTGTTCTCGAGTTCGTGGTCCAAGGAGCCGAGGGCGGATTGCAAGTCACCTACTGTCTCAACAGTCGTCCCGGTGCCGAGGTTTCGTGCTTCCTTGATGAGCTGGGCCAGTCGACCTTCCAGACTGAGCATTTCGCCTCCCGAGCGCGCACAGCTGCATGTCCGTCGGCGTCGCCGAAGTCCGGTCCGCCGATTGAATAAACCGCATCTATTGAGCCGTTAAATAACGGTACATCAAACGATGGAGTGATGAAAGGGGCTGGCATCACCCGGAATTCACTGTGTTGTCGGACAATGGGGCGGTTGGTGATCACTCCTCCGGTCCGATGGGAGCCAGCGCTGTGCACGATGACCGTCGGTTGATCGAAGACCGCCTCGGGCGGGTCCTCACAGAGCGGATCGTTCCGGCGATCTATCCGGAGTCGGTGCCGCTGCGGGCATCGATCTGGGTTGCGCCGGACGAACCGGTGCCGGTTGCCGATGGCTTGGGCGCGCCTCGGACGCCCATCGAATCCGGTGCCAGGTGGGGCGCGCCATGGGGGACCAGCTGGTTCACGGTCGAGGGTACGGTGCCTGCCGAGTGGGCGGGCAAAACCGTCGAGGCGATCATCGATCTCGGATTCGACCGGAATATGACGGGCTTCCAGTGCGAGGGTCTGGTCTATCGGTCGGACGGGTCGCCGGTGAAGGGACTGCACCCGCGTAACCAGTGGGTGCGGGTGGCGTCCCCGGCGGTCGGTGGCGAGCATGTGCTGTTACATGTCGAGGCGGCTTCGAACCCGATCATCCCCTTCTTTCCGCCGAACGCTCTCGGTGACAAGCTCACCGCTGGTGACGAGCCGCAATATCGGCTGGGCCGAATGGATCTCGCGGTTTTCGATGACGAGGTCTGGCAGCTGGTGCAGGATCTGGAGGTCCTCGGCGAGTTGATGCACGAGATGCCCGAGGAGCCTGCCCGCCGCTACGACATCGTGCGTGCGATCGAGCGCGCACTCGACGCCGTCGATCTACAGGATGTGAACGCCACCGCTGCGGCGGCGCGCGAATGCCTGATCGATGTGCTGGCCAAACCCGCGGTGCCGTCCGTGCACACGATTTCCGCGGTGGGGCACGCGCATATCGATACGGCGTGGCTGTGGCCGCTGCGCGAGACGGTGCGCAAGGTCGCGCGTACGACCTCGAATATGACCGCCCTCCTGGCCGACGAGCCCGAGTTCATCTTTGCGATGTCCCAGGCCGCGCAGTTCGACTTCATCAAGCAGCATCGTCCCGAGGTCTACGAGCGGGTCGAGCAGGCGGTATCGGAGGGACGGTTCGTGCCCACCGGCGGGATGTGGGTCGAGGCGGATACGAATATGCCGGGTTCGGAAGCGATGGCGCGGCAGTTCGTGCACGGTAAGCGGTTCTTTCTGACGGAATTCGGTGTGGAGAACGAAGAGGCGTGGCTGCCCGACACCTTCGGGTTCGCCGCGGGGGTGCCGCAGATCATCAAGGCGGCCGGATCGAAATGGCTACTGACACAGAAGATTTCGTGGAGCCAGATCAACCAGTTTCCGCACCATACCTTCTTGTGGGAGGGGATCGACGGAACCCGGATCTTCACCCACTTTCCGCCGGTCGATACCTACAACTGTTCGATGCACGGTCGTGAGATCGCCCACGCCGCACGGAATTTCAAGGAGAAGGGCCGTGCGTCGATATCGCTCGCGCCGACCGGCTGGGGTGACGGTGGCGGCGGCACGACACGGGAGATGATCGCGAAGGCCGCCAGGATGGCCGATCTCGAGGGTTCACCGAAAGTGGTGTGGGATTCCCCATCCGGTTTCTTCGCCAAGGCCGAGGCCGAGTACGAGAACCCGCCGGTGTGGGTGGGGGAGCTGTATCTGGAGTTGCACCGTGGCACATTGACGAGTCAGGCGAAGACCAAACAGGGCAACCGTCGCAGCGAGCACCTGCTGCGGGAGGCCGAGCTGTGGGCTGCCACCGCGGCGGTGCGGAAGAACCTCGAGTACCCGTACGCGGCATTGGACCGAATCTGGAAGATGGTGCTGCTGAATCAGTTTCACGACATTCTGCCGGGCTCGTCGATCGCATGGGTGCACCGTGAGGCGGAGCAGACGTATGCGGCGGTGGCCGAGGAGTTGTCGGCGATTATCGAGCGGGCGCAATGGGTGCTCGGCGGTGAGCGGGTGGGACCGAATATGTTCAACCCGACGCCGCACACCTGGCGAGCGATTCCAGCCGGTGCGGCCGCTCCGGTGGATTCGGGTGATTCATGCTCGGTGGTCGAGCGTGCGGGTGGCGGGTTCGTCCTCGACAACGGTCTGTTGCGGGTAGAAGTGGACGCGCGCGGGCTCGTCGCATCGGTTTTCGACCTCGAGCACCAGCGCGAGACGCTGCCACCGGGTTCATTCGCGAGTCTCCTACAACTACATCCGGATTTCCCGAACTCTTGGGACGCTTGGGATGTCGATCTCTTCTACCGAAACCGGGTCACTGACCTGACCGAGGCGGAATTCGTTGTGGCAGAGCCGGTTTCGAAAGACGAAGCGGCCGTGCGGATCGGCCGCTCATTCGGGTCTTCCAAGGTCGAGCAGACGCTGACACTGCGGCCGGGTGCGCGCGGTCTGGATATCGACACCACCGTCGACTGGCACGAGACCGAGAAAATCCTCAAACTTGCTTTCCCCCTGGACATCCACGCCGACCGCTATGCGTCCGAAACCCAATTCGGGCATGTCTTCCGACCTACCCACACCAACACCAGCTGGGAGTACGCGAAGTTCGAAGCCTGCAATCACCGCTTCGTCCACTTCGCCGAGCCCGGCTGGGGTGTGGCACTCGTCAACGACTCGACCTACGGCCACGACGTCACCCGTACTGTTCGAGCGGACGGCGGAACAACGACAACACTGCGGTTTTCACTATTGCGGGCACCCCGGTTCCCCGATCCGGAGACCGACCACGGTTCCCACCACTTCCAGCACGCTCTGGTCCCCGGCGCTTCGATCGGAGATGCCGTGCGCGCGGGTTACCGCGTCAACCTCACCACCTCGCGCCCCGGTGTCGCCGAACCCGTTGCGCCACTGTTCATCATCGACAACGACGCCGTCGTGACCAGCGCCGTCAAACTCGCGGACGACGGCAGCGGCGATGTCGTGCTCCGCGTCTACGAGGCCCACGGCGGCCGAGCCTCGGCACTGGTAACCACGGGCTTCGACAACGCCGGATTCCAAACCTGCGACCTACTGGAACGCCCCCTGCCAGAAGACACCTCCACAACCGCGGAGGGCGCAGGAGTTCGCCTGCAGCTACGCCCTTTCCAACTCCTCACCCTCCGGTTCACCTTCCCGCAGGACTGACGACCGCCATGCGCTGGTGTCGGTGGCTCTCGCCCGATGCCGCCATGAGCGCATGATGATCGTTTGACCAGCATGGAGGAGGTGGGTTCGCGCGAGTCAAGTGGGAAAATTGCGTAGTCGAATACCCGTGTCCGGGTGCTCGACTCGGCGCAAACTCGGAGGTGACACCGGGGATGGCCGGGAGGAGGTGTTGCGTGGTCGAATCAGGTGCCACGGCATCGTCTGAGGGCGGGCGGCTGGGATTGCAGCGGCCCAGGTTGCTGCGCCGGATGGCGGATGCCGATGTCACGGTGGTCATCGCGCCTGCGGGCTCGGGGAAGACGCACCTGCTACAGCAGCATGCCGCGGCCGATGGCGATGGCGTGGCTTGGTATCGGGCCGATCCGGACGATATCGATGCCGAGCGTTTCGTACGGCGGCTGCGGGCGGCGTCGGAGCACGGTCCGCGAACACTGATAGTGGATGATTTCCACTTCATTGTGGGCGGGCCTGCCGAGGCGGCCTTCGAACGGTTCGCATTATCGGGTCCTGGTGCGCGTGTCGTCCTCGGCTCTCGGGTGCGTCCCACCTTCAATCTGATGCGCGCGGAGATCGGCCGGGTGACCGTGCTGTCCGGTGACGATCTGCGCTTCCGCTGCTGGGAGGTCGAGGAGCTGTTCGCGAGCGTCTACGGCCATCGCCTGCCGCCGGACGAGGCGGCGGCGCTGTCCCGGTTCACCGACGGCTGGGCGGCGGGCTTGCACCTGTTCCACCTCGGCACCCAGACCCTGGGCGCTGGTGCGCGACGCGCGGCGATCCGTGCGCTCAGCGGGCGGGCGCGGTATCTGCAGGGCTATCTCGCGCGCACCGTGCTCGGTGAGCTGCCCGCCGAATTGTGTGAATTCCTGCGCCGCACACATGTTTTCGAGACACTGACCGCCGAGCGCTGCGACCGGCTGCTCGATCGCACCGATTCGGCGGCGCTGCTGGCCGAGTTGGAGCGGCGCCAGGCACTGACCAGTTCGGACGACGACGGCCACAGCTTCCGCTACCACGAGGTGCTGCGTCAGCATCTGGCCTCAGCCCTGCGCGAAGAACTCGGCGCGGCCGAGGCGGCCCGATGGTGCCGCAAGGCCGCGACTCAACTCGAGGACGAACACGCCTATCCGGAGGCGGCACGGTTGTTCGCGCGCGCGGAACACTGGGCCGAGGTGGCCAGGCTGCTGAACACGCACGGGGCGCGGGTGGTCGGCGATCCGCGGAGTCCGGTGTGGTGCGCGGGTTTGCCCGCATCGGTGGTAGAGCAGGATCCCTGGCTGTCGTTGGCGACGGCTCGCCGTGAGGTGGCGGCCGGAAATCTGCGGCGGGGGTCGCAGCGGTATCGGCATGCCGAGCGGTTGTTCTCCGAGCCCGATCTGTGCGATGCGGCCGCGCGGGAACGGCGTCTGGTCGATATCTGGCTCGATGCCGCGCCGCAGGTCGAACTACATTGGCTCGATCGAATCCGGGCCGCATCGATGCGTCGTCCATTGGACTATGCCGACGATGACAACCACAGTGCCGGTGCGGCTTTCGCACACACGTGCGCCTTGCTGCTGGCCGGTCACGTGCGTCGAGCCGGTCAGCAAGCCCAGCTGTCGGTGGACGATGCGACGGTCCCGATGCTCGAGCTGTGGACACAGTTCGTCGGCACCATCGCGACGATGGTCTGTGGCGAGCACGTCGGGATGCGCGTCGAGTTGCTCGCGGGTGAGGCCGAACGCGCGGGTGCGACGGCGTTGCTGCGGCAGTGCCGCGCGCTGTCACAGCTCGGCGGCTCCGAGGTCGCCGCGGAATGCGATGCGGCAGGCGATCATTGGGGAGCCGCGCTGGCGGCGGCGATCGCGGCGTATCGGGCATTGCTGGCGGGCGAGCCGTCGATGTCGTTGTGGCGGGCGGTCATCGAGCGGTGCGTGCGGCTACGCGCGGATACGCCGAAGGCGTGGGCGTCGGCGTTCGAAGCCTTGGCGGCCGCGGCCGAAAACGCGGCGGATGCCGAAACCAAGGCGACGCGCGCCGAGGCCTTCGCTCGTGCGACCGGCGTACCCGGTGCGCGCGCGATCGCCTTACTCGCCAACGCCGTCCGAACCGGCAACGTCGCCGCGGCGCCGTTCGCCGCCGCGCGTGCACTCGCCGTGGAAATCGGTATGCCATTACCGCAGGCGCTCGTCGACCGTGTTCGTGAGGCGAAACCCGTTGTCACGCTGCCGATCCCGGAGAACGCGCTGCTGCGGCTGCGCTGCCTCGGCGCTTTCGTGGTCGAGGTCGACGGCATCGAATTGGATCCGCGGACCCTCCGGCCACGCGCCGCCGCTGCCCTTCGCTACCTATCGATGCGCGCCGGGCGGTGGGTGCATCGTGACGACCTGGTCGCGGCGCTGTGGCCCGATCTGCCCGAGGCGCAGGCCCGGCAGAGCCTGCAGGTGAGCGTATCCGCGGTCCGGCGTTTCCTCGAACCCGATACCGGCCGCGGCAAATCGACGCTGCTGATGCGCCGGGGCGAGACGTATTCCCTTGTCCTGAACGGCCGTAGCACCGCCGACGTCGTCGCCTTCGAGACTGTGCTCGAGACGGGCCGGTCCGCGCTGCAACTCGGTGACGAGGACCGGGCGCACAGTGCGTTCACGGCGGCGTTGGCCGAGTACCGCGGCGAACTACTGCCCTCGGATGGAGCCGTCGAGTGGGTTGTTGCCGAACGCGACCGGCTCCGAACCCAGGCGTCACTCGCCGGTGTCACCCTCGCCGAACTCGATTTGGGCCGCGATCGTGCCGCCGCCGCGATCGATGCGCTGCGGCGCAGCCTGGATATCGATCCGTACCTGGATCGCGCCTGGCGGCTGCTGATCTCGGCTTACCAGCGCGCGGACGATCTGGCTGCCGCGGAGCGAGCCCGGCGCGACTACGCGAAGATGCTCGCCGAGCTGGGCGTTCAATCCGCGAATCCGGTTACCGTGCTTGCCGGGCCAACTCGAACGGCACGTGCGCCGGGCACATCGCCTCGACCGCGCGTGCGATCCGCTGCCGGGTAGGCCCATCCCAGCGGTCGGGGGGGACCAGCACGATCAGGCGTGACACCGTGTCGCCGGGGGCGACGGTGTCGGGTGTGCGGGACCATCGTGCGCCGCCGCTTTCCACCACCTCCACCTCGCAGCCGCACACCCTGCGGATGTGCTCCTTCATCGCCGCGACACCCCCGCGACGCGCGTGCATGCCGACCGCGGCCGCGACGACGGCCCGCAGCCGATCCGTCGGCCACTGTTCGTCGGTGTCGGCATCGACCCAGCCCGCGAGCCAGGTCAGGAAGTCGGCGGGGGCGAGCGCGGGATCGACGTAGGTGTGCAGGGCGTCGAAGGTGAGGAAGACCGGAGCGAGGATCTCGTCCATCCCGTTCGTCCAGCGCTGAACGAACGGGTCGTCGAGGTAGATGCCCGGCAGGAACTCGCCGAGCGGATGCGCCGACGGCAGCCCCGCGACCGTGCCCCTCATGACGTGACCTTGATCTGATGCTCGAACGAATACGCCAAACCATTGGGCGGCAGAGTGATTCGCTGGGTGGCTTCACCGCGTGTGCCATTGATCGGATCGGCGGGGTACAACCGCAGGTCGTCGATCTGCTCGACGCCGTCGATACCCTGCAGTACCGCATACAGTTCCCCGGCCTGCACCGACCTGCCGAGCGGCCAACCCTGACCGCTCGGACCATCGGTCACCGGGTGCAGATAGCTGTTGAGCGCGCGGATCGCACTCGCGCGGACCCGAGCCGGATCGATGGTCGCACGTGCGCGCACCGCGCCGACGACGGTCACCCCGCGATAGCGCGGCGGTTCGACGATCAGGCGCGCCCCGATCATCCGCCGTTCGTCCAGATACGCGACGACACGCTGCAGCAACTCGTCGGACGGCTGGAGCCGTTCGAACGGGACGGTCGCCGTCTCGTCGCTGTCCACCTCGGGAACGATCAGCACCCGGACCACCGCCGCGTCCTGGCCCGTGCCCGCAAGGCAGTGGGCGCGGGCTACGCGGGGCGAGGACGCCAGCGCGAGCAACTCGTAATCCCTTGTGGTGACAGCACGTTCGCGAGTGCGCAGCATCATCGGCGCGCGCAGTTTCGCATTCTCGACCGTCTCGCCGTCTACACCGCCGGTACCGGGCCTGCGGTTCTCGATGCGCGAAACGTAGGGCAGCGAGCTGCGCAGCGAACGGACGGTGCCGCGCGCCACATTGCCGCGACGCCCGCCACCGGTCCGGTAGCGCGGTACCCGGATCGGGGCACCCTTCGGCGGCACCGAACCGTAGTGGGTGACCGAGCCGTCCGGCTGACGGATGGCGGGTCCGAAGACGATGACGCCCGCGGCGGCGTCGAGGGTGAAGTGCCGGTCATCGGGTCGGCTGTCACCGAAGTGCTCGACCCGCATCCACTGCTGCCAGCCATCGCCCGCAGCTACTTCGACGACGATATCCTCGTCCGGCTCGGCGACGACTGGTCGCTGGTCGAGCGGAAACTCTTGTGCCGGAATACCTTCGGACATGCCGATGATCTCGTCGCGCATGATCTCGGCGTAGCGGGCGTCGACGGTTCCACCGATGGTGAAGGCCGAGGCGGCGAACACCCGGGGCGCGGCGGTATACGGCGGTTGGCCGGGGCGCACGGGCACCACGCGGCACCGCAGCCAGCCCGCCGTGCGCCGTTGGATCGGCGATGCGCGGTGCGAGGGCGGCACGTGCAGCACGATATCGCCGGGGCGGTTGAGTCCGCCGGTGTCATCGCGTTCGAGTTCACAGCCGGTCCAGCGGCGTCCGTCCCATGCCTCCCACACGAGTGGTGGCTGGCGCGGATCGACGCCGACACCTTCGACGCGGCAGTCGAATCGCAGTACAACGGCGCACGAGGGCACCGGATTCGACAGCCCTACGTACATCGTGTCGTCGGGCGCGGGTGTGGGGGAAAAGCACGCGAATTGCGCTCCGGTGGTGAGCTCGTCGGTGCGATCGATTACGGGGCCGCCCGCGGCTCCGGTGGCGATGGCGGTCAATGCGCACGGCACGATCGGCAGGTCGACGGCGGTCGCGAAGACGACGGGTTCGATTGTCTCGGTGCGCCATTGGTCGGGTCGGCTGGTGTCCTCGCGATCGGTGGCGGTCTGCGTGCCGACGGGCACCAGCACGACCTCCTCGCGCGGTGCGGAGAGCCAGAAGGTGACCGGCACGGTGGCGGCCGCGGGTGGGAACAGTCGAATGCCGAGGAGTTCGAGGAATTTCAGGTAGAGCCGGTCCGGCACCCGGTTGAGCCGGTAGAGCAGTTGGTCGACCACCATGGCGTACGTTTCCAGCAGGGTGACGCCCGGATCGGAGACATTGTGGTCGCTCCATTCCGGACAATGCTGTTGGACATAGCGTTTCGCGTCATCGACGAGGCCCTGGAAGCTGCGGTCGTCGAGGTTGGGCGCGGGCAGCGTCACGACGCACCACCCGATTCCGCGTGCTCCGGAATGACATAGAACGGGAACACCAGATTGCGGGGGTCGTTGCGGCCCCGAATGCTGTATCGGACATCGATATACAGCGTTCCGCTGTCCACATCATCGAAACGCACCTGCACGGCGTCGACGTCGATGCGCGGCTCCCACCGCTCCAGCGCGGCCCGCACCTCGTAGACGATCTGTCCCGCAGTCGCGGCGTCCGCCGGTGCGAATGCGAATTCATGTATGGCACAACCGAATTCGGGACGCATCGGACGTTCCCCCGGTGCGGTACCCAGGATCAGCCGGATGCTCTCCTTGATCTCTTGGTCCGCGCCCACCAACGCGATGGCGCCGGTGTAATCGGTTCGCATGGGAAAGAACGCCCAGCCCGCGCCGATGAACTGTTCGGCCATGGTCATCCTCCGATCAGGACGGTCGGGCAGCCCATGGCGATCGGCGCGCCACAGGCCGACAGATCGCCGACGCGGGCGGCGGGCATCCCGCCGATTAGCACCGTCGGACAGCCGGGACCCGCGATGGCCGACGGCGGGTGGACGGCAGGCGGCGGAAATGAGCAGATATGCGGCGTGCCGACGGTGGCGGCGGGCATCCCGCCGATCAGAACCGTAGGCACACCGGGTGGTCCGATCACGCCGGGGTGCGCGGTTGGATCCGCAACGCGAGCGGCGGGTGGCATATCGACCCCTTCCTTTCCGTCAGTTGATCCGGACCATGGCGGCGCGAACGGTCGCGGTCGCTCCGGCCGTCAATTCCGCACTGGCGCTGCCATTTACGGATACGGTTGTGCCTCGCACCTCGATGCCCGCGGTGCTGGAGACTTTCACCGGTCCGGCGCCGCCGTCGAGCGTGATCCCGGACTTCGCGCCGAGTGAGATGTCGTTGCCGGTGAGCTTCAGGGTTCCGGTGCCCGCGTCGACCGTCACGCCGTTGCGCGCCGAAACGGTGACGGTTCCGTCGCTGTGGACGGTGATCGTGGTCTGCTGCTGGTCCAGGTCGAGGGTGAGTTTCTGGTCGCCGGTCGCCACGTGGACGCCCTGGCCGCCCGCCGCCTGCTCACGGAATTCGACCCGATGGCCGGTGCGGGAGACGATCGAGCGCCGGTTCACCGCGCCGCTGGTGCGGTCCACGAGATCGCCCACCCCGGTCGGGGGTGTGTCGACACCGTTGTACAGGCCACCGATGACGTACGGACGTCTGAAGTCGCCGTGCTCGAAGGCGACGAGTACTTCGTCGCCGACCTCGGGCAGGAAAAGCGCGCCGCGTTCGTGGCCCGCCCCCTGCTGCACGGTCCGAGCCCACACGCTGACGAAACCATCGGCCAGCCAAGGGAAAGTGATGCGGACCCTGGCCATATTCGCCGGATCGTTGTTATCGCTGACCTGTCCGATCACCACACCCGCGAAACTCGCGCGAGCCGAATTCGCTTGTGCCGCACCGCTGACCAGTCCGGCGAGCGTGCGATCACGCCGTCCGCTGACGATGACGCTGGTCGTATATCCGGTCTCCGGATCGAAGGTGTGCCGCGACGCCGTCACGGTGTACTTGCCCTCGAACGGTTTACCGGCATTGGCGAGTGCGACGGCTGTGCCCGCGCGCACCTTCGGGTTGCCGCGCAGCACCGCCTCCAATTCCGCGAATCCGCTCGCGACCTGTTCGGCCAGTGCCTTACATGCGACGTCCACCTCAGCCTGCGTGCCGTACGGGGCTTGCGCACCAACGAGTTTCGGTGCTTTGAACAAGCTCGCGAGGTCGCCCGGTCGCACGCCGTTCTCGGCTGTCGCGGTTTTCGCGGGTGCGTCGGCGACGACGGCTTTCTTGCGCGTCACATCCCAGCCGCGGACCTGAACGCCAGGTACCTGGTCGGCCGAGGTGACAATGGCGCGCAGCCGCAGCACATTTCGCCCCAGCTCCAGGACGAGCGGATCCTCGGTCGCCTTGGCCTCGGTGCGCGGCGCGGTGTCCGCGGTGGTGGGTTTGCCGAAGTCGAGTTTGCCGTCGGTTACCGCAACCTCGACGCCGCTGTCGGCCGCGAGCTGGCGCAGCAGCTCCCAGTCGCTGACATTGCCCTGCGAAATCTGTTCCAGCACAGGACCACTCGCCGCGATCTTGCCGATATCGACACCCGCGTCGCTCGCGATCCGGCGCGCGACGTCCGCGGCCGACATGTGCTCGAAGCCGGTCACCCGCCGTCCGCGTTGCAGCCGATGCGATTTGTCGAGGCCACGCACGGTGGTGAAGGTGCCGGTGCCGTCGAACTCCTTCTCGATCGCGGTGACCTCGGCCGACAGCAGCGGCACCGGGGTGTTCGCCTCATTGGACGCGACCCCGAGTTCGATCGGAACGCCGATTTCGATATTCGCCTTGTCGAGGACAATGTTCTGGGGGTCGCGGAAGCGCAGCACGAAAAGGTCTGGCGCGCTGCGGTTGTCGTCGACCATGCCGTAGGTGAGCAGTGCCGCGATATCGGCGGGCAGTGGTGTGCCCGCGATGCGGACGAGCAACTGGTTCGTGAAGTCCTGGGCGGGCACGGTTACCCCAGCTCGTCGGCGGCCGGGATGAGCAGTTCCGTACCGGGTCGCAACCGCATCGGGTCGTCGATATTGTTGGCGGTCGCGACGGCGCGCCAGCGGCTCGGATCGCCGTACTCGCGCCAGGCGATCGAGGCGAGGGTGTCGCCCGCGATGACGGTGTGCATCGTGCGCGCCGTCAGGCTGCCCGAAGTGGGATTCTGTTTGGGCTGATCGGCGGCGATCTCCTCGATCGTGACCGTCGCGGTGCCGCGGATCGGCAGACCGCCCGCGGTGAACAGGGTGTATTTCACCGCCACCGAGCTCACATATGCCGTGAATCCGGTCAGCCCGCCCCAGTGGAAGATCACCCACGGCGGGCTCGACTTCTTCTTGTCGTGGCTCTCGTCGGTGGGTACGCAGCAGGCGAACAGCCGCTCGACCGTGTCGACAACCTTGGTGTCCTGCTGTGGGCCCGCGTCGAGAAACATTTCGAGCGTGAGCTTGGCGGGGTCGGCGCCCTTGAACTCGGGCACGCCGCTCTTCTTGCTGCCCTTCTGCGCATCCCGATTCCACTTGGCGGACTTGGTAACCGACAATTCCTTCGGGTTGAACTGGAAGTCGATCTGACCACGGCGCGGGCCGGGTTGCAGCGATCCCTTTTCCACCGGGGGATCGCGCACCTCGAGGAACGCATGCTCCAATTTCGGTCGGCCGCTGCCGGATCGGTCGGCGCCCGCACTGCTGGCTGCGAAGGCGATCGGCGCGGGCATCTCAGGCCTTCCCCGGCTCGACGAAGCCGTGATGGGTGATCTCGATGGTCTCCACAGCGACCTTCGGTGATTCGGCATTGAGCGAGGGACCGGTCCAGCGCACCGGCATCACACCGAGCAGACCCCACTGGGCGACCACGGTGCCGTCGGCGGTCATGGCCCGAATCTGGCCGGTCTTCGCGCGCACACCCGTCGCGACGCTGCCGAACCACGCGGCCACCTTCGCCGTATCCGGGGTGACCGGACGGCTCAGTTTGATGGTGGAGAACTTGATTCGAGTGGGCAGCTGCCAGACGTAACCGTTATTGCCGCCCTCCTCGCGCTGCTCCATCACCACCTCGCAGCCGAGGCCCTCGCAGCTGTTGAATGCGCCGAGGCTCATATTGTCGATCGTCACGACGAAGCAGACGCTGACCGCGGGGTCGAGATCGGTTGGCATGGTGGTCTCCTCGGGTGATCAGAGGGTGAGGTCGAGGGCCGTGCCCGCCCGTTCGCGATCGAGGCGCAGTTCGGCCTTGAGTTTGCGGACGATCGGGTCGTACAGGCGGGCGACGAGTGCGTCGATGTCGGTGGGGGAGGTGCCGGAGGGTATTGCGTTGGTATCTGTCGAGGTATTGCTCGGCTGATCAATGGGCGTGGGGTCGGAAACGACGGCGGGTTCTGTGGTTTTCGGTGGTTCGGGAGGGCTGCTCTGCGCGGGCGTGTCGGCGACATCCGGGGTCGGTGTCGGCGCTGCCACAGTTCGTTGTAGGGGCATCGGGGACCACACAGGCTGGATCGCGCGGTTGGCGGTGTGTGCAGGGTCTGGCGCGGATGCGGTTCTGGTGTCCGACGGAGTGGATCCAGTCGAGATGCCGAAGTCGAAGACGCGCTGAAGGGTTGGCGGGGCGAGGAGGTCTGGAGAGCCTGCGAGTGGGCGAGCAAGTGTGGCGGTGGTGGGGCGTGCGTGCGTCGCGGGTTGGCGCTGCGCAGTGATTGTCGTCCGGGGTGCGGAATGCGCCGGTGCAACTGGCTGCCAGCCCGCTGAGCGTTGCAACATCGTGGGTAGCGCCAGCGTGCCGACTGTCCTCACTACTGGGGTTGCGCTGGCCGATGATTCGGTGGACCCAGGGTCTGGTGCATGGTTGGTCAAAGCGGATGTGGCCGGGTTTGGCGAGTTCGTATCGAACTTCACAGCGTCGCCGAAGTATTCGGGTGTCGGCTCGGACGTCGCGCGCTGCACCGTGGTCGAGGCTCGGGGCGGATGTGGAGCTGCCGGGAGGTCCGTAACTTCAGGTCGAGTTCGGAGTTGCAGGGTGCGCGTCGCGAGTACTGGAGCAACGATGTCAGGCGACGCTAGGGGCGTAAATGCCGGGAGTGCAGCCGATTCGGAGTTCGAGGTGTGGCTCGCCGATGAGTCCGCCATGAAGTCGGGCTCATGCGGTGGCGCGGTCCATTGGGCTGACTCGGATTCGGTTCCGGGGCGCGGCGTGGTATCGGGAGATATCGCAGGTACAGGCAGCGGGCCGTCGACGGAGGTCGCTGTGTCGATCGCTCCGATGGTCGGCGCTGTTCGGCCGGAGATCGGCACCAGTTCTTCAGAGATCGGCGTCGGTTGCTGGGAGCCGGGATTCAGCTGCTCAGGGGTGCGCATTGGCTGCTCGGGGGCGGGTATCAGTTGCCCAGAGTTCGTCACCAGGTGGCCGGAGGTGGGCACTGGCTGCTCGAAGGTGGGTATCAGCTTCCTGGAGATCGGCATCGGCCGCTCGGCGGTCGCGGAGGTGGGCGTCGGCTGCCCAGAGGTGGGTGTCGGCTGTTCGGAGTTCGGTACGGGCTGTAGGGAGGTGGGTGTCGGCTGTTCGGAGTTCGGTACGGGCTGTTCGGAGGTGGGTGTCGGCTGTGCGGAGGTCGGTACGGGCTGTTCGGAGGCGGGTGTTGGCCGCTCCGAGGTCGGCATCGGCTGCCCGGAGGTCGGTACTGGTTGCCTGGAGGTCTGCACGGACCGCTGAAAGGTCGGCATCGAGCGCTCAGGTATCGATGCTGATTTCCCAGAAGTATCTGGAGCCCAACGGATTTCGGGGTAATTGTTGTACGATCCCGCGCGCTGAGGGGGCAAAGTCGCGCTCGCGCCCATCGCCTGGTGCGTCGGCGGTGAGACCGGTTCTGTTCGTGCGTCGGCCGATCGTTCGACCGCGCGACGGATCACGTCGTGTGTGCCGCCGACGTAGCTCCGCTGAATGCCGGGCGGTTCGGCAGACTGCGGGTATGCGGGTCCCGAATCGCCTTCGCCAGCGGACCGTTGAACGAACGGCGTCGAATGCGCAGGGTCGTTGGTCTCCGGCAGGGGAGCGCCGAGCCCGTACCGCCGTGAACGCAGGGGCGAGATCGAGCGCTGTACCGGCACCGTCGAATCGGGATGCGTCGGTACGGGTTCGGACGATGTATCGACCGCCGCGGTGGGGACATCTACTGGGCTCTCCGGCTCGTCACCCACCGAGCTCAATGGCTCAGCCGATTCCGAATCATACTGCGCGACTGAAGAATCGATCGTCGATGAGGAGTCCTGCGGAAGTGGCGCTATTGACTCTGGTGTCGACGATGGCGGAATCGTCACGGTCGGCACCGGACGAATCTCCGGTTCGAAAACGCGCCTGGCCGACACGAACTCGTTCCCAGGCTGTTCGAGTCGGGCGAGGACCACCGGACCTGCCGAGCCCACTGGACCTCCGGAGCCCAACGGACCTGCCCAGCTCACTGGGCCAGCGGACCCCGCCGGTACCGCGAACTCGCGCAGCATCACCGCTGGCTGGTGCTCACTCGCCACATCGGACCCATCCGAGTGTCGCTGCACAGCAACCGGATTGCGATCGAGCCCACCCGCGAACCCAGACGGCGCCTCGGCATCGACGGCATGCATCACCGGCCCCCGAAAGGACGGATCCCGATGCGAGACCAGCCCATCCGCGAACCGCACCGGACCACTGATCAGCGATGGCGTTGCAACAGTCCGCTGCACCGGCAGCATCGCGGGCCAATCACGAACCCGCACAGCAGGTTCCGTCGCACGCACCGACTCGGTGCCCCGCCACGGAAACAGCCGTTCCAACCACCCCATCGCTGATCACCTCCCTCGGGCTCTGGTATTGATGCGGTCGATCTCATCGGCGAAGCGCCGCCGATCCGGATGCTCCAGGTCGAGGATTTCGGCGAGCGGCCAATGGAAGTGGTAGGCGACGTACGAGATCTCCTGGAGCAACGAATCGACCCCGTACGTCGTTATTCCCCCACGCGGCTGCCCGCGAGGTCGATGGTGAATTCGTGCGCGCACTCCGGGCAGGTGACCCCGGCCCTGCTGTGTCCCTCGGCATTGATCCGCTGGTACAGATCCTGCAGAAAGGCCAGGTCGGATGCGAACAGATCCTCGACGATGCCCGCGTGGATATCGATGAGGGTGCCCAGTCGGGTGATCACCCGGGCGATCAGCACGACCGACAGATACGCCGGATTCTCCCGGACGCGATCGTCGCGCAGGGGCACCAATTCGTCACGCGCGGTGGCCAATCGCATGGTGCCGCTGCGGTGCACAGTTCCCGACGCGTCGAGATAGCCGCGCGGCAGCACGAACGGAAACTCCGTCCGCATTACCGGCTCCGGCGTCGGCTCGACCCGCGTATCCACCGCTACCGCGCCGAGTCGGTCGATCCCACTGTGCACGCGGCGCATTACTCGACCTCGAGGTTTTCGTAGGTGATGACCAATTTCTCGGTGAGCACGCTGGTGTCGCCCGCCTTCAAGGAACCGATTTCCAGCGACTTCGGCCAGGCATTCGTCAGCTTGTAGCGCTTCATCGCTTGACCCTCGTAGTCGTAAACGATGATGGCCCCGCCCTTGCGCGCCGCGCCCATCTTGCCGAATCGCGAATCCTTGACCCACTTTTCGAAGCTGTTGTCACCGGTGAGACCGCGGGTCAGGGTGACCTCGCCCGCCTTGTATCGGCCGGGCAGCTTCTTGATGACGTACTTGCCATCGGCGGTGTTCTGCTTGAGTTCGATGACGTCCTGTTCGAGCTTGAGGCCCGACACTTCCGAAATTTGTTTGATCACAACACCGTCGATCTCCAAACCGAAGGAATGGCCGACCGACGTGTCGAGGTCTGGGAGCGCCATGATGTCCTACTTTCTGTGTGGTCATTCGTTGACGAGGCTGGTGCCGCCGGAGATCTGGGCGAGGCGGAAGACCACGAATTCGGCGGGTTTGACCGGGGCGACACCGATTTCGCAGACCACCTGGCCGACATCGATCGCCTCGGCCGGATTGGTTTCGCGGTCGCATTTGACGTAGAACGCCTCGTCGGGGGTGAGACCGAACAGTGCGCCCTTACGCCATTCGTTCACCAGGAAGGCACTGATCGTGCGCCGGATGCGCGCCCACAGCGCGTCGTCATTGGGTTCGAACACCACCCACTGGGTGCCGTTCAGGATGGATTCCTCCATGTAGTTGAACAGCCGCCGGACATTCAGGTACCGCCAGGCCGGATCCGAGGACAGCGTGCGCGCACCCCACACCCGGATTCCGCGCCCCGGGAAAGTGCGAATGCAGTTGACGCCCAATGGATTCAGCAGATCGTGCTCAGGTTTGGTCAGCTGCACCCCGAGGGTGAGCGCACCGCGGACAACCTCGTTGGCCGGAGCCTTGTGCACACCACGCGACTCGTCATTGCGCGCCCAGATTCCGGCGATATGACCGCTTGGCGGGACAAAGCGCCCGGTGCCCGCGGCCGGATCGAACACCTTGATCCACGGGTAATACAGAGCCGCGTATTTCGAGTCGTACCCGGCCTTTTCGACCCGCCACTCCTTCACCTGCTGCGGACCGAGTGCAGGCGGCGGATCCAGGATCGCCACCCGATCACCCATCAATTCGCAGTGCGCGATCATCGCGAGCTGCACAGCCTGCACCGATTCGAGATCGATCGCACCCCGCTCGTAGGCGCTCATGAGATCGGGCACCGCGACCATCGTCACCTCATCGATCGCCTCCAGCCCGGAGAAGCCGGTGCGATCGGCGACATCACCGACGTAATCCTCGGCGCACACGCGGTCCGGCGTCGGCTTCGGTGCGGGCGGCACGGCGAGGGTCACGCTGCCGAAGTCCGGACGGGCGAGTGCGCCACCGGAACTCAGCTCCTCGATGGAAATGAGCTTCGACTGTGCCCGCACGGCCGTCACCACATTGTCCTTACCGCGTTTGGTGGTGACCGGCCCGATCGTTTCCTCCACCTTCGGGCCCCGCTTGACGATGATCGTGAACTGATCCTCCGGCGCACCGTCACCCGCCGCGGCAACCTCGACGGTGATATCGGGCTTCACATTGCCCGGGTCCAGCGCCGCAACCCGATACCCGCCCAGCACCGCCTGACGCGTACCGGCGGGGAGTTCCTTATCCCCCTTCCCATTCCCATTGCCGTCCACGCCGACCCGGATCACATAGCAGGCGCCACCGCCATTGCCGAAAAACCCGTACACCGCATGCGCCAGATAGCTCCCATCGACGAAATCGCCGAACTGCTGACTGAACTGGCTCCAATTGGTGATGAGCGTCGGCTCGTCGAACGGCCCACGCTCGGCGAACCCGACGAAGGCCGCCACCGCCGTACCGACACCCTCGATCGGTCGCGACCCGGCCTCCACCTCCTCGACATACACGCCAGGCGACAGATAGGTGGGCATTGGGCCTCCTCATTCCGAGGTGAACTGTTCCCACCTAGCGTCGTACGACCGCGGTCCTCGCAGTACGCCCGCGCGGCGAGCCGATGGGGAACGTCGAGCTGCCCCATCGTGCAGTCGGACGCGGAGGCTCGAACTCGAGCGATGTCCAATCGGTTTGCTAGTGGTCAGGTATCTCTCCCCGCTGGCGGCCAGCAGATATAACACGTTGGCGGACAGTGGGTTTCCCCATGCCGGGCGTCAGGTGGGGATGGTCAGTTGGTGTGGGTGGTGGGGGTCTGTTCGATGAGGGTGGCGGTGGCGCGGTCGAGGAATTCGCAGAACTGCTTGTGCTCGTCGGGGGTGAATCGGTCGGTGAGGGCGCGTTCGAGCACGATGACTTCCTGGTAGGCACGGTTGAGCAAGTCGTGGCCTGTGGGAGTGAGGGTGGCGATCATGACCTTGGCGTGCACGGGCGACGGCTTGCGGTCGATGAGTTCTTTGTTCTGCATGCCGGTCAGGACGGTGGCCATGCTCTGCTGGGTGACTCCGCATGCGCGGGCAAGCTGAGCACCTGACATGGCGTCGTCGCGGAACAGGGTCAGCAGCACCGTGTATTGGGTCATGGTCAGCCCGTAGCCGCGCAGCACGGCCTCGTGGTGGGCCATGAGCGCCTGCTCGGCCCGGCGGATGCGGGTGCACACATATTCCTCGACTGGCACGTCAGCCATGTCACAACTCCCTCAGTTGACTCAATTAGCTGATACTGCTTAAGTTCCTGAGTATCAGGATACTGAGTCAACACAGAAAGTTGTATGTGATGAAGGCTGTAGTGCTGGACACCGATGATCAGTTCCGGATCTCGGAGATGACCGAGCCCGTGGCCGGGCCGGGCGAGGTCGTGATCCGGGTCGGCTATGCGGGGGTGCAGTACGGTGACGTGCTGGTGCGCGGCGGGCACTTCCCGATCCCGCGCCCGTTCGTGCCGGGCTTCGAAGCTGCCGGAGAGATCATCGCGGTGGGCGAGGGCGTGGACAAAGCCCGGATCGGTGAGCAGGTCGTCGCGCTGATCGGTGGCGGCGCCTACGCCGAGATCGTGACCGCGCCGACAGTGCTGGCGATCAATGCGTCGGGCGTGGACCAGCGGAGGGCGGCGGGGTTCGGGTGGGTGACGCCGACCGCCTACGACCTGGTCCACACCGTCGGCGGGGTCCGTGGCGGGGACAGTGTGCTGATCCATGCCGCGGCCGGGGGTGTCGGGTCGCTGGCCGGGCAGTTCGCCGCCGCGGCCGGCGCGCAGCGGATCGTCGGGGTGGTCGGTAACCCCGGTCAGGTCGAGTACGCGCGCCGGTTCGGCTACCACGAGGTATTGACGCGAGATCAGTTCCCCGAGGTTTTGGGTGAGGAGACCTTCGATGTGATCCTGGACCCGATCGGCGGGCCCACCCGGATCGCGAGCCTGGCCCGGCTGGCGGCGCACGGCCGGATCGTGGTCTACGGCAACATCGCTACCTTCGAACCGGTCACGGTGTCGGCCAACGACCTTCTGATGCGCGGCCAGTCCCTGCTGACCTACAACAGCAACCTGGCCAGCCAGACCCACCCGCAGCGGCTCGCCGACAGCGCCGCTCGCGCCATGGCCCTGGTCGCAGACGGGTCGGTGCGCATTGATATCACCGCCGAATACACCCTCGCCGACGTCGAGACCGCGATCACGAACCTGGCGAGCGGCGTCACCCACGGCAAGAGCATCGTCCACATCGGATGACCCATCGTCGGCGATCCGGCGCATGACACCTCCTCACATGTCCTGCGCCGGATCGGCGACCGTGCTGGCAGCGATGGCGCCTGCGTCGGCCACCGCTGCCGTCGGCGCGGGCATGACTGGCACCCAGGCCCCGCCAGGCGGGGCTTCCGCAACCCCATCGCCGGGAAATCTGCTGACCGCCACTGTGTTCCACGAACTGGCCGCCGCCGGGGAGGACCCCCTGGCCGCTAACACGGTTTCGCCCGTCTTCGGCGTCGGTGATGCGTCAGTGACGTCGCTGCTGTCGTCAGATCTGTCGTCTGCTGTGTGTGGCGTACCACACACCATTGAATTCGACGCCTAAGGTCTGACTCGGTCCGCCCATCAGGGGCAGTTGAGTGGAGGGTTCGAAGAATGAAGTTCGAGAAGATCACTGCTGCCGTTTTCATGGCCATCTCGGCCGTGGGTATCACTGCGGCAACCGCCCATGCAGAGCCGACCGTGACGGAGCAGCCGACTGCGGGGGACACGACTTCCGGTGTGGATCATGGAATCAACTACCGGATCACCGTTTCGCCGGTCGACAGGGTCGTTATCGCCACCGTCGAGAATGGCAAGTTCGAGATCGCGCAGAACGGTGCGGTGGTGCTCGAGTCCGGCGACGGAGCGGCGGTGACCGAAGTGCCGCAGTGGTACGCCGTCGATGGGCGTTCAATCGCGATTGCGCAGCACATCGGTGCGGACGGCCGCACCCTGACGCTGAAACCGACCCCGACGGCAGAAGATATTGCGCAACTGCATGACATCAGCTCCTACGACCGGCTCAAGGAGCAGATCAACAAAAACCTGCCTGGCGTCGTCGGCGGTGCCATCGTAGGCGGCCTCCTCGGAGCGTGCCTGCCCCTGATATGGGGGATCAGCATCCCCGTAGGTGCGCTGATCGGTGGAACCGTCGGCGGATACGTCATGGGCGGCCCGGAGTTCATCGAAGCCGTACAAGCGCTCGCCACCGGCCAGCCGTGATCACGGGCTAATGCAATAGCCTGATGCGAGATCCCCTTCCGGATCGGGCCTTTCGTACCTCAGCTGCGCCGCCGCGCCAGCGCGGCGGCGATCAGGGCGCGGGCTTGGTCGCCGTAGGCTGCCTGTTGGTGGAGTCCGGCCCACGCCTTCTCGTAGTACGAGAGTTCCGACGGTGTCGTGACCGTCAGTTCCGCGCTGATCGTCTCGACCAGCGCCATGCGTGCGTCATAGATAACGAATCCGGTTGTCGTGTACAGGAATCTGTATCGTGTCGGCACGATACCGAGTAGCAGGCGCGGATCCCGACAAAAACGGGGCCTTCGTTCTGTACGGCATAGTTACCGGCCGATTTGTCCTGTTCAACCACTTCGCTGGTGACGGCCAATGGTTCGGCAACGAGCAGACCAAGGATTCGGCGGTGGTTGCCCGGTGCCGCGCGGCATTCGAATCGGCCGCGGAGTTGGGGACTCCGCACACTGAATATCACCCTGCCCTGAAGTGACCAGCAGCAGTGCCAAGCAGCTCGCGAGGCCCGCGGCAACCGGCTTCGTGAGATCAGGTTGGATGCGCGAATCTCGGTGCGAGAGTTGGTATCTTGCGCCGGATGGCACTTCACCAAGATATCGAAGTTCGAGAACGGCATATAGGCAGGACGTCCGAGAGTCGGCCGCACGACGGCGTAGGAGGTTTATGCTCCTCCGGTACGTCTCAATTCTGTTCCCGCCCGAGCCTGCGTTGACGTTGGCGTTCGCGCTGCTGGTGTGTGGAACGGTCCCTTTCAGCCGAAACGCGTGCCTTTGCCTGGTCAGCATCGATCATCTGGTGTGGGCTGTCGCTGTTGAGTCCCATAATTCCCATGATCTCCGGCGATAGCCCGGCCTCTCTAGCTAGCGCTCGGACGTTCTCGCGTTCCTGCTCCGGCGTCCGCTGCGGTACGCCCGCTCGGGTGTTCTTCTTCTCCGAAGCCAGCCTCGCCCACGAAACCGCGTGCGCGCTACGTGATTCGGGTGACATGGCCGGTGCCGCCGAACAATTCCAGCTCAGCGTCCGTAAACGCAAAGCCACGACGTTTACCCGGACCCATGCGGTAACGCTCGGCTACCTCGGTACCGTGCAGGCCCGCAGCGGCGAACTCGAACAGGCTTGCGCAACATGGACATCCGCGCTCGACGCAATGGACGGCGTCCGTTCGGGGCGCACCAGGAATGTTGCCCGGGAGATACGCGCAACCGTGGCACCGTATCGGCATCTTGCGGGTGTGAGCGAGATCGGTGAGCGGGCAGCGGATTATCTAGCCGCCAGTGGAATGTAGGACAGGGTCATATGAAAGACGAAGTATTCGAAGTTGTTCCGATCGTGCATGTGATCGGTGGCCGAAGCGAACCGACAGACGATCACTGGGGAGGTACCGAGACAATCATCCGCATTGATGACCCTCGGTTCACCGAAGAGTCCGTGCAGGGCTTGGACGCGTTCAGTCACCTCGAAATCGTCTTCCGGTTCCATTTGACCGATCCAACGGACTTGCACTTCGGTGCACGCAGTGCCCGCGACAACCCGGCATGGCCCAAGGTCGGGATCTTTGGACATCGAAATATGCGGCGCGTCAACTGGCTCGGGGTTTCCCGGACTCGACTGCTTCGCGTTGACGGCTTGGACCTGCACGTAGCCGAGCTGGACGCGGTGGACGGTACTCCTGTGCTGGACATCAAGCCGTGGTTTGCGGAGTTCGGGCCGCGTGGCGAGATCCACCAGGCTCCATGGTCAACCGAGATGCTGAAAGACTATTTCTAAGTAACGCAAAGCGCTAAGCGATCAGAGGGTGGTCAGCACGAACCGCTTGCCCGGGTCCACCATTTTGCGCACGGTCATGCCCTTGGCGTATTCGCCGAGGGCCGTCATATTCCAGCCGTGCGCGCCGCGGGTGAGCATGCACATGAATACGCCCGTGGTCGGCTCGCCCTTGGATAGTTCGAAACGCACCAGCTCCATGTCGGATTGATCGTCTACCAAGCGGCAGTATGCCCGGTTCACCTGGTCGAACTTGTGGCCCGCGAACGAGTTCACGGTGAAGACCAGTGCATAGACCTCGGGTGGCAGCGCGGTGAGGTCGACCGTGATGACCTCGTCGTCGCCTTCGCCGTGGCCGGTCAGGTTGTCGCCGGAGTGCCGGATGACGCCTTTGAACGCTTCCTGTTTCAGGAACCAGACATTGACCAGCTTCTTGGCTCGGTTGTCGTATGCGATGACCGACGCGTCCAAGTCGATATTCCGGCCGTGTACCGCCGGGTCCCACCCCAAACCCATTCGTACCCGGCTCAGCGGTGGCGCGCCGTGTTTGGTGAGCGAGACGGTTTCATTCTTGCGCAACGAGACTCGGCCCTTGTCGAGGCTCAGGGTCGGCTGCCCGAACTGCGGTGCTGCGGCCGAGTGCTGTGCTGGGGTTGAATACGGCGTTGCGGCCGAGTGCTGCGCTGGGGCTGAATACGGCGTTGCGGCCGGGTGCTGTGCGACGACGGGTGCGGCGGCTGGTTGCTGGGCGAAGTGCTGTGGTGCGGCGGGCAGTTGTTCGATGTACGGCTGTGGCGCGGCGTATGGCTGTGGTGCGGCGTGCTGCTGGCCTGCCGGTGTGGCAAGGGGCGCGACGGGCGGTGATACCGACTGGCTGGTGCTCGTTGGGGCGTCGTCGACGGTGATCCCGAAATCGGCTGCGATACCGGCCAATCCATTGGCATACCCCTGCCCGACCGCGCGCACTTTCCAGGCACCCTGACGCCGATAGAGCTCACACGCGATCAGGGCGGTCTCCGAGCCCAAACCGGTTGGCACGAAGGTGGCGATGACCGCCCCGGTGGCACCATCGGTCACCGAGATCCGCAGCGGGCCAGCCTGTCCCCAGTCGGCGGGCCCGGAACCGTCGAGGCTGGCGGTGACGACAATCTTGTCGATATCGCCAGGCACCGCGCCAGGGACAATGCGGATGGCGTCCGGGGGATGCACGTCGACGCCAGGCGCGGTCGGCTGGTTGTAGAAGACGAAATCGCTGTCGGAGCGAACTTTCCCGGTGGGCGTGAGCAGCAGCGCAGCCACATCCACAACTGCCGCCGCAACCACCGCGACCCGGACCTCACCCGCAACAATCGGCGCGTTCGCACCCTTGACCAATTCCATGGCTGCCCTCCCTCGGTACGTCCTACCGTATCGGCTGGCGACCGGGGCATGGTCGGTAATCGGGCGTCCGCGCGCCGGTCACCGGTCCTTGTTGCTAGGAGAATTGCTGTATGTCCAGCACCCACACCGTGCCACGCGACATCGGTCCGCGGTCCTGCTCTTCCCGCGCCTGCACAAGAGAATCGGGCGTCGCGTACTTGTGGGTGCCCACACTGTGGCGCGGCAGTAGTCGGCCGGTACCCCGAGGTGTCGATCGAGCATGGTCATTCCGACCAGGCGGAGTTCACATGGATGCGGATGCTCGGCGGAGGGCGTCGAGGGTGGTCTCGGGGGAAGTGTTGAAGCAGAATCGAATTCCCGGGGCCGCCTCGACTATGGCGTTGATGATGTGCTCGAACAGCAGGGTGTGGTCGGGGAGGGCTCGTATCGCACCGCCGATCATGACGAGGTCGAATCGCTGGTTGGCGAGCAGGGTTCGGATTTCGGTTTCCGCTTCGTCGGGCGATGCGCCGACCAGGTATGGGGTGATATCGAATTCGGTGTCCCGCAGGGCATCATTCGCGGCGCCGATCCTGGCGGTCAGTTGTGCCTCGTCCAGGTCGGGGAAGCGGTTGTAGTCCATGGCTTGTGGATGCAATCCGATGGTCAGTGCCCTGGGCCGTACGACTGGTTCGGACATTGGTTCTCCTCGGTGGAGCGTGGGGCCCGCGCGGTCGCGTGGGATCATGAGGTCAGGTTCGACGTAATTACTTTGTAAGCAAAGGTAATTTACCGGGCAAGGTATGTCAACGGAGCCTGGTCTATCCCTGGACCACAGCGTTCGAGCCATCGCGCTGCTCATGCCACGGCTGGTCGGGCGTGCGAAACGCGTGCCGATTCCACAGCTCGGGTTGGCGCCGCGTCATCTGTCGTCGGTTCGGGTCACGGCAATCGGGGAAGCGGACGATGTGTCATTTGCCCGCCGCAGCTTTGACCTCCGACGCCAGCTTGGACAGCGCATCGGCCGTGATCGCGACGTTCTCGAATTCGGCTTTTACGCCTTGTTCCGCGAGCCGCGCCGGGACGGTGTCACCGGGCTTCACATCGCTGGGCAGGACGCCCACCGTGACTATCTGGTGCGGCGAGAATGCGACAACGGTATAGGGCTTTCTGTCGATGGTCACGACGGCCGGGATATCGGATCCGGTCTTCATATCGACGTCGGGGCTGAACCGCTCCCGATTTCGTACCGCCTGGCCGGTAGTGGCCTCTCGGTACTTGGCAGCCATAAGAGATTCGAGCCTCGACTTGAACCTCGTGGTCACCTTGGCCTGCGCTGACTCGTACGGTTCGCCAGGGTAGTGCTGCGCGATGAGATCTTCGATGACTTCTTTTCGGAGGAAGTCCTTGTCACTCATCTGGTGCTTGCCCTGAGGCGTGGTGGACATGCGGCTGTAGCGATCGTGCTCCTCCGCGAGCTTGTACTTCTGGCGCTCGCTCGACTTCGCTTCGTAGATCTTGTGAATCCTGACCACACGCTGGTCGTTCTCCATGCCGAGAGTTGCGAGAATCCCGTCGGTGAGAGACCGGCCGCCCATGCTGAGACGACGTCCCGCTATGAATTCCGGCTGCGGTCGTCCCTTGGCATCCTGCGCTGGTTTGCCAGGCTTCGAGGGATGCGTCCTGGCTTTGGCGCGGGCCAGCATTCCCTCCATGATCGCCGACTTGATCAGATTGATGTTGGGCGCTTGGTCGAAGACATGGGTGATCTCAGCTCGGTCGAGTCCGCGGGCCTGCAGCTTTGTCGCAGGGGGTTTATCCCATTGGATACCTTTGCCCGCTTTGGCGGCCGTCACCTGGGTCGCGCGTTGTACTTCCGCGTGCACCGCCCAGTGATCGCCCTGCTGCACGGGCTCGACCACCTGCAACCCGTACCGCAGCCGGACCGCGCTCAGCAGCGGTCGCAGCACACTTTCGCCGACGGTCTTGCCGGAGAATCGGTTCGCGATCGACACACCGGTCGCGAGTCCACTCTCGAGCCGCTTCCGCTTGCCCTCCGGGCTGTCGTCGCCTCCCCGAAGCTTGGCCTTCACCTTGTCCGCGGCTCGTCCGGCCGCCTTCCCGAGTTTCGAATTCTTCAGCTTGCCCAGGAACTTCTTCCCGTACTTCACCGCGACGCCGATGAGCTTGTCGACCACCTGGCCGACCGGTTTCTGCACCGTCTCCAGGATCTTCTTGATCTTGTCGGCGATGCCGCCGAGGCCGAGCAGGCTGGCCAGACCGCTGATGAGCATGGGGACGGTCTTGGCGAGGGTGCCTTCGATCAGGGCGGCGACTCTGCCGACACCGCCGGAGGCGATCGATTCGACCGAATCCAGTACCGAGTCGACGAATTCCTTAAGACGCTCGGCATTGTCCACGAACCACATGACCGCGTCGTAGATCATTTTGCAGGCCTTGACGAAGGCGGCCGCGGGGTTGAGCAGTGAGATCAGCCAGGTGATTCCGGCCGTGATCACCTTGCTGATCACGAATTCCCGGATCTGCCCCAGCACTTGCTCTTTGAGGTCGGTGATCTTCTGCGCGATCCACTTCCACAGTCCCGGGATGCCTTCGGTGACGATCGCCTTCACGAAATCGACGGCGCCTTCGATCTTCTGCATGGCGGGTTCGCCGACCACCTTGACGATGCGCGCGCGGATCGAGTTCCAGGTGAGGCCGAGCAGTGAAAGCAATAGCGTAATAATGCCTTTGAGGTCGAACTTCGCCGGAGTCTCGATGCCTGCCTCGGCGAGGGCGCCGAACAGCCAGCCCTGCAGCCCCTTCTTCAGGTGCGTTCCGATATTCGACATGAAGTTGCTGATCCCGGCCTTGACCGCATTGACGAAATTGCCGAGGAAGGCGATCGGATCCTTGATGATCTTCTCGACCGCGCCCGCCGCCCGCGCCAGTACGCCCAGGAGCATGTCCTTCAGCTTTTTGATCGTCTCGATCGCGCCGCCGACCGCATCGATCGTCTTGCCGACCAGTCCCTTGTTCTCGTCCTGAAGTTTCTTGATCTCCTCGTCGATTCCGTCGCGCGCCTCGCTGTAGCGGGTCGCCAGATCGTCGACCAGCGACTGCTGTTTCTCGTCGACGGATTTCTCCAGATCCGCGAACTGTGAACCGATTTCGTCGACGGCCTGCCCCGCGAGCTTCTGCAAATTCGCCGGTTGTTCGGCGACGAACTTCTGAACTTGTGTGCGCCCCTGCGCAATCCGCTCTTTGGCGCGATTCAACTCGGTTCCGACGGTGTCGGCGATATCGCTGATCACCGCCGACATCTTGGACTCGTAGAGCTTCTTGGATTCCAGGAAGAGGTTGTTCGCCTCGGCGGGCATATCGAGGAGCAGATCCTTCACCCAGAGCGTGGGGCCGAGCGGACCGCCATAGCGGCGCAGCTTGTACTGCCACATCCGCTCCTTCTGGTCGGCGGTGAAGGCCTCCTTGGCCTTGCGTTCGCCCTCCTCGAACTTCTGGGCCACCAAACCGTCCAGACCGGTGAGGATCTGTTCCACTTCGGTCTTGGTGGCCTCGAAGATCTTCTTGATCTCCCCGGTGATGCGCGCGCGTTCGGCCTCGTCCTTGGCTTTGGTGGCGTCCTTGCCTGCTCCCGTGGTCTGTAGTGCGGCCGACTTCGCCGAACCCATGGCGGCCAGACCGGTTTTCGCGCTCGCACCGGCTTGATCCTTGGCCGCGGCGAGGGTGGCGGCTTCCTGCTGGCGGAATTGCGCGGGCGCTGCGGCGTCGTGGGCCTGCAGCTCCTTCTTGGCGTCCAGCGCGCCGGTGAATTCGGGCTCGTTGGATTTGGCGAGTTGTTCGTCGGTGACTCCGGCCTCGGCCATTTTCGCGTTGGTCTCGCAGCTTCCCGCGCCGAGCTGGACCTGTTCGGCGGGTGCGGGTTTCGGTGCTGCCGCCGCTGGATCGGGCGCGACGGGTTGGCGGGCCGGTGGCGCGGCGGGCATCGCGGTGACCGGTTTGTCTTTGGCCACGGAGGAATCCGGTGTCGCCTTGGTGGTGTCGGCGACGTTCTTCGCCGAGGCTTCCTTGCCCGCGCCGACCTTGCCGAGCACCTCGTTCTTGACCTGGTCGGCCTTGCCCGATGTCGCGAATTTATCGGCCTCGTCGAGATTCTTGGGCGCTTTGGCCGCGATCGCGGCATTGACCGCGGCGATGAATCCGGCCTTGTCGAAGCCCGCCGGTTTCGCTGCCGCCATGGTCGCGGTGTGGGCGGCTTTGGCCTGCGCGTCTTTGTCGTCGGCCGGTGCGACGGCAGCGTCCTGGGCCGCCTCGACTTCCTTCGCCGGGGCCGGATGTGCTTTTGCCGCAGCCGATTCTGTCGCTATCTGATCGGACGCCGCGGCGAACTTCGGATCCTGCTTCGGTGTCATCGGGGTCGGAGCCACGGTGGGCGGCAGACATGCCGACGCACCCTCGCCCGCGCCGAGTCGCTGAGCGAACAGCGCGGCGACGGCGCCGTTGCCAGCGGTCGCCTGCAGCCGCTGCATCGCATTCGCGGCGCCGACCGCGCGCACCGGAGTCGCCGGATTATGCGGGGGCCGAGGCGGTTTCGATTTGCGGGCGGGCTCGGGCATGCTCTGACTCCGATCGAATCACCGGCCTACGCCGACTCCTCTTCCTCTTCGCTCTCGGCGCGCTGGACATACGTTTGCGCCGTCGGCTCCTCTTCCTCCTGCTCGGCGGGCGCTTCGGCCCGCTGGACCTCGGCCGATTCGTCGGCGCAGCGCTGCACCGCTGGCCCGGCCGTCACCGATGGAGCGGACATCACGCGGTCGGCATTGGCTACGGCCTCCCGTTCGAATCGGTCCGACGGGTCGCTGACCTTCACGCCCCCACCGGCGTCGGTGCCATCGACCGGGCCGCTGCGCTGCTGCACCACATGGGTGAGTTCATGGGCGAGGGTGTGCCGTCCGGCATCCGATGACGGATCGTAGGTGTCGCGCTGGAAGACGATATCGGAGCCCACCGTGTAGGCGTGGGCGTTGACGGATTTCGCCGACTGATGCGCGCGATCATCGGTATGCACACGCACATCGCCGAAATCCTGGCCGAAGCGGGATTCCATATCGGCGCGCACCTCGGGCTCGAGCGGGGCGCCGCCGCCGGATCCGATGACACCGTGCACCGGTGACTGTTCGTCGAATAGCGTTGTCGCACCGGCATTTCCGGCGGTGCGCTGCAATCCGAGCAGACCGCTCGGGGTTACCGCGTCCAGCCGTCCCGACAGTGCCGCGCGCAGTTGCGCCGCGGTCGGGTCCTCGATCCGGCTCGACTTGGGGCGAACTGTTTCCTCGGTGGTCTCGTGGTCATGTGCTCGCATGATTCCTCACTTGGCGTGTCGATCCTTGTCGGCTGCGTTATCCGTCGCGGCGTCGGTACGGGATTGCGGTGTGACGCAGACGTGGTCGTCCTTCACCGCCTCCCGCCACACATAGCCCTGGATGCAGGTATCCGGTCCATAGGTGTGGTCGGTAGTGCTGACCCGTGAAGTGGCTTGGCTGTTCTCCGTTTTGGTGCGATCCGCGATCGTTTGGGCGACACATACGTGGTCGTCGGGCTTCGCGAGCCGGAAGACGAAGCCCGGCTTGCACGGTGGTCCTTGCGAGACAGTCACGGTGACCACAGTGTCCTTGGCGACCGCTGTCTTCGCGACGGGGTCGGTCGATATCACGGCACCGTCGGCGATCTTGGTATCCGGCTGTTCGACCACCTTGGTCTTCAGCCCGGCAGCGCTCAGAACCGAGAGTGCGTCGGCCTTCGGTTTCTTTGTTACATCGGGGACGGGGATGGGCGCTGGACCGCTCGAGACGGCGACATTGACCGCGGATCCCTTGTCCACCTTGGATTTTGCTGCGGGATCGGTGGCGATGACCTTGCCAGCGGCAACGGTGGCGCTCGACTGTTCGGCGATGTCGACGGTCAAACCGACGGCCTGGATCTTCTCGGTCGCTTCGGCTTTCGGCTTTCCGACCACATCGGGTACCTCGACCTGTTCCTTACCGCCGGTGCCGCCCGTACCGCCGGTCGTGGTCGGGGGAGCCACCGTGGTGGTCGGTGTGGGACCGGTCGACACCTTGAGAACGATCTTGCTGCCCGGTTCCTTCTTTTCCCCCGCCGCGGGACTGCTCGAGATCACCAACCCTTTGGCAATGGCCGGATCCGGCACTTCGATGGACCGCTCGACCTCGAATTGCCCCGCTTTCAACGCGGCCTCGGCATCGGCCTGCTTCAACCCCTCCACATTGGGCACCTCGATCAGGCATCCGCCGTCACACGGCCCGATCGATACGAACAACTGAACCGGCTCACCGTGCTTCAACTCATATCCCGCAACCGGTTTGGACTCGATCACCTGGCCCAGCGGCACATTCGGATCGGCCCGCTGCACGATGACCGGCTTATAGCCCGCGTTCTCCAGGATCTGCTCGGCAGCGAGCTGGATCATGCCGGTGGTCCCCGGCACCGTGTCCTTGTGCTTGGGCACCAGCGCGATAACGGCCAACGTCAGCGCGAGCAGTACCACCACCGCGGTCGGCACCCACCACGGGAAGACGGGAACCTGATTCCGCACACCGTTCAGCCCGATCGGGGGAGCGCCGTCGGCCGGACTCACCTGAGCAGTGAAGGCATGAGAATCTGTGCGGCCGAACCACTTTCGCGAACCGCCGACCATTACCGGCGTTTCCGCACTCGCTCCCGGCGCGAGGGTGGTGATGGCCTGCGGTGGCTCGAAGGTCAGCGCGCCGGCCCGGTCGGCGAGCACCACCTGCACGCCCAGCGCAACATTGCCGAGATTCGTGGCCACCACGGTATGCCGCGCGGGTTTGCGCCCGCGACTGGATTCCGGTTGCAGCGCCGCCTTCAACTCGGTGAACGAGCCCATGGTCACCGTGCCGGAGACCTTGTCCTCGACCCTGGCATTCACCCGCGACCGCGCGCCCACCACAAATGGCGCGCGCCCGGCCCGCACCCCGGCATCGCGTGGTGGTGCGAACCGGAGCACCGCGGTGACCTTCGCATCCGGATATACGCTGAGTACAGCGGGTTCCAGATGTGCGAACGGTCGCAGCGGACCGGCGACGCCGAGTTCGAACTCCTCCACCCGGGTGCCGGTGTTGTGCACGGTCACCGTGCTGACCACGGCCGCGCCCGGATCGACGCTCAACTCGGGCGGGTCCATGGTCACCCGGACCCCGAAGCGCTGTGGGCTCGACGGTGTCGCCGGACCGTTCGGTTGCCGAGGCGCCCCGGGGAAGACCCCGGCCGTCTCGGCGCGCGTCGGGTTCGGCGGCTTTGCCGCCGGATCCGAGAACGCCGTGGTCGCCCAGCCCAGGTACGTGCGGCACTGCGGATTCACGCAGAATTCGGCATTCTCGGAGTTGGGCTGTCCGCAGTTCGAACATTCGCGCACGGCCGATCTCCTTGTCGTCACGTGAGTCGAGTATGCGTGGCGGCGACGCCGCCGACAGTCGACCGGCGTGACGGCGAAAGGGCAGCCGATACTGCCCGATCGGGCAATCCCGACTAGCGCAGGGCTTCGTGGTATTCGCCGAATTCTGTTGCCAGAGTGAGTCTTCCGAGCTTGCGATACTCCCGGTGCACACCGGCGACGAGGTCGGCGGTACGCAGTTCCCTTCCGGCGTCGGCGGCGAGGTAGGCGGCGGTGACGACGGCCGAGCGGATATTGCCGCCGGACAATTCGAAACCGCGGGCGCAGAAATCCAGGTCGAGGTCCGTGGCCTGGGGAATCCTGGTGCCGATGCAGCGCTCCCACAGGCTGCGCCGTGCGCTCTCGTCGGGCAGCGTGTAGTTCACTACGACATCCAGGCGGCGGGTGAACGCGTCGTCCAGATTCGCCCGCAGATTCGTCGCGAGAATGGCCAGTCCGTCGAAGGATTCCATGCGCTGCAGCAGATAGGCGCTTTCAATATTCGCGTAGCGGTCGTGTGAGTCGCGGACCTCGGTACGACGGCCGAACAGGGCGTCCGCCTCGTCGAACAACAGCACCGCGTTCACACCCGCCGCCGCGACGAAGATGCGCTCCAGATTCTTCTCGGTCTCGCCGATGTACTTGTCGACGACCGTCGCGAGATTCACGGTGTAGAGGTCGAGTCCGAGATCTGCGGCGATCACCTCCGCCGACATCGTCTTACCGGTGCCGGAGTCGCCCGCGAACAATGCCGTGACGCCGCGGCCACGTCCGCCGCCCGGCCGCATCCGCCACTCGTCGAGCACCAGCGCGCGCTGCCTGGCGCGCAACGCGACCTCGCGCAGTTGGTCGAGCACCGGTGCGGGCAGCACCAGATCCGGCCAGCCGACGCCGGGTTCGATTCGGCGGGCCAGTCGCTCGAGGCCCGCGCCGTTCTGGGCGCGGGCGCCGCGGCGTAGATCCGCCGCCGAGACCGGCCGCCCGGACAGTTCGGCGTACGCGGCGGCTGCGGCGGCGGCGCGCGCGACTTGTTCTGGGGTCAGCACGAATTGCATGGTCGCGGCCGCCGGGTCGAGTTCGTCGGGCAGTCGGTCATCGAGGGTGCTGCGCCACATGCGGGTGCGGTCCTCGGCATTCGGCGGCTCGATATCGAAGGTCAGCGGCTGCCGGGTCACCCATTCCGGATCCCATACCGCCGTGCCGACCAGTACGACGCAGGTCGATGCCTCGGCGATCTGCCGGATGGTTTCGGGTCGTTCGGTGAAGACATCGATACCGGCCGCGATCAGCACCGCTCCGGTCAGTCGTGCCTCGAGCACCGCGGCGGACAGCAGGTCCGAATGTTCGGCGACCCGGCACAGGTCGATGATCAGTGCGGCGCGATCGTGGTGTCGCGCGGCTGCGACGGCGGCGGCGGCACCGCCCCCGCCGGGACGTTCCCGTAGATAGAGCAGCGGGGAGCGGGTCCGCAGTGCCGCGACCAGTCGGGAATCCGCGGTGTCGGGGCACGGCGGTTCCGGCGAGATCGCTTGGCGCAGTTCGGATTCGGGTGTGTTGTCACCCAAGAGGTATCCGACGACGCGGTCCGGGACACGCAGTGTCCTCGACAGCAGCGGACGGTCCGCGTCGTCGACCGCGAGCAGACCCCCGCGCACCAGCGCCCCGGTCGCGGCGAATCTGGCGCGCCCCTCCGCCGCTGCGGCGGGCACACCACACAGCGAAAGGGCGAGGCCCACAGTCGCTCTGCGACGGGTCACGTCGTCGTTGAGATAGCCGTACAGCCATTCGAATCTGGCATCCACATCCGGTATCAGTGCGACGAGCAGGATTTCGACATCGAGGGCATCGAGTCCGAACGCGTCGACCACCTGCGCGAGCCGCACGTCCTTGCCGTCGGCCCGCGCCGCAGCGGCCGCGGCGTCGGCATCGGTGACGCACTGTGACTCGGGTTGATCCGGTCCGACCGGCTCATGCCGGGTCCGCAGCAGCCGTTCGACCGCGTCGTCGGAGAGATACAGGCCGCGAAACGGGTCGTCCGGCTGCGGGTCGCCGACGCGGCGCTGCGCGACCGCCCGGCGCACCCTTGCCTCGACAATTCCCAAGCGGGCCAACAGATATCGCAGACTCGACGTACTCACCGCGATACCGCCTTGCGTGGCGCGTCGACGGTCGCACCGTCGCGGTCCTGCATACCGACCGTGACACCATCGGTGGCGGGCGGCGCGGCAGGCAGCCGTCGGCCACCGTCCGCGGGGGCGGTGACGACGAGATCCAGCGACGGCTTCAACTCCCCGCCGAGTGCCGACCAGACGTCGGCGAAGGAGCGATCCTCAGGCGGTGGCAAGGCGATATTCAATGCCACCGGCAAGCCCATATCGCCCAGCGTCCCGGTCAGCGAGGCGGGTGGAATCTGGTCGTGGCGCAGGAAACACGACAGCAGCGCCGACAGCAGTCGATGCTCGTCCTCGGGCCGCTGGGTCCATGCCGTGATCAGGTAGGAGAGTTTGAAATACCGGGGACCTTGGTGTCTGTTGACCACGACACCGCGGTCGTCGTACTCGTTGATGAGGCCGCGCTGGCGTCGCCGCAGGTCCTCGCGGATGTCGTAGAGAAACATGTTGACCGTCGGCGAATTGCGCCGCGCGGCCCAATCTTTGGTCGGCGCGTCGAATACCACATCGACCTCGTTCCGATCGACCGCATCGGCTCCGATCAGCGTCCGCAGCGCGTCGTCCACCTCGACGAACACCGTGTCACCAGCCTTAGATCAGGCCCTGGCGCAGCGCGTAGGCCACGGCATGGGACCGGTTGCGCAACTGCAGGCGGCTGGTGATGTCGTGCAGCGCATTCTTGATGGTGCGCTGCGAGTAGCAGAGTTTGGCGGCGATCTCGGCCGTGTCATCGCCCTCGGCGACCAAGCGCAGGATCTCGATCTCCCGCTGCGAAAGACCGGTCAGGCTGAGTCCGCGCGGATGCAGCACTTGGCGCTGCAACCGGCCGACCTGATCGAGCAGCCGGCCGAGCAGGTCGGGCGGCACCGTGCCCTCGCCGCGCGCCGCGGCACATGCCGCACGGGCCAGACGTTCGGCCGAAGCGTCCTGTCGGCGCACCAGTCCCGCGATCCCGGCCTCGACCGCCGCGGCCAATCCGTGCTCGTCGAAGTCGGATGCGACGAGTACCGGACGGCAGCTGCCGCGCTGCAGGCGCCGCAGCGTCTGCAGGGTGGACTCGTCGACGGTATCGGCGACGACCAGTGCGACGACGGCCCGCGTCGGATCGTCGGCGACCAGCACCTCCGTCCGCGATCGCAACTGGGCGATGAGACCGGCGCGCGAGATCGGGTCGCGCGCGTCGACATAGACCGCGGTTCTCTCCATCGGAGCACCTCTCGTGAGGACTGGGCTTCGAGTGCTCTCGATGCCTGGAACTCGAGCATCCGCGGACTTCTAACCGTGCACTCATCAAGAACTAAACGTGCAGGTCGTTGCCCGTTCGGGCATGGTGTTCGAGGGCATCGGCGCAGGTAGGGGCCGATACTGTTCGCGGCGCTCACGACCGAGGCGGCTGCGTGCTGGCGGATCGGGCAGATGCGGTGCGGTGGGTGCGCGGCCACGCTGTTGTCCATTCCGCATTCGAGCGCGTGGGGACACCTGGATGGGATCGATTCGTAATAACCGTGAACCGCATCGTCGGCTGGCGACGGTGCTGCTTTTTGTGGCGATGGTCATCGTGATGGCGGTGGGTGGTCTGCTGTCCGGGAATCGGATCGGGTACGCGGGTGCCGCGCCGGTCTCGACCTCACCCGGTCCGGCTCCGGTCACCACTTCACCGGGTCCGGCTCCGGTCACCGTTGTCACCGGGACGACTGTGCCGCCGGTAGTTTCGTCATCTGCTCGGGTCGAGCCGACGACCGCTACGACATCGGCCGTGCCGTTGCGAACGACGGTTGCCGCCACGACGGTGACTTCGTCTGGGACCGCGACAAGCACCGGGGCGACGACAAGCACTGGGCCGACGACCACGACATGCCCGAGCACGACAGGACCGACCACTGCGACCGGTCAGCCTTGCGGCGCCAAAGTACCGGTTTGTCCAACAGTCACAACAGCGGTCACCAGCTCGGCCGTTCCGTGCATCGAAACCAAATCAGGTATCTCCTCGACGATTTCGACCATCGTGACGACGACGATATCGACAACGGCGACCACGACCACGGACCGTCCGGTGGTCATGACCAATGACGTGCAGATCCCACCGCCGCCGCGCAATCAGCCCGCCCCGGAACGCACGGTCCCCGACGATCTCTCGCAATCGTCGCCGTGCGCGGTGATCACCGGCCCGATGGCCAAGGGCCAGTATACGGTTTCGTCGCCGTTCGGTCAGCGCGGCGGTGAATTCCACCGCGGCATCGATCTCGCCGCGCGAGAGGGCACTCCGATTTATGCGGTGCTGGACGGCAAGGTCTCGGCGGCAGGACCGGCGACCGGATTCGGGAACTGGATCGTCATCGACTCGACGACATCCACCGGTCAGGTCTCGACCGTCTATGGACACATGTACGACAACGGTCTGCACGTCAAAACCGGTGACATCGTGAAGGCGGGCCAGCACATCGCCGATGTCGGCAGCAATGGCCAATCCTCCGGCGCCCATTTGCATTTCGAGTTGTGGCAGGGCCTGCGACTGGGCAGCGGTAAGGCCGTCGATCCCGCGCCGATGCTGGAGCAGGCCGCGCCCGCGGCATCGCAGTCGGCGCTGAAGATCGCGCATGCGATAGCCGACTGCGCCGTGCGTCCGGGGACGGGCCTCGCGCCGGGCAAGGTGCCGCAGGAATTCGTGCCGTGGCTGGTCAAGGGTGCCGCCGAATGCCCGAACAGCGGTATCACCGCGCCGCTGCTGGCCGGACAACTGAAGGCGGAGAACAACTTCAACTACGGTGCGAACGCTCCGGTGTCGTCCACTGGTGCGAGGGGCCCGGCGCAGTTCATGCCCGGCACCTGGGAGACGTGGAAGGTCGACGCCGACAACAACGGTGTCGCCGATATCAACAGCATTGCCGATTCCGTTGTGGCACAGGCGCATTTCATGTGCAAGAACTGGAAGGACACCTCGGCGGGGGTGAACAGCGGTTCGCTGCGGGGCGATGCGGTCGACCTCGCGTTGGCCGCGTACAATGCGGGCTTCGGGGCGGTCCAGGCCGCGGGCGGCATGCCCTCCGGCGGTGATTACACCACGCAGACCCGGCCTTATGTGCGCACCATCAGGGATCTCGAACGCCAATTCGCCTCGACCGACTTCAGTGCGACGCCGGATCAGCAGTCTGATCGCACGGCCAAGGCGGCACAGGCGGCGAAGGAGTATCTCGGCACCGAATACGCCTGGGGCGGCGGAAATACCAAGGGCCCCACGCTCGGTGGTTTCGACTCACCCGGTTTGGCGAGCTACGTGACCTACGTCGCGACCGGTGGCGGCACCACGCTGCCACGTACCGTCCAGCAGCAATGGGCGCAGGGCCATGAGATAGCCACCGATCAGGCCAAACCTGGCGATCTCGTATTCAGCGAATGGAATTCGAACGGAACACCGCGGCATGTCGGCATCGCGATCGGCGACGGCCGGATGGTGCACGCGTCGAGCACCGACGGCGCGGTTGTCGAGGCGGCCATTGCCGCCGATGCCAAGGTACGGAGCATGTCATGAGCATTCGCCGAATCCTGTTCGCCCTGCTGTTCGCGGTCGTCGGTATCGCGTCGATCAGCGCCTGCGGTTCAACGGTGCGCGGTCTCGCACTTCCGGCCCCGCTCGCTGCCGCTGATACTGCGGATCCGAATATTGTTCTGCGCGATGGCTTCTCGACGATGTTCGGTTGGCGACCGCAGAGCGACAACTCACCCGACGACGCTTACGCCCGCGCCCGTCCGTACCTCACCGATCAACTCGGCGCCCGCGCTCGCGAGACCACCTCCGGCGGTTCGAAGACGCAGTGGAAAGCGTGGGCGGACGCCAAGGCGAAGGTCGAGGTCACCGTGCAGGTCACGACCGACGAACATCCGGCGGATCAATCCGCGCGCATCGATCGCGTGGTGCTGATCGGCCAGACGATCACCGATGCCGCGGCGAAACCGATCGAGAGCATCGAAATCACGGTCTGGGCAACCGTTGTGCAGACCGAACAAGGCTGGCGCATCCACGCCATGCACTTCTGAGGAGGTTGCCATGTCCAAACCGCGGTACGCATTCATCCTGCTCGCATGGCTCGCCGCAGCACTGTGCGTCGCGTGTTCCTCGACGCCGTCCGGTAGCGATGACAAGCCCGCCGACAACGCGGCGATCGAGACCATCACCTCCGGCCTGCGGACCATGTTCACCTGGCACCCGGGGACCGATACCAGCAGGCTCGACGCATTCCGGCGCGCAACGCCCTGGCTCACCGACAAGTTCGCGGCGACCTCGGCGACGACGTCCGAACGGGGCCCGGGGGTGCAGTGGGATCAGTGGGCGCGTGCGCGTTCCACCGTCGAGGCCACTGTGCTGATCCTGGGTACCGAGCACGGTGCCGATACCGATCAGCGGCTCGATCGGCTGGCGATGATCACCCAGGATGTCAAAGCGCCCGACGGCACCGTTATCGACAGCATCGACCTCACCGCCAAGGTGACCCTGCAGCGCTCCGGCCGGGACTGGCGCATCGATTCGGTCGAATTCGTCTGAGCATGCGCAGGTGTTATAGGCGTTCGGGGTGCGTGGGGATGGATGGGTGCATAGGCTCACAGGGCTTGTATTTCGATTGCCTGGAGTTTTCTCGATGACGATGCCGTCTTCGGCGCACAGCCGTGCACCGTTCACCTCGCCGATCGACACGGATGGGCCGCGGGTGGCGTTGTACATGCCGGAATTCGCGGCGGATCCGCATCGGGCGTATCGGGATATGCGTGAGCGGTACGGGGCGCTGGTCCCGGTGGATCTGGCGCCGGGAGTGCCCGCCACATTGGTGGTCGGCTATTACTCGGCGCTGCAGATCCTCAATGATCCGGACCATTTTCCGGCCGATCCGCGCACCTGGCAGCAGAGTGTGGCCGCGGACTGCCCGGTGCTGCCGATGATGCGGTGGCGACCGAACGCCTTGCGCAATGCCGGTGAAGCGCATGCCAGGTATCGGCAGACCAATGTCGCGGGCCTGGAGAAGGTCGATCAGTACCACCTGCACGATACGGTGGCGAAACTCGCTGTTCCGCTGATCAATTCGTTCTGCGGCGACGGGACGGCCGATCTGGTGCGCCAGTACGCGTTTCCGTTCTCCTTCACGGTGCTCAACGCCATGCTCGGCTGTCCGGACGATATCGCGCAGCAGGCCGCGACCGGTATGGCCGCGATCTTCGAGGGGATCGATGCCGAGCACGGCAGCCAGTTGCTCGTCGGGGCGATGCTGGAATTGACCCAGCTCAAACGCGTCGAGCCCGGCGACGACATCACTACCCGGATGCTGCGGCATCCGGCGGCGCTGAGCGATACCGAGATGGTGCACCAGTTGGGCACGCTGTACGGCGCGGGCATCGAACCGCAGCAGAATCTGATCGTCAATGCCCTGCTGCTGATTCTCACCGACGAGCGGTTCGGCGGCAGCGTGCTCGGCGGGACCATGTCGACCAGGGACGCGCTCGACGAGGTGTTGTTCAACAATCCGCCGATGGCGAACTTCTGCATCACATTTCCGCGCCAGCCGATCCTGATCGACGATGTCTGGCTACCCGCCCACCAGCCGGTCGTCATCAGCATCGCCGCCTGTAACACCGATCCGGCGATCGTCGCGAATCAGTACGCGGGCAATCGCTCCCATCTGGCCTGGGGCGCCGGACCACACGTATGCCCCGCGAATTCGATGGCCTACCTGATCGCCCAGGACGCCATCGACCAACTACTCGATGCACTACCCGAGATCCGCCTCGCGGTGCCCCCCGAGCAGTTGACCTGGCGGCCGGGCCCCTTCCACCGCGCACTCACCGCACTCCCGATCGCCTTCCCGCCAGCCCCGCCGCTAATGTCCTAGGACTGACGGTGCCTCCCCGGCGCGCCCCGGTCGTGCCAGGCTCGGTTCATGCGACTGAGTATTTCCCTTGCCGACTTCACCTGGCCGGATTCGCCGGGTGCGATCGGCTCGCGAGTCGACCGGATCGTGCGGGCCGCCGATCAGTCCGGGCTCGACTCGGTATTCGTCATGGATCATCTGTTCCAGATCGGTTCGAACGGCCCGGCGGAACACGACATGCTCGAGGCCTATGCCGCGCTGGGGTACATCGCGGCGCGGACCGAGCGAATTCGGTTCGGCGCTCTGGTCACCGCCGTCAGCTACCGGGATCCGGGTTTGCTGGTCAAGAGCGTCACGACCCTCGATGTGCTCTCCGGTGGCCGTGCCTGGCTCGGCATCGGCGCGGCCTGGAATGGCGATGAAGCCGCGGGTCTCGGCCTGTTCTTCCCGCCGACCTCCGAGCGATACGAGCGCCTGGAGGAAACCCTGCGGATCGCGAAGCAGATGTGGGCGGGCTCCGAAAAGCCTTTCCACGGTCAGCATTACACGCTCGAACGCCCGCTCAATGTTCCCAACGCGCTGACCCGCCCGCACCCGCCCATCATGATCGGCGGCCAAGGTGAGCGAAAGACACTGCGCTTGGTCGCGCAATACGCCGACGCTTGCAATCTGTTCGGTGAATCGGCCGAGACCGTCGCGGCCAAACTCGAAGTCCTGCGCGGACATTGCGAAGCCGTCGGCCGTCCGTACGAGGACATCGAAAAGACCATGGTCGCGTACTGGTACCCGGATAAATCGGTTGCCGAGCAGGCGGATTCATTCGCCCGCTTTGCGGATGTGGGTATCCAGCACGTCGTACTCGGCCGCTCCGGCCCGTTCGTGGATGAGGACTTCGAGCAGATCGCCGAATTGGTGCGCGCGGTCGCCGACCTCTGATTTCGATCAGCCGATCGAAGCTGGATATGCAGTGGGTCGTGGCCAGGTGCAGTTCACCGGGCGCTGGTCGAATGGGCTGGCATTGTTCGCCAGGGAGGAAGAGGCCATGACCAGCATCGATACTCACAGCAATGGGACCGTCGCCACCCGCGTCGAGGAATTGACGGCGGTATTCGAGCGGGGGCTGCAGGAGAATCTGGGGGTCGGCGCGTCGCTGGGGATTCGGCTGGAGACGGCGGGGGACGGGTACACCCGGTACTACCTCGATCCGAATCCGGCCACCATCAACGCCATGTTCACGGTGCACGGCGGGGTGATCGCGACGCTTATGGATACCGCGATGGGCAGTGCGGTATTCACGAAACTCGGTGACGGCGTGGCCTATACGACGTTGGAGCTGAAGGTGAATTTCATTCGGTCGGTGACTTTGGACGGATCGCGGCTCACCTGTGAGGCCAATGCGATTCACGTCGGGCGACGCACCGCGACCGCGGAGGGGCGGATCGTGGATGCGAACGGCAAGTTGATCGCGCACGGCTCGACCACGATTCTGGTGCTGAATCCGGAGCAGTGAAATAAATAGCCCTGCCTCCGAACATGTGGAGGCAGGGCTATTTGTCAGGCCAGCGCGTTGCACTCGCCGATGAAGCGAACCAATTCGTCGAGCCGGTCGGATCTGGCATCCACCGTGCGGTCGATCACCTTCACCAGATGCTCATAGGCTTCGGTGTGATCGTAGGAGGCCACATCGGCGATCTTCAGCGCCCACCGCCAGTAGCCGCCCATGGTATCGGCCAGTGGCATGCGGAAATTGGCGATGACATCGCGGATCGGCTCCACGGTCGCATCGCCCTGCACCCGCAGATACCGTCCGACCACATCGGCCATGAAGCTGAAATGCCTTGCCTCGTCCCGGGATAACCGGCCCAGCACCGCCGCGAGGATCGGGTCGTCGACCACATCGCGCAGGTGCTGATAGTACATCTGGGTCGCCTTCTCCTGCACCAGCGCGTAGGCGAAGAACTGCACCGGATGGTCGTAGGGCAGATCGAACGGCTTCTGTCCTTCGATCGCCAATTCTTCACGGAGAGAGCCACGTTCAGCGATGCCGGATGCTTCCTGATACCGCGTGAGTGCGCGTGCGTGGGTATCCTCCTCCAGCGCCCACCGCACGGTGAAGTGGTAGAGCTCGCGGTTGTGGACGAAAGTGGCCCGGTCCACGGTGTCGTCCACCGGGAAATGCCGGTGGTACACATCGAAATAACCGGGCAGATGATCCTCGATGAGGGTGACGAACTGCACCGCCGAGCGCTGCCCCTCGGTGAGCCGCCCCGCATCGGCCAGCGACCAGTCGAAGGCGGTCTCCACATCCCAGGCCCGCGTGGCCGGGGAGGCGGCGAGGAAGCCGTCGACCGCGGCGGCCACCTCGTCGACCGGAATCAGAGCTGACTCCATATTCATCCGCGTCTCCTACCGGGCATTGCGACAGGTCAGCGCGTAGTGCTTGGTCGTATAACCCCATCCAGCATTGGCGATCTCCAGGTAGTGCCGCAGCTTCGCGGCCAGCCCGGGGCCGTGCGCGTCGATGCGCTCGGCGGCCGCGTCGACATTGGCGATCCAGTCATCGATGGTGCGGCGGTAGTGCTCGGTGAGGTCGTCCACCGCGATGATCGAGAAACCGGCATCCTCGGCGGCGGTCAGCAGCTCCGACAGTGGCCGCAGATCTCCCCAGCCGAAAATATCCTCGCGGACGAATTCGGTGCCGACGCGGGCGTCGAAGGCATTGCGGGCGGAGGCATTTCGAAAACAGCTCTCCGAGACGTAGAGTGCGCCACCACGCCGCAGCACCGCCCGTGCGCGCCGGAAGACCGCGCCGAGGTCGGGCATATGCACGATCGAGCCGAGCAGGGTCACCGCGTCGAAGCTGCGCACCGGCAGGTCGAGCTCTTCGAAGTGTCCGACCTCGGTGTGCACCCGTTCGGCGACACCACGCGCGACGGCCTGTTCGGCGATGTACTCGTGCTGCCGCGGTGCCGGGCTGACTCCCATTGTGTCGCAACCGAATTCCTCGGCCATGAACAGGATCAGCGAACCCCAGCCGCAGCCGACATCGAGCAGTCGTTCCCCGCCGCGCAGTCCGAGCCGATCGGCGACGAAGCGCAGCTTCTGCCGCTGCGCCTGTTCGAGGGTATCGGTCGGCGAGTTGTACAGCGCCGAGCTGTATTTACGCAGCGGATCGAGGAACTGGCCGAAGATATCGGGATCCAGGTCGTAATGCTGGTTGGTATCGGCGGTGACGGTCATGCCGCCGCCTCGTGCAGGGCCCGATCGACCACCTTGACGACATCGGCGAGCGTCGAGAGACCGAACACGTCCTGGTCCTCCAGCTCGATGTCGTAGGTGCGTTCGATCTTGGCGACCATGCGCAGCACGCGCACCGAATCCACGCCCGCCATGCCGCGCAGGTCGACGTCGGGCCGCAGTTCGGCCTCGGCGATGCCGGTCTCGGCGGCGGCGATATCGGTGACGGTGCGCAGGATGTCGTCGGCGGTGTGGGTCATTGCTGAACTCCATTCGAAGAGAGGGCATTCGCGGTGGTCAGTACGTGCGATAGCAGGGCGACCTCGTCGTCGCGGAGGGTGAGTTGATGGCGGACCGCATCGAGTTCGAACGGCTGATAGGCCGCGCTGGAGGTGGCGCAGACGGTGCCGTCGGCGTCCAGGATCTCGGCCGATGCCTGAATCGGCTGCTGCGACTCGGATAGTGCTGCCACACAGCGGTATTCGTGGTCGATCAGCAGCGGGGAAATGAATCGGGTGCGCTGGGAGACCGTGAATGCGGGATGGTGGCGGGCCAGCACGATGAGGTTGCCCATCACCTCATCGCAGATTACGCCGATGAGCCCGCCGTGGACAACCCCCGGGTAGGACTCGAAGCTTCGTCCGAGCTGGAACCGGGCCTGCAGGCCGTCCGGATGCGGTTCGAACTCGAGCCGCAGCCCGGACGCGTTGTGCGGGGAGCAGCCGAAGCAGTGGTAGTCCGGAATCACCGACCACGGCACCTGTACCGAGCTGTGTCGCTCCATGAGCTAGGCGATCGCGTCGGCGAGGGCGCGGCGGACCTTCGCATTGGAGGACAGGTCGAGGCCGGTCATATTGGCGAAGGTGCGGCGCACCTTGTCGTGCAGCACCTCCAGCTCACCCTCGGCGGCGACCTGTTCGAGGAACAGATCGAACCCGGTGTCGATGGTCTCGTGGTCGCCGAGTTCGCTGATGCCCGCCTTGAAGGTGCTCACCGGATGCTTGATCTTGGCCTCGGAGCTGTAGACATAGAGGGTCTCCAGCACCGAGGGCAATTCCTCGGGCCGCCGCTCGAGCCGCTTGGTGGCGTAGTGGATGAATTCGCGGGCGTGTCCGGCCTCGTCGCGGCTCGCATTGAGCAGCAGGCCCTTCAGCACCGGCTCCTGCACCCAGCTCGCGACGGCGCGGTAGATGTGGTTCACCGTGAGTTCGGAGATGATGTTGGTGGCCAGGGTGGCCGATGGGGTGCTGCCGGGCGCATACGGCTCGCGCATGGAGTCGACGGCCTTCTCGTCCACGCTCTCGCCGACCGCGCCGAGCCAGGAACGAAATGCGTAGTGGTGCTGCACTTCCTGATAGCCCCACACCACGGCGAAGGTGGAGAAGTCGTAGTCGTCGACGAATTCGTTCATGAAACCGTGTACCGCGGCGATGACATTGGATTCGCCCATCGTCGCGCTCTTGGCCAGGGTCACGTATTCGGGACGGACCAATGCGCGGTCGACGGCGTCGAGGTCCAGATCGGTCAGCCGCCAATGCAGGCGCTCGTAGTGACGGAAGACTTCATAGCTGTGCACAGGAGGCTCCAGTTCGGTCGAAGGTCATTGCCGTGGGGAGATGAGGTCGCGTGCGGCGAGGCGCTGCAGTTTGCCGCTGCTGGTGCGTGGAATGCTGCGTGGTGCAACGAGATACACCTCGACCGCGGCGAGTCCGAGCTCGGTGGAGATGCGGCCGCGGATCTGATCGGCGAGTTCGTCTGCCGCGGCGCCGGTGCATTCGGATTCGGCGATCAGCGCGATGACATCCGCGCCGTCGGGATCGGTCGCTGCGGTGCAGCGGCCCTTGTAGATGCCGTCGAGGTCACGCACGGCGGCCTCGACATCCTGGGCGTAGTAGTTGACGCCGCGCACGGTGATCATGTCCTTGCAGCGGCCGGTGACGAAGAGTTCACCAGCACGCTGGTAGCCGAGATCGCCTGTGCGCAGCCAACCCTCGGTATGCAGTCCCGCGACGCTCGACGGGTCGGCCGTCAGATAGCCCTCGGTCACCGAGGGCCCCTGGATGTGGATTTCACCGACCGCGCCGTCCGGAAGTTCCGCACCGGTACCGAGATCCACAATCCGCAGTCGCAGATCGGCTACCGCGGAGCCGACACCGGCAACGGCGCGCGCACCTGGTGTCTCGGGCGAAACAATCTGTGCCCGAGCATCTTCCGCGAGTATCGTGCGGTCGACCCACTCGAACAGCGGCTCGCGCCCGAGCGGTGGGAAGGCCACCGCGAGGGTGGCCTCGGCCATGCCGTAGACCCCGAACATCGTCGAGGGCGCGAAACCGGCTGGCGCGAAACGCTCGCGGAACGCCTCGACCACCTCGCGGGAGATCGGTTCGGAACCGTTGAAGGCGATGCGCCAGCGCCGCAGGTCGTAGTCGGTCACCTCGTCCGCCGGGATGGCGTTGAGCAGCGCCTCGTAGCCGAAATTCGGCATGGCGGTGATCGTGATGCCGCTGGCCGCGAATTCCGCGAGCCAGCGGGCCGGATCCTTGACGAACGCCAGCGGCGACCAGACGTGCGCCGGAATTCCGCGCAGGATCGCCGACAACGTGCCGAACAGGCCCATATCGTGGAACAGCGGCAGCCAGAACCCGCCCTGATCGGTCAGGTCGAGCGCGATGCCGGTGCGAATCGCGGCCAGTCCGCTGAGGGCGTTGTGATGGGTCAGGCGAACGCCCTTGGGGGTGGCGGTGCTGCCGGAGGTGAACTGCACGATGGCCAGGTCGTCGGCGTCGATGGCGGGCAGCGGGGTGCTGTCCTCGGTGGATAGCGTTGCCGTGTCGACCAATTCGACGTTCACCGCGGTGTCGAGCAGCGCGGCCAGATCGGCGAAGCGGTGCGACACCAGCACCGTGCGCATCCCGGCGGCCGCCACAATGGTCGCGAGCTTCTGCGGATATCCGCTCAGCTGCGCGGAACCGGCGGGCAGAGGCAGGGGAGTCGCGGCACCGCCCGCTGCCGCGACACCGAACAGCCCGATCAGGAATTCGGGTGCGTTCGGGCACAGGATGCCGATGGGCTCGCCCCGCTGAATTCCGCGCCGGACCAGCGCTGCGGCAGCTGCGCGGGAGAGCCGGTCGAGTTCGGCGTAGGTCAGCGTTTCCGAAACCGACCAAAATGTGGCGGCCACCTCGGGGTGCTCGGCCGCGATCCGGGCCAACCGGCCCGGCAGCGTTTCGACCGATTCCGCAGAATTCATGTCTGCCACGACAACAGCGAATTGTGACAGCGCCTTGAACGCATTGTGAATTACGGCCTGCGATAAACATCCGCGATCATTCAATCGCGTTGCCCGATAAGCTATTCGGGCTATGGCGCGATAGGAACGGGCAATCGTCGCCGTACCGCCGGGCGCGACGGCACCACGATGGACCGGAATTGTTTTCGCCCGGTGTCCATTTCGCATTCCATTCAGGAGTTGCCGGTGAGTTCCGACCATTCCGCGGTCGAGGAGTCGACCCCGGTGCAGCTGGCGGTCGTCGAGAGCGTCGCACCGCATATGCGACACAATCCGTATGACAGTTATGCGGTGTTGCGCGACGCGGGCCCCTTTGTACCCGGACCGCACGATATGCACCTGGTGACCCGTCACCACGAGGCGCAGACGATCATGCAGGACCCGCACTGGAGCCACGCCGAGGAACCGCAACTGCTGCACGGCGACAGCGATGTCGAACTGCCCGGCTCGTTCCTCTGGATGGAGCCGCCGGAGCACACTCGATTGCGCGGACTGGTCAGTAAGGCATTCACCGCGCGCACCGTCAGCGGCATGCGGGACCGGGCCGAACAATTGGTCGACGATCTGCTGGCGAAGATGCTCGCCGCGGGCGAGGTCGATCTGCTGGATGCGCTGGCCTATCCGCTCCCGCTCACCATGGTGTGTGAGCTACTCGGCGTCCCGGCCGAGGCGCATGAGCACGTACGTCAGATCTCGACCGGCATCGCTCGCGGACTCGATCCGGACCTGCTGCTCTCGCCCGAGGAATTGGCCGCGCGCACCGCGGCGGTGCACGCCTTCCTGGAGTTCTTCGGCGATCTGGTGGAGCAGCGCCGCAAATCCCCGCGCGACGACCTGATCACGGCGCTGGTGCAGGCCGATGACGCGGGCGCCCGGCTGACCCGCACCGAATTGCTGGGCACGCTGCTGATTCTCGTGGTCGCCGGGCACGAGACGACCGTCAACCTGATCGGCAACGGGGTGCTCGCGCTGATCCGCAATCCCGAGGAGTTCGAGCGGCTGCGCGAATTCCCGGAACTGTGCGAATCCACCGTCGACGAGGTGTTGCGCTACGACGCGCCGGTGCATCTCACCACTCGCACCGCGCACGACGTGATCACCGTTTCAGGACGTACTTTCGCGCCCGGTGACGCGGTGATCGTCCTGCTGGCCTCGGCCAACCGCGACCCCCGGGCCTTCCCGGACGCCGACAAGTTCGATATCGCGCGATACGCCAGGGGGCGAAAGGCCGAGCGGCACTTGTCCTTCGGCCTCGGCCTGCACTACTGCCTCGGTGCGCCACTCGCCCGGCTGGAGATGCAGGTGGCGCTGCGTGCCATCGCCGATCGCGTCGCGGCCATGACCCTGCTCGAGGAACCGCGGTATCGGCCGAATGTGGTCGTGCGCGGCATGTCCGAACTTCATGTGCGGCTGGAGGGAAAATGAACACAGCCATTCCGATTACCTTCGATGCCTTCGATCCCAGCGAGCGCGCGGACCCGTATCCGGCATACCGTCGGGTGCGCGATGCCGCCGCGCTGTTCCCGTACGAATTCGGCGATGTGCCGGTCACTTTGATCACCCGCTACGAGGAATGCGCGGCCATCCTGACCGGCTCGGACTGGGGTCACGGCTACGCCGCCGGAATCAGCCCGTTCCGCGACACCACCGCCGCGATTCCGGGTTCGTTCGTCCGGATGGATCCGCCCGAACACGGCCGCTACCGCAAGCTGGTGGCGAAGGCGTTCACGCCGCGGCTGATGGCGGAGCTGGTTCCGGTCGCCGGTCAGGTGGTCAGCGACCTGGTCGACGCGGCGGTGCGCCGTGGCGAACTCGATGTGCTCGACGATCTCGCGGTACCCCTTGCCGTGGCGATGGTGCCGGTGCGGCTGCTCGGCGCCGATCCGGCCGATGGCGCACTGTTCCGCGAGTGGCAGCTGGCGATCGCGCGGGGCAGCGACCCGGATTCGCTGCTCGGCCCGGACGAGGTGGCCGCACGCGGCACCGCGGCCATGGAGTGCATGGGTTACTTCGCCCGGTTGATCCGGCAGAAGAAGGCGAATCCGACACCAGATCTGTTGAGCGCGCTGGTTGCCGCGAGCGGTGAGCAACTGACCGATCCCGAGGTGATCGGGATCGCGCTGCTGACGCTGGTCGCGGGCATGGAGACCTCGATCAACCTGATCGGCAACGGCATGCTCGCGCTGCTGCGCAATCCGGCTCAGCTGCAACTGCTTCGGGACAATCCGGAGTTGATCGGCCCGTCGCTGGACGAAATGCTGCGCTACGACGCCCCGACCCAGTTCACCATCCGCGTCGCCCTGGCCGACACCACCGTCGGCGAGCACGAATTCCGTCGCGGCGACGGCGTGGTCGTACTCACCGCCTCGGCCAGCCGGGACGATCGGGTGTATCCGGACGCGGACACCTTCGATGTCACCCGCTACTCCGGAAACCGCCCGGCGCGCAAGCATCTCGGCTTCAGCCTCGGCATCCACTACTGCGTCGGTGCACCGCTGGCGCGAATCGAGGCGGAGGCGGCTCTCGGCACCCTGGTGGACCGGGCTCCGGAACTCGAACTCGCCACCGATGCTGTCGAATACCGCCCCAGCCTGATCCATCGCGGCATCGTGTCGCTGCCGGTGTCCCTGTGAGCGAGCGAACCGAAGACACAGCCGGGCACCGAGCGCAGCGAGGCGAAGGCATGAACGAGCGGCGGCACGCGGTGGTGCTCGGCGCGGGCATCGCCGGATTGCTAGCCGCCCGGGTGCTCTCCGAGCACTATGCCCGGGTCACCATATTCGATCGCGACATGGTGGCTGGCACCGCCATGCGACGCGGTGTGCCACAGGCACGGCACCTGCACGGGTTGCTGGATCGCGGCCGGACCATCATCGAACAGCTGTATCCGGGTTTCACCAGCGAAATGGCCGACCGGGGCGCGACCACTGCGGAGGCTTTGGTCGGAACCCGTTGGTACATAGGCGGATTGCGGGCCGCGCCGACTCCGACCGGACTCACTTCGGTAATCGCGACCAGGCCGCTACTGGAAGAGGTACTACGGCAGCGCACGCTCGCCACACCCGGCGTGCGCCTGTGCGAGGGGATGGCGCGCGGCCTGATCGGCGATGCGGCGCGGGTGCGTGCGGTATCGGTCTCCGGCGGCTACGGTGCGGAGGCGCACGCCACCGACCTCATCGTCGACGCGACCGGCCGTGGCTCCCGGGCGAGCGTGTGGCTGGCGGCCCTCGGCGCGCGGATCCCACTGGAGGAACGCCTCGAGGTCGATCTCGGCTACGCTTCCGGATTCTTCCGCTGGCGGCCCGGACAATTGGGCGGCCAATCCTCGGTGATCATCTCCACCGGCCGGAACGGCCGTGGTGGTGGCGCGATTCGGGTCGAGGGCGACCGCTGGCACATCACGCTGGCAGGCATGCTCGGCGACCATCCGCCGACCGATCCGGACGGCTTCGCCGAATTCGCCGCCACCATCGCCGCACCCGATATCCACGAACTCATCACCACCTCCGAACCGCTCGACGAGTTGGTGCCGCACCGGTTCCGCGCACCGGTGCGGCGCCGATTCGAGCGGCTTTCCACTGTGCCGCAAGGCTTTCTGGTGCTCGGCGACGCGCTGTGCAGCTTCAATCCGCTGTACGCGCAGGGTATGGCCGTCGCCGCACAGCAGGCCCTGGTCCTGCGTGACTGTCTGCGCGCCGGATCCGAGGCCGGGCTACCCGCCCGGTTCTACTCCGCCGCGGGCAAAGTGGTCGATGTCGCGTGGCAGCTCGCGGCGGGTGCCGACCTCGGCCATCCGGGCGTCATCGGCCCGCGTACGGCGCGCACGCGCCTCACCAATGCCTATGTCGCCCGAGCGCATCGTGCCGCACATGTCGACCCGCAGGTCGCGCGCACCTTTCTGCGGGTCGCCAACCTCGTCGAGCCACCCGCGGCCCTCCTGCACCCGTTGATCGCGGGCCGAATCATGCTGCGCGGCAACACAAAACCGGCCGCAGTAGCCGAACGCACACCGATCCTCATCGAACCGACGAGGTGACGGGTCCGCAATGTCGCGCCCCGCACCGCCACATTCCGACCGGCCGCACCGCCAGTTCGGCGGTGCACCGCACAGAAGGGACCACCCCGACATGTCGCAAGCGAATACGGCGGTGGCGGATCAGGATTCCGCCATCCAGACCGCCATCGCCCACTTATTCGGGCCGGAAGGCAGGCCCGACCCTTACACACCCGCACGGGTCCTGCGCGAAGCGGGCCCGCTGCATCAGACCCCGCTCGGCCACCACCTGCTGACCCGCTACGAGGACTGCACTGCCGTGCTGTCGACCACCGCGTGGAGTCATGCGGAAGAGGCCGCGATGATGCATCCCACCGTGTCACCGGATGATGCGCCCGAGGAACTGCCCACTTCGTTTCTCTGGATGGAGCCGCCGGACCACACCCGGCTGCGCAATCTGGTGACCAAGGGCTTCACCCCGCGCATGGTGACCCGGCTGCGCCCGCGCATCGAGCAGCTCACCGAGGAGCTCGTCGACAATGCTTTGGCCGCAGGCGAATTCGATCTCGTCGAGATGATCGCCTACCCGCTCCCGCTGGTCATCGCCTGCGAGTTGATCGGCGTGCCGCCGGAGGCCTATGAGCAGGTGCACCAGTGGTCCCAGGACCTGGCGCGCGGGTTCGATCACGACTACACGCTGCCCGAGGAGGCGCTGAAGGCCCGCAGCGCCGGTTCGCGCGGCTTCATGGGTTACTTCCGTGAGTTGCTGAACGAACGGCGCCACGATCCGAAGGACGACCTGCTGAGCGTGCTGTCGCAGGTCGAGGACCGCGGCGATGTGCTCACCGAACAGGAACTGCTGGCCACCTGCATCACCACCTTCGTCGCCGGGCACGAGACCACCGCCAATCTGATCGGCACCGGCATGCTGCAGCTGATGCGCAATCCGGGCGAAATCGCGGCCCTGCGCGCACGTCCCGAGCTGACCGCATCCGCACCCGACGAACTGCTGCGGCTGGAGCCGTCGGTGCAGATCACCACCCGCGCCGCCACCCGGCCGATCACCGTCGCAGGCCATGAGTTCGAAACCGGCGAAGGGGTTGTGGTGCTGATCAATTCGGCCAACCGCGACGATGCCGTCTTCGCCGACCCGGACCGAGTCGATGTCGCCAGGTATTCCGATCCGATGAATCCGGCCAAGAAGCACCTCGGCTTCAGTCTCGGCATCCACTACTGCCTCGGCGCACCCCTGGCACTGCTGGAGATGGAGGTGCTGCTCGACGTGCTGTTGCGGAAAGTGCGTGATATCGAGCCGCTTTCCGACGAACCGCCCTATAAGCCGAATGTGGTCATCCGCGGCCTGGAAGCTCTGCCGACGAGGTTCACCGCCAAGTGAGTTGTGCTCGGACCCGGTGTGATAGCGCACCGGGTCTGAAGGTGAGCGAGCGTCAGCGAGTGAACCATCAACACAGCGCGCATTGCGCACGACGAAGCCGAGCGCCAGCGAGGCGCAGTCGTGAGCTATTCGCTATTGCCTGGGGCCGTGGTTTCGGCCATGCTGGATAGTCGCGGCTCCGCGATAGCACATATGCGAAACGTATAAGGGTCAGTTCACCCGGCCGCAATGGTCTCGGCGAAAACCGTCCGACCGCGGTTCATCCTCGGTTACCTGGCTCCGCTAACGTTTCGGGTACGCGGAATAAGGAGCCTGCGGCATGGAGTTCCGACATCTGGTTTCATTCATCACTATTGCCGAAGAGCTGCATTTCGGCCGCGCAGCGCAGCGCCTGCATCTCACGCAGCCCAGTCTCAGTGCCCAGCTGCAGAAGCTGGAGAAATCACTCGGCGTGCAACTGGTCGCACGTAACTCCCACGAGGTCAAGCTGACCCCGGCGGGCCGAGAATTCGAGAGTCAAGCCCGCATCATCGTGGCCCAGATGGACCGGGCCGCCCAGGTCGCCAAGGCGACCGCCGAGGGGCGCGCGGGCACCCTCAATATCGGTTACAACCTTCCGGCCAGCAGACATGTGCTGCCGGAGGCGCTCACCGGAATGACCGAGCGACATCCCGATATCGTGGTGTCGCTGTGGGAGAAGCGCACCGGCCCGCAGCTGGCGGCGCTGGCCGACGGCTCGCTCGACGTGGCGCTGGTCTACGGCCACCCGAGCACCTCGGACTTCTCGTATCGCCGATTGCTGCACCGGGTTCCGCTGGTCGCGGTGGTCGGGCGCAGACACCGCTGGGCCGACCGGCCCGGTGTGCCCTTCGCCGAACTGGCCGGGCAGGAGTGTGTACTGTTCGCCCGCGAGCAGTGTCCGGCTATGTACGACTCCATCTTCCGCGCGGCCGCGGACACCAGGATCAGCTTGGCGGTCGCGCACACCGCGGATGATCCCGGTGCGACCGCGCATATGGTCTCGGTGCGTCCGTTCGTCGGATTCGCCTCGCTCCCGCGCGCGATCTCGATGGGTATGGGTGCGCCGGGCAGTAGCTCGGTGGCGGTCAAACTGTTCGATCCGGTGCCGACATTGGATTTGTACGCGGTGTGGCGTACGGATGAGACGAATCCGGCGGTTTCGTTTTTCCTGGATTGCATCGATTCCCCCGAACCGGCACGTATAGATATTGCCCGCGCGCTATCGGCTTGAGGCCTTCGATAGGCCATGACATTCGCGCGGTAGGAACCTCTGTATAGGCGGGGACGTAATTCGTTGCCGCCGACCAGAATTCGACATTGTGAATACAGTGTCAGTGACCGAGAACGGAATCGACCTCCCGGACGACGCGAGTTTGTACTCGGTGATTTCCGGTGCGGCCGCGGCACATCCGCAACGGCATTCGCTGTGCGGCGCGGACGGGACCCAACTCACCTGCGCCGAAGTGGACCGGCGCGCTCGGGCGCTGGCCTCGGTGCTGGCCGGGCGTGGCGTGCAGGCCGGGGATCGGGTCGCGATCCTCGGCCGCACGAGCCTGGAGTGGGCGCTGCTGGACTGCGCACTGCTCGCCCTCGGCGCGGTGGTCGTGCCGGTGTATCCGACCTCCTCGGCGGCGCAGATCGAGCACATCCTGCGCGATAGCGGCAGTGCCTATTTCGTCGCCGAAGACGAGTCCGATGGAGCGCGCCTGCGGGCCGCGGGTGCGGGCGAGGTCTGGACCTTCGCGCTGATCGCGCAGTGGTCGGCCACCGAGATCGACGCTGATCTCGGTGCCCGCATCGCCGCGGTGCACGCCGATGACCTGGCCATGATCGTCTATACCAGCGGCACCACCGGCGTCTCCAAGGGATGCCTGATCACGCACCGCAATATGTTCGTATCCTCGGCCAATACCGTGCGCCAGACCGGCGAGCTGTTCGACGGCACGACCGTGCTCGCGCTGCCGCTGTCGCACGTCTTCGGCCAGACCATCCTGTTCGCCTGCCTGTTCGGCGGCAGCCGCACCCATCTGCTGCCCGGCATCCCGGACCTGGTTCCGGTGCTGCCGACGCTGCGGCCCACTTTCCTGGCCCTGATTCCCTACGGCCTGGAGAAGATTCGCAAGTACTGCCGAACGATGCTGTCCGGCACCGAGGAGCAGGAGGCGGTGGCGCGCGGCCTGGCAGTGTTGCGTGACCACGCGACACCGGACCCGTCCGACCATCCGGTGGCGGCCGCGCTCGGTGGGCAGCTGCGCTCGGTCATCTCCGGCGGCGCCTCGCTCGACGAGTCGACGATCGGGTTCTACGCCGGATTCGGTGTGGTGCTGCTGAACTGCTACGGGCTCACCGAGGCGGCGACCGCCGTGACGGTCAGTGCCCCGGAAACCAATCGGCTCGGCACCGTCGGGCGACCGATTCCGGGCACTTCGGTCGCTATCGCGGAAGCCGACGGCGAGGTGCTGGTCGGTGGTCCGCACGTCTCGCCGGGCTACTGGGGTGCGGCGGCGGACCAGGCCGTCGTGGACGACGAAGGTTGGCTGCACACCGGCGATATCGGTGAACTCGACGCCGACGGCTATCTGCGGATCACCGGGCGCAAGAAGGAGATCCTGGTGACCTCCGGCGGCAAGAATGTCGCGCCCGCGCCGCTGGAGGACCGGGTGCGGCTGCATCCGCTGGTGAGCAACTGCATGGTGGTCGGTGACGGCCTCGACTACGTCACGGCGCTGGTGACGCTGGATCCGGTGCAGGTGCAGCGCTGGCGCGGCGACCATCCCGACGGTGATCTCGAAGCCGCCGTGCAGTCCGCAGTCGACGACGCGAATTCCCTTGTCTCCCGTGCGGAATCGATCCGCGCATTCCGAATTGTGGACGGCGACTTCACCGTTGACGACGGATTGCTGACCTCCTCGCGGAAACTGCGCCGAGCCGCGATCGCGGCGGCCTACTCCGCCGATATCGACTACCTCTACCCGGCACGCCAACCCGCGCGATAAGCGCGGCCGATCTCGAAATCGAATTCGACTACCGGAAAGTGATGCGAACATGTACGACGTCATCGTTGTCGGAACTCGGGTTGCGGGTTCCCCGCTGGCCATGCTGCTCGCCAGGAAGGGTTACCGGGTCCTCGCCGTGGACCGCGCCACCTTCCCGAGCGACACCCCCTCGACCCACTACATTCACCAGGCCGGACTCGGCATGCTGAAGTCGTGGGGTCTGCTGGACGAGGTGGTGGCCTCCGGCTGCCCGCCCATCCGGCACCTGAACTTCTCCTACACCGACATCGTCATCAAGGGCTTCGCCGATGTCGCGGCCGACGGCATCGACGCCGTGTACTGCCCGCGCCGCACCGTGCTGGACAAGATCCTGGTCGACGCGGCGGGCAACGCGGGCGTCGAGGTGATCCATGGATTCTCCGTCACCGAGCTGGTGTTCGACGAGGATCGGGTGGTCGGCATTCGCGGGCGCATCCGCGACGGTGCGGAACAGGAGTTCCGTGCCGGTCTGGTGATCGGTGCCGACGGATCGAATTCGACCGTGGCGAAGGCGGTCGGCACCGAGGTGTACGAGGGCTCCCCGGCGGCCTGCTTCGTCTACTACTCCTACTACGAGGGCGTCGACTGGGGTATGCAGCACCGCACCGGATTCGGTGAGCAGCAGTTCGCGTCGTGGCCGACCAATGACGGACTCGCGCTGGTCGCGGTGATGCGCAAGCGCGACCGGTTCCGCGACTTCCGCACCGATCCGGATGCCGGTGTGCAGGAGATCGTCGACCAGATCGACCCGGAAATCGGTGCGCGCCTGCGGGATACGGGTAAGCGCGTCGAGCAGTTCCGGCCCATGCTCTACCCGGACAACTACCGTCGCCGTTCCTACGGCCCCGGTTGGGCGCTGGTGGGAGACGCCGGTTACCACAAGGATCCGTTCACCGGCTGGGGCATTACCGACGCCTTCAAGTACGCCCAGCTGCTGGCCGATCTGGTCGACGCGGGCCTGTCCGGCGCCCGGCCGCTCGACGAGGCACTGGCCGAGTACCAGGTGGAGCGCGATGCGCAGAGCGCGAGCACTTACGAACTGACACAGAGCATTTCGGAGCTGTCGCTGACGCCGTACTACGACTCGGTGTTCCGCGCTACCAGCTATGACGAGGACTACTCGAAGAAGTTCTTCGGACTGATCGCCGGAATCTACTCGCCGGACAAGTACTTCGGCGAACAGGAGCTCACCGAGCTGTACGAGAAGGTCGACTTCCCGGTCGACGCTCGGCATGTCACCAATGACGGGGTGTCGGCGTGAGCGAGCGCAGCGAGCGAACCATGTTACAGCGCGCATCGCGCACGACGGAACCGAGCGCCAGCGAGGTGCAGTCGTGAGCGGCCCCGGCCTAACCGCGTTGGGGGACAGCTTCGTCGAGGGTCGCGGTGACGCCGCGGCCGGTGGCGGCTACCGCGGCTGGGTGCCCCGATTGGGCGGCCAGCTCGGCCTGCGACCCGCTGCCGTGCGCAACTTCGGTGTGCACGGGGCCACGACCAGCATTGTGCTCGAACAGCAACTGCGCCGCGCCGTTTCGGCGCGTTCGGGCCTCTTCGGTGTCGTCGTCGGCGTGAACGATCTGGTCAGCGACTTCGACCCGGACCGGTTCGAACGCAACCTCGGAACCCTCTTCGGTACGTTACGCAGCACTGGCGCAACGGTTTTCACGGCAAGCTATCCGGACATTCCGGCCCGTCTGCCGGTGCCGGACGGGTTCCGTGCGTTGCTGCGGGAGCGGTTCGACTTCGCGAATATGGTGCTGGCCGCGGTCACCGCCGAAACCGGCACGCTGCTGCTGGATATCGCCGCCCAGTCCGAGTGGGAGCGGCCCGAGGTGTGGACCGCCGATGGTCTGCACCCGAGCTCGCTCGGTCATCACATGTTCGCCGCGGGTGCGGCCGAACTCATCGCGTCGCGTACCGCGACCACCGTCGCCGCCTGATTTTCCACCCGGTTCGAGAGGAACTTTCGTGACAGACGACAGACGCCTGGCGCGCAACCCGATCGCTATTGTCGGGATGTCCGGGCTGCTGCCCAACGCGCACAACCACCGAGAGTATTGGCAGAACATCGTCGACGGTGTGGACTGCACCACCGAGGTGCCCGCATCGCGCTGGAGCCTCGACGATTACTTCGACGCCGATCAGGACGCGCCTGACAAGACCTACTCGCGTCGCGGCGCGTTCCTGCCCGATATCGACTTCGACCCGCTGGAATTCGGGCTGCCGCCCAATCAGCTCGAGGTCACCAGCACCATGCAGACGCTCAGCCTCGGTGTGGCGCGCGACCTGCTGATCGATGCGGGCGCGGTCGATTCCGCCTGGTACGACCCGGGCAAGACCGGCGTCGTGCTCGGCACCACCGGTCCCGTGCCGCTGATGCATCCGTTGGCGGCACGACTTTCGACACCGGTGTTGAAGGAGGCGGCGCGCTCGGTCGGACTCTCCGATACCGACGCCGATGCGATCGCCGACAAGTTCGTCGCGGCTTTCGCGCCGTGGGAAGCGAATTCGTTCCCGGGCCTGCTGGCCAATATCACCGCGGGCCGGGTCGCCAATCGACTCGGCCTCGGCGGTATCAACTGCACTGTCGATGCGGCGTGTGCGGCATCGCTTGCCGCACTGCGGACGGCCATCGCCGAACTGCAGGACGGCCGGGCCGACATGATGATCACCGGCGGTGTGGATACCGAGAACACCATCTTCATCTACATGTGCTTCAGCAAGGTGGGGGCGCTGTCCGCGAACGGGCAGATCAGCCCGTTCTCCTCCGATGCGAACGGCACGCTGCTCGGTGAGGGCATCACCATGCTCGCCCTGCGGCGGCTGGAAGACGCGCGCCGTGATGGCAATCGGATCTACGCCGTCATCCGCGGCCTGGGTTCCTCCAGTGACGGCCGGGCGAAGAGCATCTACGCGCCGCGGGCGGGCGGGCAGCGGGTCGCCCTCGATCGGGCCTATGCCGACGCCGATTGCTCACCGGCGGATGTCGCGCTCATCGAGGCGCATGCGACCGGTACGCCGGTCGGCGACAAGACCGAGCTCACCGCGCTGAAATCGCTGCTGTCCGACGCGACTTCGGAGCCTCGCTTCGCGGCGCTGGGCAGTGTGAAGTCGCAGATCGGGCACACCAAGGGTGCCGCGGGCACCGCCTCGGTCATGAAACTGGCGCTCGCACTGCACCAGAAGGTGTTGCCGGGCACCATCAATGTGGACGCTCCCAATGCGGAGATCGCGCCGGATGACGCGCCCTACTATGTGAATACCCGGACGCGGCCGTGGATCCTGGATCCGCAGCGTCCGGTGCGCCGGGCCGCGGCCTCGGCATTCGGGTTCGGCGGCACCAACTTCCACGTCGTGTTGGAGGAGGCCGACTCCGGTCGCACCGAGCCCGTCCTGCATCGCACCGCGCAGGCGCATCTGTGGCATGCGCCCGATGTGGCCGGGCTGGTGGATGCGGTCCGCAGCGTGGATGGCGTCGACGGCGGCGCTATTCCGGAGGACCACGCGCGCATCGGATTCGTCTCGGTCGACGATGAGAATGCCGCGCACCTGCGGGCGCTCGCGGTGGACGAACTGGTGCGCAATCCCGAGGAGGTGGCCTGGGATCACCCGGAGGGCGTCTACTTCCGGGCGGCGGCATTGCCGGAGCGCAAGATCGGTGCGCTGTTCGCCGGGCAGGGCAGTCAGTACGTCGATATGGGAGCGGATGCGGCACTGAGCAATCCGGCGGTCGGCGCGGCCTTCGATGCGGCCAATATCGCATTCACCGGCGCGCCGGTGCGGCTGTCTTCGGTGGTGTTCCCGCCGCCCGCCTTCGACGAAGAGACATCGTCGGAGCAGGAAAAGTCCTTGCGCCGAACCGAATTCGCACAACCCGCGATCGGCGCGCTGTCGTCAGGGCAGTTCAGGGCGCTGGCGGAGTGCGGGTTCCGTGCGAACGGATATCTGGGGCACAGCTTCGGTGAACTGACCGCGCTGTGGGCCTCCGGTGCGGTCGGCACCGAGGACTTCTTCGCCCTGGCCAGGGCGCGCGGTGCGGCGATGACGCCGGAAGCCGGTGTCGAGGCCGGGACCATGGTGGCGCTCGGCGCGTCGAGGGAGATCGCCGAGGAACTGCTCGACGGTGTCGACGATGTGTGGATCTGCAACCACAATGCGCCCGATCAGGTCGTAGTCGGCGGCGGGCCGGAGGGGATCGCCGCCGTGGTCGAGCGGGCCGGTGCGCGTGGGGTGGCCACTCGGGCACTGCCGGTGTCCGGTGCGTTCCACACGCCCTATGTGGCGCACGCGGTGGACGCCTTCGCCGACGCGACCGCTGCGGTGACGATCGGTGCGCCCGACGCGCCGGTGTATGCGAATACCCCCGACGCCCGCTATGGCGATGATGTCGCGGCCAATCGCGCGCTGCTCACCGGACAGCTCAGTAAGCCGGTCGAATTCGTCGCCGCGCTGACCGCGATGCGTGCGGACGGCTGCACGGTATTTGTGGAATTCGGGCCGAAGCAGGTGCTGACCTCATTGGTGCGGCGCACCCTCGGCGACGATGTCATCGCCATCCCCACCGATTCCGGTCCCATCGGCAATAGCGATCTCGCGCTGGGACGGGCGGCGGTGCGGCTGGCCGTGCTCGGCTTCGGCCTGCACGGCATCAATCGGCACGCCGCGCCTTTGCCCGCATCGCGCACCTCGAATCGTGCGATGACCGTGACGATCTCGGCGCCCGAATATGTGCCCGAGACTCGGCGCGCGGCGTATGCGGCCGCACTCGACGACGGCTATCGCGTCAGTGTCGCCGCACCAACTCCTGTCGACACCGTCGTCGATCCTCAGCCTGAAACGCTGCCCGTGGCAGCAACTTTCGCCGAACCAACGGAGACGACTGTGTACCAGCCCTACGATTCGGGCTCGGACGCACTCGATAGTGCGCTCGTGCAGCACCTACAGACCCACCGTCAGTTCCTCGACGGGCAGCTGGATATGGCCCGCAACCTGGCCGGGGCGCTCGGCAACGGATCGATCGACGAGGCTACCGTGCGGGCGATCGAAGCCGTGAAGGATCACGGTGTGGCGATCAGTGAAAGTCATTCGCGGGCAAGTGAAGTGCTCGCGCAGCTGGCGGAGCTGGAGGGTGGATTCGCGCCTGTTGCGCGGACGGCCGTGCCGCGGCGGGTGGAGTCCACTCGGCAGACGGCGATCGAGTCGGCGCCTGAGCGTCGGCCGTTGGCTTCCGGGGGCGTCGGTACCTCTGGTGCTGCCGAAACCGATGCGACGCGTTCGGGGATCTCCACCAATGGTGGACCGGTCACTCCGGAGTTCAACGGTGGCACTTCCGCCGCTTCCCAGGTCAACGGTGTCGTTGCCGCTGCTCCCGAGTTCCAGGCCAACGGTGGCGTGGAGTCCGCGGCATCCAGCTCTCAGGCATCCACCGACGCACTGCTGAGCGCGTTGCGGGAGGTCGTCGCCGAGAAGACCGGGTATCCGGTGGAGATGGTGGATCCGTCGATGGATCTCGAGGCCGATCTCGGTGTGGACTCGATCAAGCGGGTGCAGGTGATCGGTGCGCTGCAGGAGCTGTTCCCGCAGCTGCCGAACCTCGGGCCGGAGCAGTTGGGGACGCTGCGCACGCTCGATCAGATCGCGAGTTTGCTGGGCGCGGGCGCGGCGGCCTCGGAGGGGCCGGGTGCGCCTGCCGCTGCTTCTGCTGGGGCGACTGCACCTGCGGTTGCCGGAACCGCTGCCGCGGCGGCACCCACGGCTGGTGCCGGAACCAGCTCGGCGGCAGCACCCACGGGTGACGACCTGCGGATCGCATTGCGCGAGGTCGTGGCCGAGAAGACCGGGTATCCGGTGGAGATGGTGGATCCGTCGATGGATCTCGAGGCCGACCTCGGCGTCGACTCGATCAAGCGAGTCCAGGTGATCGGCGCACTCCAGGAACGGTTTCCGGACTTACCCAGTCTCGGTCCGGAGCAGCTTGGCACGCTACGCACGGTGGATCAGATCGTCGACGAGCTCGCGTCGGTGGGTGGTGATGTCCACCCAAAAGCTGAGGCCGCGGCCGAAACGCCGCGGTATGCCGTCGAACTGATCACCCTGCCGTCGCCGGACCATGCTGCTGCCCCATATCACGAGGGCGGTGCGGTCGCATTGATCGACCTCACCGGTCAGGCGGATGCCGACTGCGCCGCCATCGAATCCGTGCTCACCGAGCAAGGCTGGTCGGTGCATCGGACGGATTCGGCAGGCCTGTCGGATCTCGATTCCGTCGATGTCTGCCTCGCGCTGCTGAGCTGTGAGTTCGCCGATTGGGAGGCCGCGCAGCGGTGGCTCGGCGCAGCCGTGCTGACCGCCGGTCATGCGGTGCCGCGCCTGGCGAAGACCGACGGCCGGGCCGCGTTCGTCACGGTGACCCGGCTCGACGGTCACCTCGGCTTCCTCGGCACGGCGGGTCCGATCACCGCCTTGCTCGGCGGTGTCGGCGGTGTCGTGAAAACCCTTGCGGCCGAACAGCCCGCGCTGTTCTGCCGGGCACTCGATTTCGACCCGGAAATCACACCGGTGCGACTGGCCGAGCTGGTCACCGCGGAGTTGCACGATGCCGCGCGTGACACGCTCGAGGTCGGCATCGATGCGGCGGAGCAGCGCAGGACACTGGTGCCCAGTGCACACGCGCCTGCCCGTTCGGTCAGCATCGTGCGTCACGAGCAGGGGCCGAGTGTGCTTACGGCACAGGATGTTCTGCTCGTCACGGGCGGTGCGCGTGGCGTCACCGCCACGTGCGTCCGGGCGCTGGCGCGGCGGAGCGAGGCGCGCTTCGTGCTCCTCGGTCGCTCTGAACTGGTACCTGAACCGGACTGGGCCGCAGGCGTTTCCGATACCGAGCTCAAGGCCGCCGCAGTGCGCGCACTCGCTGGTACCGGAGCAAAGCCACGCGATATCGAGCGTGCATGCGCCCAGGTACGGGCCAGCCGCGAAATCAGCGAAACGCTGACCGAATTGGGTTCGCGGGCAGAGTATCTGGCCGTCGACGCAACCGACGAAGCGGCGGTGCGCACCGCACTCGCACCGTGGCGCGACACCATAACCGGCGTCGTGCACGGGGCAGGTGTGCTGGCGGACTCCATGCTCACCGACAAAACGGCCGAATCCATCGAGCGGGTACTGGATCCCAAGCTCTCCGGGCTGGCCACCGTGCTGGCCGCACTCGGCGAACTAGGGCATCTGGTGCTGTTCACCTCGGTGGCCGGACTGTTCGGTAACGCGGGTCAGGCCGACTACGCCGCCGCGAACGAGGCACTGTCGCGATTCGCGGTGAGCTATCGGCGCCGCCATCCCGACTGCCACGTCACCGCGATCGACTGGGGTGCCTGGGACGGTGGCATGGTGACGCCCGAACTGCGCGAGCATTTCCACGCTCGTGGCATCGCCCTGCTCGACCCCGAGACCGGTGCGGCGGCCTTCACCGAACAGTTCACCGCGGACCGACACGACGACGCGGTAGTACTGATCGGTCCAGCCGAAAGTCTCACGGGCGATACGACAGTCGATCCGCCCGCGGTGCGGGCCCGGCGGATCATCACCGGGATCACCGACGATCCGATTATCCAGGCGCACCGAATCGGCGAACATATCGTGCTTCCAGCGACATTCGGCATCGGTGCGATGGTGAATCTGGCCGAGCGCAGCTTGCCCGGCCGTATGGTCGTCGGTGCCAGGGATTTCCAGGTCCTCAAGGGAATCGTGTTCGATCATCCGGTGGCTGAGCTCGAACTCGAGCTAGTCCCCGGCGAGTCGGTCGATGGCATAGCGCTGGTCGAGGCGACTGTCCGCAGTGACGAAGCGCTGCACTTCCGGGCGACGCTGCTGCTGGCTGCCGGAGCCGATCAGCCGCCGACCAAGACGATCCCGACCGGATCGGTCAGCGACGCGAATATCTACCGCGATGCCATCCAGTTCCACGCGCCCGCCCTGCAGGGCTTGCGTACGGTACTGGCGGCCTCGGACGAGGCGATCGTGTTCGATTGCGCCTTGCCCGCCGCGCGAGTGGCCGACCGCGCCTACGCCGGTCGCCTGCACGACCCGGTCCTCGCCGACCTGATCCTGCAGGGCCCACCGGTACTCGGCTACCGACTCCTCGGGGCGGCCTGTCTGCCACTGGGTGTCGGCCGCGTGGACTACTACCGGCAGCTGCCGACCGACGAGCCGTTCCTACTGACGGTGGACAACCCGCGGCCCGGCAGCTTCGATGTCCGGATCGACGCCACCGCGACAACATCGGATGGGACAGTGCTGCAACGCTTCTCGGATGTCACCGTGGTGACGACACCGGATCTGACCGCGAAATTCCAGGCTTCGGTGCGGGGGTGGCTGGCATGACAGTTATCGAGTTCGACGGAGTGCCGTTCGATCCGGTCGGCGGTGCTGCCGTCCGGGGCGTGTCGGCTGCGATGCAGGAGAGTTCTGCGGTGCACGAGGGTTCTGCGGTCCGCGAAAGTCCGGCGGTCCGCGAGAGCTGGGCGGTGCACGAGAGTTCCGCGGTCCGTGAAAGCTCTGCGGTCCGCCAAAGCTCGGCGGTCCACGATAATTCGGCGGTCCGCGAAAGCCTGGCTGTACACCGAAGCAGGGCGGTGGACGAAGGCCCGGCCGCGCATCAACGCCTGGCCGCGCACCAAACGTCTGCGGGCCATGAAGCGCCAAGGGGGCATGAACTGCCTGTGGTACAGGAAGTCACAATCTCGACGGCCGCGGCGCAGGCACGTACGCAAACCCCTGGCCCGCTCACCGAGATCCGCTCGGGCGTTGTCGCCGCCCACCGTGCGGCGCTGACCGCCCAGGTCGCGCTGCAACGGGCGATCTGGCAGCGCACGGTGCACCCCCAGGTCGCGGCGGTGGACCAGGGCCACAGCGGCCAGTCCATTCCGAGCGCACGCGTCACCGCAGCACCGGAGTGGACGTTCAAGCCGCCGGTCCGCACCACCCGCACCAGCCTCGATCGAGCAGCGCTGGCACGCCTCACCGAGGGCGATGCCGTCGGCGTATTCGGATATCGGCGCGCAGGCGTCGAATCCGTGGCGCGACTCGCGGCGGCGGGCCCCTTGGTGCTCACCGAGGTCGTGGCCATCGAATTGCGCGGCGGCACCGGCGACGGACGCTTGGTCGCGCATTTCGACGGCGATACCCGAGCGGCCGCAGTACAGGCTGCGGAGGTATTCGCACTGTTCACCGGCATGCAGCTGTGCCTCTCGCGGAGCACGCTGGTGAGCGAGCAGGGCACCACCGAAAGCAAAACCAGCACAGTCGAATTCGTAGTCACCGAAATCGACCTGGTGCCCCGACCGCATGTCACCGGCACCGCGACCATCGCGGGTTCCGCTCCGCTGCAAGTCACCGTGACGGTGGCCGAACCGGCGGGCGCGGGCGTCGGCCCAGGTGCCGCCGTACCTGGCCTATTGCTCAACGAATTCCACATGACCCACCTCGCCCGCGGCGATCAAGCCATCGCCATGGGACCCGAATTCGCCGAATACACCGGCGTCCGGGCGACCCGCCTACCGACGGGTGGGCTGCTCCTGGTCGATCGTGTCATCGAATTCGACGGTGCCCGTGGCAAATTGGATGGCGCGACGTACCGCACCGAATACGATTCACCCGCCGATTCCTGGTACTACGGCGATACCGCCAACGAATCCATGCCGCATTTCGTGTACATGGAGACCTCGCTGCAGGCGGCACTGCTGATGGGCTACTACGCCGGTCCCACCCTCACCCAACCCGGTGTCACCCTGAGCCTGCGCAACCTCGGCGGCACCGCCACCGTCCTGCGCCGGATAGATCTGCGGGACAAGACCATCGAGCAGACCTCGCGCCTGCTGTCGACGACGATCCTGCCCGGCTCGTCACTGCAGAATTTCGACTACACGCTGAGCGTGGACGGTGAACCCTTCTACACCGGCGAAACCATGTTCGGGTACTTCAGCGACGAAGCCCTGGCGAATCAGACCGGCCTCGACGCCGGGCGGTCCGTCCCGACCTGGCTGGACGAGCATCCGCAAGCCACTCGCACCATCGATGTCGCCGCTCGCCGAGCGGATCCGAATGCCCGGCTGTGTGCCCGCCGCACCCTGGCACTGATCGACCGGATCGATGTAGTCGACGGCGGCGGAAAGTACGGTGCGGGATATCTGCATTCACTGCGCGAAATCGACCCGTCGGATTGGTATTTCGCCCGCCACTTCCACTTGGACCCGGTGATCCCGGGATCACTCGGAGTGGAATCGGTCATCCACGCCATCCAGGAGTGGATGCTCGATGCCGGATTCGCCGACACCATCGGCGATCCGGTCTTCCGGATCCCCGCCGATATCGCCTTCAGCTGGCGCTACCGCGGCCAATTCCTGCCGACCGACGGAACGGTGCGGCTGGACGCTCACATCAAGGAAATCCGCAGGGGCGCAAACGGTGTCACCGTCATCGCGGACGGTTCGCTGTGGAAGCCGGGTCTGCGCATCTACGAACTGGTCGACCTGGCAATCGAACTCGGTGAGCGAGAGGAGCGGCCGTGACCGCATCGTCAACCACCGTCGTCGCGGAAACCGCCGACGACATCACGGCCGTACTGCTCGACGTACGGCAGCCGTGCTGGATCGTGCGGCACGACGGCCGGGTGGGCGCGACCTCGGATGCCGCGGTCGCGGCACGGTCACAGGTGCTCACCGCGGTCGCGCCGCTGCCGCCGGAGTCGCTCGGGGACAAACAGTTCCACGCGACGCACGGCGTGCGCGCGGCCTATGCGGCAGGTGCGATGGCCAATGGCATCGCCGCTCCGGCCCTGGTTGCGGCGATGGCGCGCGCGGGCTACCTGGCGTCGTATGGTGCGGCCGGGGTGACGCCCCCGGCCGTGGACGCGGCGCTGGCCGAACTCAGTTCGCTGGGAAAGCCATTCGCCTGCAACCTGATTCACAGTCCGTCCGAACCGGCGCTGGAACGCGCGATCGTCGATTCCTGCCTGCGCCACGGCGTGCGCTGTGTCGAGGCCTCGGCATTCATGGGCCTGACCACCGAGGTCGTGCGATACCGGGCGGCGGGCCTCGGCATCGACCGGCACGGCCAGATCGAGGTGCGCAATCGCCTGATTGCCAAGGTGTCCCGCGTGGAGGTCGCCGAACCCTTCCTGCGACCGGCGCCTATCGCTTTGCTGCGCCGACTGGTCGAATCCGGTGATCTGACACCGGAACAGGCTCGCCTGGCCGAGCATGTGCCGATGGCCGACGACATCACCGCGGAAGCCGATTCCGGCGGCCACACCGACCGCAGGCCACTGCTCGTGCTGTTCCCGGAACTGGTCGCCGCGCGCGATCGGATCGCCACCACCGTGCCCGCGGCGGCAGCGGTACGGATCGGTGCCGCAGGCGGTATCGGCACACCCGCCGCCGCGGCCGCCGCCTTCGCACTGGGTGCCGCCTATGTGGTGACCGGATCGATCAACCAGGCCACCCGTGAGGCGGCCCAGTGCGAAACGACCAAACAGCTACTGGCCCAAGCGGATTTCGCCGACTGCACCATGTCGCCGTCCTCCGACATGTTCGAACTCGGCGTACAGGTCCAGGTCCTGCGCCGAGGCACCATGTTCGCCGCGCGCGCCCAGCGCTTGTACGACACCTACCGCGCCTACACCGGATTGGACGACATCCCCGCCGATCTGCGCGGCGATCTCGAGGCGACCCTGTTCCGGCGGCCACTGGAAACGGTCTGGCAGGACTGCGTCACCTACTTCACCGAACGCGACCCCGGCCAGTTGGTCGGCGCGGACGAAGATCCAAAACGCAAGATGGCCTTGGTATTTCGGTGGTACCTCGGGTTGTCCTCCGGCTGGAGCATCCGCGGCGAAGCCGACCGCACCGCCGACTATCAGATCTGGTGCGGCCCCGCCATGGGCGGCTTCAACAATTGGGTCGCCGGAACCTACCTCGCCGCCCTCAACAACCGCCACGCAGCCGACATCGCCGACCAAATGATGCTGGGCGCCGCCTACCTCACCCGAATCGCCCAACTCCGCACCGCAGGCGTACGGCTACCCGCCGAATGCGCTCGCTTCGTACCGCGCCCCATCCAGCAGCGCTGAGGAGCGCAACACGATCGCCGTTTGCGCGATCCTGCGTCGGATTCGGGATCACCACGGTCGCGTTGCATTTCGAGTCGGATGCAGATGCGGTGCGACCCGGGGGAGGAGGTCCGTGGGGCCGCCCGCAGCCAAGCGGCGTGCGGCCTCGCGCAGATGTCGCCCTGCCGCACAGGCGGCCGAATGCTCGGCCCCAGTCCGATTTCAGCTCGGCGGGGCGGATTGGTCGGATACGGGCTGGGTGAACGGTGGGGTGTCCTGCTGACAGACTGTGTGGGGTGTGGGTAGCACGCCTCGGACGACGTAGTTGCTTTCGTGGGTATTCGCGCAACTGCTCGGGTTGTTCAGGGTGGTGTGCCCGTATCCGGCGACGGTGAGCAGTCGAGCGTTGCCGAGTTGGGCGGTCGTGGCCTGGGCGGCTCGATACGGGGTGGCGGGGTCGAAAACGGTGTTGACCGTGAGGATCGGTGTCTTGGACCGGTTCCACCCGATCACCACGTTGGGACCCGGCCGGTGAAGGCGCTTGAGAAAAACATACGATCGACCGTATGCTCTGCTTGCATGGAGCAACAAACCTTCACCGAGGCGACCGACCCGTTCTGCCTGGACCAGGCGGATGCCGTGGCATTACTGACCGAGGCCCCGTGGGGCAGGTATGCCGTTGTCGGAGACAGCCTTTCGGCCGGAACCGGCGATCCCACCCCGGGCTACAAGGATCAAGGCTGGTCAGACCGGGTTGCTGGTGTATTGCGGTCGGTCCGACCGGAGCTGGACTACCTCAACGTCTCCGAGATCGGGGCGACAACCGTCCAGACGCTGGAGAGCCAGGCGTCCCGGATGCTCGAGTTCTCCCCGGACCTGCTCCACCTGCCATGCGGGGCCAACGACATCGTGCGGCGGAAACCGGACTTCGGTGCGATAGAGCGAACGCTTCGGCAGATGTACGACCTGGCGAAGGGGACCGGCGCCCTGCTGACCACTTTCACGCTCGGCAGGGCGTACGTCGTCCCGGTCTTCCCTGACTGGCCGCAGCGGATTGCCGCGGTCAACGAGATCGTGCGCGGGCTGGCTTTCGAATACGACGCCATCGTCGTGGACATGTGGGATCACCCGGTCAACGACCGCGACAACCTGCTCAGTGCGGATCGTATCCACTTCTCGACCTCGGGTCAGGCTGTCATGGCGGCCGAGGTGGTCAAGCAGTTGGCCAATTCCCTGGGACGCACGAGTGAAGAGGTCTCTTACCGTGGCAAATAGTCAGCAAGCAGTCGGCCAGCCGGTAGTGGCCGCGAAGGCCCACGGCATTCCATGGATGACGATGTCGATTGTCTTGTCCGCCATGTTCATGGCGGTCCTCGACTCGTTCATCGTCGTGGTCGCCGACCCCTCGATCGTGGCGGACCTGCATGCCTCCGCTGGCGATGTCCAGTGGGTGCTGGCGGGTTATCAGCTGAGTTACGCGGTCTTCATCATTACCGCTACTCGCCTGGCCGACATGTACGGCCGCAAGCGGATTTTCCTTCTCGGGGTGGCCCTGTTCACGCTGTCGTCAGTCGCTTGCGCGCTGTCACCGAACGCGGGCAGCCTTATCGCCGCGCGTGTCATCCAGGGCCTAGGAGCCGCCCTGATGGTTCCCCAGGTGTTCGCGTACGTCACGGTGCTGGTGCCGGAGGCGAAGCGGCACAGCGTATACGGCGTAGTCGGCATCGTCATGGGTATGGCCACCATCGGCGGACAGGTCATCGGCGGACTGCTGATCGGCGCCGATCTGTTCGACTCCGGCTGGCGCCTGGTGTTCTGGGTGAACGTGCCGATCGGAATCGTCATGTTCCTGCTCGCCGTGCGATACGTGCCGCAGACAAGCTCGGCCGCCACCCGCAAGCTGGACATGCCCGGCGTTCTGGCGCTCAGCGCGGCACTCTTCCTGTTGGTGCTTCCGCTGATCCAGGGCCAGCAGGCAGGCTGGCCATGGTGGGTCTGGGCTTGCTTCGCGGGCAGCGCGGTCGCGTTCGGTTTGTTCGTCGCTATCGAGCGGGGCCTCGAACGGCGGGGCGAGGATCCGCTGGTACCGCTTACGCTGTTCGGCCAGCGCTCGTTCTCGCTCGGGATCATTCTGGTCCTCGCCCTGTATGCGCTGATCTACTCGTATTACCTGGTCCTGTCGGTAACGATGCAGCAAGGGCTCGATATGTCGGCGCTCGGCGCGGGCCTGGTCTACACGCCAGCAGCCACCGCATTCTTCGTGTTCAGCATGGTAGCGAGTCGGATCATCCCGAAATATGGACGACGTGTCCTCGAGGTCGGGGCGATCATCTTGGCGAGCGGTTACCTGGCGACCGGCCTCTTGCTGGTGTCCGGCCCGCGAATCACCCCGCTCCTCGTGATCCCCACCCTCATTCTGCAAAGCGTCGGCGGCGGACTTGTTATCACCCCGGCGCTCAACACGGTGCTGAGCCGCGTCAAGCCGGAGTCGGTCGGCGTCGCGTCCGGGGCGCTCTCCACAGCCCAGCAATGTGGTGGAGCGCTTGGCGTCGCCGTTATCGGAGCCGTCTACTTCAGCTCGTTCCATCCCGCGGAAGTCGGCGGCGTCGCCGCCGCAGGCCACGCCTTTGCCGTCGCGTCCTTCGGAACGTTCGTAATCGCCGTGATAGCAGGCATTGTCGTCTTCCTGCTACCGAAGCGGACGGCGCCTCGAGCCTGAGTGCGAGGATCACCAGTCGTGAACTGTGGCGCAGACCTGGGCCGTCGGCGAGTCTGAACCGACGTCCCAGGGCTCGCACCTACCGCCAGGGTTCTGCTGCTGCACGCGACGGGTGCCGGTCGGGCGAGCCCCGGCTGTCGCCGTTGGCGTATCTGACCGTCGACGGGCGAATGTTGATCGTCGGCTCTTACCTCGGCGCAGCCAAGGATCCGGCATGTGTGCACAATCTGCGTGCCGACCCGCGTGCCGCCTCCCGGTTCCAGTCGAACATCACAGCGCCCGCAATGTACCTCGCCACTATTGTGCAACAAAAGGTTGCGCGTTCCCGGTGTTAGTGGCAGAGTAATGCGCAACCAATGGTTGCTTATTGGGGGTCTGGAGCGGAGTTCGTCCGGCGACCTCCTCGACCGATGTCAGCGTCGCACGTGATGGAACGGAGTCTGATCGGATATGAGTGGATTGCTGCTCGAGGATAAGAGCGCTGTGATCTATGGCGGCGGGGGCGCGATCGGCGGTGCAATCGCGCGGGTATTCGCCCGGGAAGCCGCGCGGGTCTTCATCGCCGGGCGGACACAGGCGAAACTCGATGCCGTGGCGCTCGATATCGCCGCTGCGGGCGGAACAGTCGAGACCGCACAAGTCGACGTTTTCGATCAACAGGCGGTCGAAAAGCACGCCGATGCGGTCGCGGCGACGGCAGGCAATATCGACATCGCCCTCAATGCCGTGAGTGTCATGCACGACCAGGGGACTTTGCTGGCGGACCTCTCGCTGGAGGAGTTCATGCGGCCGATCGACGGCTTTCTGCGGACGCTGTTCATCACGAGCAAGGCTGTGGCACGGCACATGGGTCGCGAGCGTCCCGGCGTGATCCTGACCTTGTCGGAGCCGGGTTCCAAACTGGCTGTCGGCGGCATCTTGGGGCACAGCGTGAGCGCGGCAGGCAAGGAGGCCTTCACACGGAACCTGGCCGCGGAGCTGGCGCCCAACAACATCCGGGTCATCGGCATCCGTCCACACGCTGTCGTCGATGCGCCAGCAGCGGGTTCCTACACTAAAGACCTCTTCGGGCAGATCGCGGCGGCGGCCGGGCAATCGGTCCAGGAATTGCTCGAAGGCGGGGCGATGGCGCAGGGGACGCTGCTGAAAAGGCTGCCCACGCTGTCCGAAATAGCAGAGACGGCCGCATTTTTGGCTTCCGATCGAGCTGGAGCCATGACGGGAGCAATCGCCAATCTGTCCGGCGGCGCACTCGTCGACTGAGTTCCGGTTTGCACGACTGACCGACCGGTTGCCGGAGGAATCTCTGGTGACCTTCTCGTTTGTGCAGTCGCCGCACCAACCGGATGTCACGGAGGGCCGCCGATCAGCCTTTCCGAATGTTACGGCTTCGGTGTACAGCTCGGTAGTGAGCTGATCAGGCGAGACGCCGAGCGCGGCGAGGACTGTACGGAGATCAGAGAGTGCGCTGGCGAGGTCGTCCTCGGTCTCTACCTGAGTTTCCAGTTCCAGGAACGTGCCGACGATCTCCGGAACCGTGACGACTGTCGAGAGCCATTCGACACATCGCAGCCCGCCAAAGAATTTCGGACGCAGTAAACGTAAGAACCACAGGAGAGCAGCCGAATGGCGTTACATCACACGGCCTTAAAGGTGTCGAGCCCCGGGATGCCTGGTCAGCGTGCGCAATTGCGTCGTCTGTGAACGCATCCGTGGGATCCGCGCGAAAGTTGTGGCCCGGTCGAGGCTTTCGTATAGTGTGCGGTCAGTGGCTGTTGACAAGCTGAACGACGCCAGGGAGGGTGGTCGAGTCCGACCATCGGGCGGCTGACACGAGTGGGGGTTGATGTCGATTCCAGAGAAGACTTCACTATTTGAAA
>NZ_BDBY01000111.1 GCF_001613225.1 Nocardia pseudovaccinii NBRC 100343
GCCAGGCATGCCTTCCTCGTATAGTCCGCCCCCTCCGGCCACACCCCCGCTTCCGGTCGGTCAGCCTTCCCCGCCCCTCCGCGATATCGCGCCAACGCCTCGGTCGTCGGCCACCCCGATGAGCAGGCTCGGCCTCGAGCCACCGCAGAAGTCCTCCCTGGTTTCCGTGGAGGTCGGTTCCGATCGGCTGCCCATAGGCATCAGCTTGGGTCGCAGTTGGAAGAATACGTTCGACCCGCCGCAGTATGGTCAGTCGATTGTGGACGGCTATCGCTACGGGCTCTATCTCTTGGCTGCTCGCATGGTCGAGTCCGGAACGCTGCCGCCATCGACGGTGCCGTCGTTGCGCGATGCTGCCCCGTTGTTGCTGAAAACCCGTACCATCGACGAGTTCCGAGAACTATACGATCATCTATTTCTCGAAAATCCGATCACGGTTCATGGCCCGGGGCGTACTGCGGACGGTCGGCCCGCGCTGACAGTCACGGCAACAGATTCCAAGCTGATCTCGATCAGTATCGATCCGCGCTGGGCGGAGGGAATTGATGTCGATTTCATCGCCCAAGACGTTCTCGAATGCTGTCAGCAAATACGATCGAAGAAACCTCAGCCGGTGAAAGATGTCCACCTGGATCGAGAATCGGATAGTGCGGTGGCCTCGCGGATCGTGGAGCACGAGAATTATCTATTGCAGTATGGCTAGGGGCCCCTGTGCAATTGATATTGAATAACCCGAGCCTTGCCCTGCCCGGTCGATCGGACGTATCCAGTGCAGAAGTGAACGAGGCGGGTCGTCTCGCGTCCCATCGGCAATTTGGGCACTTGGACGACGTGGCCCGCTTGCCCCTGAGGGATGTGCGCCGGTCTGTGAACAAGTAGATCAAATTATACGAATGGATGTTTGATTCCTATGGGCGAATTGACGGAAACGAGCCTAGCGCAGATCAGGGATGACTTCTCCAAAAAGGTGGAGGAAGTCAAGAAGACGCCCGATAAAATCAACGACGCTGTCGACGATTTGAAGTATTACGCACCCCTGGTGTACTTGAAGGTGAGTCAAGTCAGGGATGATATCCAAGATAAGCTCGCTGAACTGTTCGAGCAGCTCAAAAAAGCCGTTGAGGGCATGTTTGCCCCCTGGCTATTCTTGGATTACGCGGCCAAGTGGCAAGTCATAGGCTCTCAGGTTCGCTCATGTAATGGCATGCAAGGTAGCCGTGATTACAACATGGAGGGGCGATGGGATGGGAGCGCCTACAAGTCTTTCAAGACGACAAAGGAAAGTCAGCAGGCGGCCATGACCTCCATAGAGAATATGTGCAACACTATTCACGATAAACTCATTACGGTGGCGGAGGAAGGGCAGAATCTTTACTACAACATAACCAATAAACTGGCAACGATAATCGCTCAGGTCGCAACGTTCGCCACGGAGACGTCGGCCACAGGCGGCGCAGCCGCGATCTGGACCATCAATAATTTGAATGGCGCTATTGTGGCAGCCGTAGAACTCGTCGTTCAGGCACTCACCGACTTCGTGAAGGTCGAGAGCAAGGTGTACGTCGCCAGTCAGGATCTCAAGAACCTTGTCAGAGCGCCGAGCGGGTTCGATGTTGCCAAATCAGGCAAAGTGACTTGGCCCAGCAGTGCAAGCGATCAGTTCGATAACAAAGATGATGATTGGAAACAGGACGGAGCGGCCTGATGTACGGACAGCCGTCGCGGGTCGGCGATGATCCCTCTGTGGTGTATGCCAAATCAGCGCGAGGTCTTGGTCATCTCTATTCGGCTCCGAAGATCATAGCTGTTGTGGCGGGTGTATTCGCTTTGGCAGCGTGTGGCACCGGAGAATCTGTTACGCCAACTGCGGAGTCGAGTTCGCCAGTTGTAGCGACATCGAGCACGGTAGCATGCACCAGCACAAGAACCCATGAGCCGCGGAACTCGGACGAGAAATACTTGACGGCGGAGATTGCGAAAATACAATTTCCTGCGGGCACCTGCTTGTTCATGGTGAACACGGGCAAAGCACTCGACAAACCGGACACATTACACGTCACTGTCCACCTCGACGTGGCGGCCTCGACAAGGCCGGACGATCTACGTCCGGCCGCTACGGATATCGCGCACCTTCTCAAGAAAACTGAAGTCGGGCAGCGTATATCGGTCGTGGACATCAACAACTGGGGCACCGCGAAGCCGAAGTACCGAACACTTCTGACGGATGAAAACTTCCAAGAACACCCGTGGAACGGCACGCCATCCGAGGAGGCCGAGATGGCGATCTGGAAGATTGTGGATCCATAATACGGTGGATGGCGATCGACCACGTCGGAATATGTATTGAAACTGATAGTTGCGGAGTGATTGTCGATGGTTAGAGAACTTAAGGTAGACGTCGATCTTCTCGAGACGGTTTCCAAGGTTTGGCTGAATGATGTAGCGCCGGAGTTGGGGAAGACAGCTGCAAATATCGACGAGTTGAAATACACGGTCGTGCAATTCGGGATCCTCTTCGCCGGTATGTGGCACGAATACACACAAGCGGCCGACTTCATTCAGAATCGCCTGAACGAGGCCAAGCCGGTGGCTGAGCAGATCGGGAACGCGCTGCATACCGCTGCTACCAGCTTCGGGCTGCAACAGGAACAGCAAGTTCAGGAGACAGAGAAACTGAAGGAGGCCGTCGACAATCCCGGAAATTAGTCCGTATCTTTCGAGGTAGCTATCCAGCTGAGGTCGCTGCGCTACTTCAACCCCGACCGCACGAACGCATTCACGATGTGCCGTTGCAACAACAGATACATCAACAGAACCGGCAGGCAGGCCAGACTGGCCAGAGCCATCATCGGCCCCCACTGATCACCTTCGGTGCCCATGAAACTGCGCAAGCCCAGCTGAAGCACGCTGTTGGATTGGCGGAGAACGACTGCGGGCCAGAAGTATTCGTTCCAGGCGTTGATGAACAGCAGGATGGCCAGGGCGGCGAGGGCGGGGCGGAGGTTGGGGACGACTACGGTCCACAGGATGGACCAGGAGGAGCGGCCGTCGATCTTGGCGGCGGCGACGAGTTCCTTGGGGAAGCTGGCCATGTGCTGACGCAGTAGCAATACCGCCAGTGCCGAGCACAGGGTCGGCAGGACCACGCCGATTAGCGAGTTGACCAGTCCGAGCCGGGTGAGCAGCACGTAGTTCGGCAGCATCGTCACCTGGAACGGAACCAGCCAGGTGCCGACGAACGCGAGGTACAAGATCCGCTGGAACGGGAAGGTGTACATCGCGAACGCGTAGGAGGCGAGCAGCGCCACCAGCAGCTGTCCGGCCGCGGACAGTGCCGCCACGAAGAAGGTGTTGCCGATCAAGCCGACTACGTCGACCTTTTCGGCGGCATCGGTGTAGTTGGCGAAGGAGATCGGCCAGGGGAAGGGCGAGAGTGAGGTGACATCCTCGGGCCGCCGCAGCGAGGTGGCGAAAAGCCAATAGATCGGGAAAATGCACACCACGGCGGTGACCGCGAGCAGCAGATGGCTGCTCGCGGTCCGCAGACGGTCAATCATCATGGAAGGCAACCCTTTCCGAGATCCACACCAGAATCCCGGCGATCACACCGAATCCGGCGAACAGCAGCACACCGGCCGCCGCGCTGAGTCCGGCATCGAAGCTGTGGAAGGCGTAGTCCCACAGCAGGTAATAGATATTGGTGGTGGCCTGTGCGGGCCCGCCCTGTGTCATCGAGTCGATGAGCGGGAAGGTCAATGTGGGACTGAGCAGCACGGTGGTCAGCACCAGGAACAGCAGCGTGGGGGAGAGCAGCGGCAGGGTGATCCAGCGCCGGATCTGTCCCGAACTCGCGCCGTCCACCTGCGCGGCCTCGTCGTAGTCGCCGCTGATACCGGCCAATCCCGCCCACACCACCAGCACCGCGAAACCGAGCAGCTGCCAGCCGGTGATCCCGATGATGACGGCGTGCGCGGTACCCGCGTCGTACACCCAGTTGCGATTCGAGCCGAGCACCTGGTCGACGAAGCCGCTGCCGGGATGCAGCAGCCACCGCCAAACCGCCGCAGCCGCAACAGGAGCCACCAGGAACGGCACGAATATGAAGGCGTGATAGATGGTCCGGCCCTGCACCCGCCTACTGGCCAAGGCAATCAACACCGGCAGCACAACGGTGAACGGAAGCATGCCCAGAATCAGCACTCCCGTCCGCCCGACCGAATCCCAGAATGCCGGAAGTTCCATCAGCCGTTCGTAATTGCCGATGCCGACCGGCTTCATCGGCGAGGTCGGCAGGAGATTCCACGAGTACGTCGACAACTCGAACGCCTGCACCAGTGGCCGATAGATCCACACCACCAACAGGAACAGCGCGGGCGCGAGATAAAGGTAGGGCACCACGAACCGCCCCGCCCGGCGGAACCGGGCGAGGCGGCGGGTCTGCGGCACCGGCACGATATCCGGTGCCGCAGTGGGTATTTCGACTACGAACATCTACCTGGCCTCGGCGGCCAGTGCGGCCAACTGCTCGAGCACATCCGATTCGGCCCGGTCGTAGACGGTTTCGGCGGGCGTCGCCTCGATCGCGGTGGCCACCAATGTCGTACCGAGCAGATCGATCCGGCTGTAACCGAATCCGGCCAGGCCGCGGTGCCGCCCGGTCGGTGCGATCGTATCGATTCGGTATGCCAGCGCGGGCCCGATCCACACCGGAATGCCGCCGAGCGCGGCCGCGCCCGTGAGGTGGTTGTGCCCGCAGATGATCAGTCGCACATCCGATCCCGCAAGCACTTCCTCGAGCAACTCCGGCTGTTCGAGCCGCAGATATTCGGTCGCCGCGACCGGCGACGGAATCGGCGGATGGTGCAGCACCAGCAGTGTGCCGTGCGGTGCGGGTTCGCGCAGCTGATCGGTCAGCCAATCCAGCTGTTCGGGCTCGAGCCGCCCGTCGTGCCTGCGCGGTGTGCTGCTGTCGAGCGCGATGATCCGGAGTCCGGCGATGTCGAAGACCTGGTCATGGGTGACGTCCGGGTCGACCGAATCCAGACCGAGCAACTCGATGCCGAACGCGGTGCGCTCGTCGTGATTGCCCATCGTGTACACCGTCTGCGCA
>NZ_BDBY01000112.1 GCF_001613225.1 Nocardia pseudovaccinii NBRC 100343
CGAACGGTCGCTCGTAAGACTCGCTTCTCGGTGTTCGGCAGGGTGCCTGCGCTCGCCCGCGACGTGCAAGCCCAGCAAACCTACTTGTGGCGTCCGTGCAGGATCGGGACCATGCGACGCAGCAGCTTCATGGTGGACTGGGTCCGCGAGTAGCTGAGCAGTGCCATGCCGGGAATCGCGAAGCGCTGCACCGCGATCGAATGCGGCCGGGCGAATTCGCGCAGGCCGGGCTCGCCGTGGATGCGCCCGATTCCGGAATCTCCGACACCGCCGAAGGGCAGGCCCGCGATGGCGGCGAAGGCGAGTACGGAGTTCACCGAGGTCGCGCCGACGCGCAGCCTGCGCGCGATCTCCAGGCCGTTCTTCTTCGAGTAGACCGCCGAGGACAGGCCGTATTTGGACTTGTTCGCCAGCTCGACCGCCTCGTCGACGCCGTCCACCGTGCGAATGGTGACGGTCGGGCCGAAGGTCTCCTCGGCCACGGCCTCGGAGTTCTCGTCCACATCGACGAGCACGACCGGCTCGATGAACGGACCCTTGACCGACTCCGGCCCGCCGAGCACCGCGGTGCCGCCGTTCCTCAGCGCGTCATCGATATGGCGACGCACGATATCGATCTGGCTGGGCATGGTCATCGGACCGTAGGAAGCATCGGCGTCCGAGCCCGGCTTGATGTCCTTCAGAATGCGCTCGACCTCGGCGACGAATTCGTCGCGCACCGAGCGATCGACGTAAACCCGCTCCACACCGGCGCAGGTCTGGCCACTGTTGGCGGTGGCGCCCCAGGCGACCGCATCGGCCGCGGCCTTCACATCGGCATCGCCCGCGACGATCACCGCATCCTTACCGCCGCATTCCAGCAGCACCGGGGTCAGCGATTCGGCGGCCGCGGCCATGATCTTCTTGCCGGTCGCGGTGGAGCCGGTGAACGCGATCTTGTCCACCCCGGCCTGAACCAGCGCGGCGCCGGTCGCGCCGTAACCATTGACCGTCTCGAAGACGCCTTCGGGCAGTTCCGGATTGGCCTTCTTGAACGCATCGGAGAGGAAATTGCCGATGCCGGTGGAGAATTCGCTCGGCTTGAAGACGACGGCATTGCCCGCGGCCAGGGCGTAGGCGATGGAGCCGTTCGGGGTGTAGACCGGATAGTTCCATGGACCGATCACGCCGATGACACCGAGCGGGCGCTGCTCTAAGCGCGCGGAGAAGTTCGCCATCAACGCACCGGGGGAGATCTTCTTCGGTGAGAGCACCTTCTTGGCGTTCTTGGCCGCCCAGGCGATGTGCTCGAGCGCGAGCATCAATTCGAGGAACGCGTCGTCGAGTGGTTTGCCGTTCTCCTGGTGGATGAGCGCGGTGAACTCCGCGGAGTCCGCGACCAACTGGCTCGACCAGCGCAGCAGATGTTTGCGCCGCTCGTCGAAGCTCAGTCCGCCCCAGGTTGTGGCGGCGGTACGGGCCTTGGCGACGGCGGCGCGCACCGCGTCCGCATCCGCGATGGTATGGGTGGCGATGACCTCTCCGGTGGCCGGATCGACCGATGTCAGCGCCGTCTGTGGCGCCGCTGGGGTGGTCTCGATGGTTGTCACGGTTGGTCTCTCCTCTTGCCGAGATAAGTTAACGACCATTCTATGAGATGATGCTATGCCACAACTCTCACTAGGTCACCCCTCCCGTCAATTCTTTCCGAGTCTGTCGGCGCCGCGTGCAAGTATCGAGATATGTGCGGCAGATATGCGACAACTACCGATCCCGGTCGGCTCGCCGCCGAACTGGACGCCATCGACGAGACACCGACCGCTGACAACGGCGGTTCCGCCAACTACAACGTCGCGCCGACCACCCAGGTGCTGACCGTGGTGGAGCGCCATGAGCACGGCCACCCCGACGACGATCCCAAGTTGCGCGTCCGGCGGATGCGCTGGGGTCTGATCCCGGTCTGGACCAAGGCCGCCGAACCGGGCGTTCCGGTCAAGGGCAAACCGCTGTTCAATGCCCGCGCCGACAAGGCAGCGACCACGCCGTCGTTCCGCGATGCGGTGAAGTATCGCCGCTGTCTGGTTCCGATGGACGGCTGGTACGAGTGGTTGGTCGAACCGGATGCCGGGGCCAAAGGCAAGGTCGCGAAGCATCCGTACTTCATGGCGAATGCCGATGGTTCACGGCTGTATATGGCCGGATTGTGGTCGGTATGGCGGGATCGTTCGCAGCAGGAGAGCGAACCGCTGCTGTCGTGCACCATCCTGACCACCGACGCCGTCGGTGAGCTCACCCGCATTCACGATCGGATGCCGCTGCCCATGCCGCCGGAGAATTGGGCGGCCTGGCTGGATCCGGATCATCCGGCGCCGGCCTCCCTGCTCGAGACGCCGACCGGGGAATCGGTGGCGGGCATCGTGGCGCGTCCGGTCTCGTCGCTGGTCAACAGCGTGCGCAATAACGGTCCGGAGTTGTTGGCGCCGTTGGACTCTCGGGCCGGTACGGAAAAGGCCGGGCAGATCAGCTTGCTGTGATCGCCCGGCCCGCCGTTCATCGACTCAGAGCTGGCACTTCACGCTGTCCGTCACGATATTCAGCGCGCACTTGGCGATACCGCCGCCCAGGTCGATTACCTTTCGGGCGACGCCGCCGTACAGGTCGATGACCTTGCCTGCGACGCCGCCGCCCAGCTTCTCGGCCTTGTCGGCCTTCTCATCCTTCGTCGGGTTGTTGTTCTTCTTCGGCCCGTCGTCAACGACATGCTCGTCGAACGGGAAGTCGTTGACGCCGATCACCAGGGGGCTGCCCGGTGCGGCGGTGGCCGTGGGCGCTAGCAGCGCGACCGGGCCGTTGGTGAGCAGGAGAACTCCGAACAGAGTGACGATCACGGTGCTGCACAATCGCTGGCGCGCGGACATTTCGCATCACATCCTCGAGTCGGACGATCTGGGCCCGTTCAGTAACGCACAAATGTTGCTGACGTGGTGCGGATTTATACGGATGTGACTGGTGCGGTTACCGCATCGGTGAGTCGGACCAGGTCCGCCGGTGCCAATTCGATCTCGAGTCCGCGCCGTCCTGCGCTGCAAAGCATGCGGTCCCAGGCCAATGCCGAGGCATCGACCACGGTGGGCAGCAGCTTGCGCTGGCCGAGCGGGGAGATGCCGCCGAGGACGTAACCGGTGATTCGCTCGGCCTTCGCCTTATCCGCCATGGCCGCCTTGGGCGCACCGAGCGCCGCGGCAGCCGCCTTGAGCGACAAGGTATTCGGCACCGGCAGCACCGCGACCGCGAGCGCGCCGGACGACAATTCGATCACCAGCGTCTTGAAGATCTGCGCCGCCATCACCCCGACCTCGGCGGCGAGTGCGTCGACCGCCTCGCCGCCGTAGGAGTCGGCGCGCGGATCGTGCTTGTACGCGTGTACGCGGTGGGCCACACCGGCCTTGGCCAGGGTGCGGATCGCCGGGGTCGAGGCTCCTGCCATGCCGGTCACCCTAATGGCGGTCCGCAACACGTTTTTCGGTGCGGGGAGTTCGCTATGGGAACACAGTCGTGTGCGGACATGTTGCATGCGATACGGAAGCCGCGCGGCGGTTGTACGACGTGAAGGAGAGGTCGGTGCCGGTTCTGCTCGAAGAACGCCCGGTGACATCGCAGGTGTCCGATCGGCGGCGCTCCCGGCGCCCTACGTGGTTACGCTCCGCTACCGCCTCCGGGCGCGTCGAGAGCGCCGCGGGGGACTCTCAGTTCTCACTCGATCTGGCCACGCCTGTAGATTTGGCAGGTACGGCGATCGAAGGGATTGGTGTGACGAGCGACGATGACGTGGTGACCGACGGTGCGGTCGGCGCCGCGGTCGACGATGCCGAGCTGGTGCGGCGGTTCGAGCGCGATGCGCTCCCGTTGCTCGACCAGCTCTACGGTGCCGCGCTGCGCATGACCCGGAATCCGGCCGATGCCGAGGATCTGGTGCAGGAGACCTACGTCAAGGCGTTCCAGGGCTTCAAATCCTTCAAGGAGGGCACCAATCTGCGTGCCTGGCTCTACCGGATCCTGACCAACACCTACATCAACTCCTACCGCAAGAAGCAGCGCCAGCCCGCGCAGTATCCGACCGACGAGATCACCGACTGGCAGCTCGCCGCCACCGCCGAGCACACTTCGACCGGGCTGCGTTCAGCCGAGGTGGAGGCGCTGGACGCGCTGCCGGACGACGACATCAAGGCCGCACTGCAGGAGCTGCCGGAGGAATTCCGGATGGCGGTGTACTACGCGGATGTCGAGGGGTTCCCATATAAGGAAATCGCCGACATCATGGGCACCCCCATCGGTACCGTGATGTCCCGGCTGCATCGCGGCCGCAAGCAGCTCAAAGGATTGCTCGCCGATGTGGCGCGCGAACGTGGATTCAACCGCAACGGCGCGGAACGCCAGGAGGTCAAGCAGGCATGAGCGAGCGTAGCGAGCGAATCAAAGGCACAGCACCTTCCGGTGCGACGGAACCGAGCGCCAGCGAGGTGCAGTCGTGACGGAGCGTGACCCCGATATGGAGTTGGACTGCACGGCTGTGCTCGCCGATGTCTGGCTCATGCTCGACGGTGAATGTGACGATGCCACCCGGGCCCGGCTGCAGCACCACATGGATCACTGCTCA
>NZ_BDBY01000113.1 GCF_001613225.1 Nocardia pseudovaccinii NBRC 100343
CCTGCTGAGCCGCAAGTGCGGCGGCGATCGGGCGCCGGATGCACTGCGCGATCGGCTGAGCCTGGAAATCCGCCGATCCGTCACGGTCACGCGGGTCGAGACCACCGAGTAGTTCCGGAAACAGAAAAAACACCGAGTGCCTACGGAAGATCATGGCTCTCGGTGTTTTTCGTCTGTTACGGCTCAGGCGTTAGGACGCTTGCCGTGGTTGGCCGCGCTTCCCTTGCGGCTGCGCTTCTTACGACCACGCTTACCCATAGGTAGTCTCCCTTCTGATTGAAGGCCATTGTTTCATGTGTGGTTGGCTGTAGCTTCAGCGGATACGGGCGAACGAGTGGATGAGGTGTCATGGCGGAGGAAGTGCTCTCGGAGCTGGTGTCGGTCGTGCAGCAGGTTGTCGTTGCCGAGGGTGACGAGGTACACGAGGGCGACACGCTGGTGATCCTCGAGTCGATGAAAATGGAGATCCCGGTGCTCGCCGAAAGCGGTGGCACGGTGACCTCGATCGGCGTCAAAGAGGGCGATGCGATCAAGGCCGGGCACCTGATCGCCGTCATCTCTTAACTTCTGAAGCGGGTAGATCGAAAATGGCGACACTGAGTGAGCTGCTGGCCGAACACACCGACCTACCCGGCGTCGCCGTGGACCATCTGCAACGGGTGGTCGGCGATTGGCAGCTGCTCGCCGATCTGTCCTTCGCGGATCTGCTGCTGTGGGTCGGTGCGGGACCGATCGCCGACGGCGCCGATATCGTCTGCGTCGCACAGTGTCGACCGACGACCGCGCCGACCGTCCATCCGGAGGATCGGGTCGGCGGAACCGCATTGCAGACCGATCATCCGCAGGTGTTCGACGCGCTGATGACCGGCAAGATCGTGCGCGCGGACAGCGATATCGAGGCCGAGGGCGTCTACCATCCGCATCCGGTGCACGCCATCCGCGAGGCCATTCCGGTGCGCTGCGGCGACGATGTCATCGCGGTGCTCAGCCGCGATACCGATCTGCAGCGTTCGCGCGTGCGCAGCACGCTGGAGATCGCCTACGTCGCCTGCGCCGACGATCTGTGCCAGATGATCGCCGACGGCACCTTCCCGACCACCGAGGACCGCGCCGCGACGCACTCCAGTCCGCGCGCGGGCGACGGCTTCATCCGGCTCGATACCGAGGGCATCGTCGTCTACGCCAGCCCGAACGCGCTGTCGGCGTATCACCGGATGGGGCTGCAGTCGGATCTGGCCGGTCAGGATCTGGCCGTCACCACCCGGTCGCTGATCACCGATCCGTTCGACGCCCAGGAAGTCGTCGGCGATATCCAGGCCGCCCTGGCAGGACGCACCGGGCGCCGCATGGAGGTCGAGGCGCGCGGCGCCACCGTGCTGCTGCGCACCCTGGTGCTGCGCCCGCACGGGGAACTGGCCGGGGCTGCCGTGCTGGTCCGCGACGTCACCGAGGTCAAGCGCCGCGACCGCGCGCTGCTGAGCAAGGACGCGACCATCCGCGAGATCCACCACCGGGTGAAGAACAATCTGCAGACGGTCGCCGCGCTGCTGCGGTTGCAGGCGCGTCGCACCGAGAACGAGGAGGCGCAGGTCGCACTGACCGAATCGGTGCGCCGGGTCACCTCGATCGCCTCGGTGCACGAGATGCTGTCGATGTCGGTGGATGAAGAGGTCGATCTCGACGAAGTCGTGGACCGGCTGCTGCCGATCATGGCCGATGTCGCGACCGTGCACACCGCGAGAATCAAAGTGCGCCGGGCGGGTTCGCTCGGCGTGTTCTCCGCCGAACGTGCCACCCCGCTGGTGATGGTGCTCACCGAACTGGTGCAGAACGCCATCGAGCACGCCTTCGATTCCGGCGAAAACGGCACGGTGACAATCCGTTCCGAGCGTTCGGCGCGCTGGCTGGACGTGATCATCAGCGATGACGGCCGCGGCCTACCGCCGGGTTTCAGCCTGGAATCCTCCGACCGCCTCGGCCTGCAGATCGTGCGCACGCTGGTCACCGCGGAACTCGGCGGTTCCATCGGCCTGCACCCCGGCGCCGACATCGGCACCGACGCGGTGCTGCGCGTTCCCTTGGGGCGACGCTCGGGTCGTTGAGGCGAATCTCCTTCGGGCACAAAATAGCCCGGCACCTGAGTGCCGGGCTTGGCTGCGTTACCGGGCCGGGCTGAGAGGTCCGGTAACGCTGGTCGTCCTCCTAGACGACGGTGCGGGTGCGCGTGCGGGCGTTGCGACGCTTGAGCGCCCGACGCTCGTCCTCGCTCATACCGCCCCACACGCCGGCATCCTGCCCGGACTTCAGGGCCCAGGACAGGCAGTCAGCGGTAACGGGGCAGCGAGCGCAGACCAGCTTGGCATCGGCAATCTGCGCGAGCGCCGGACCACTGTTACCCACCGGGAAGAACAGCTCGGGGTCCTCATCGCGACAGATGGCCTTGTGGCGCCAGTCCATTCCTCTGCTCCTTTGCTGGGCGCCGCAAAGGGCGCCTACGGTTTGTGGATCGTTCACTTGTGCGACTCGAATGTTTCCGCACGGTTGCTTGTGAATGCTTTCACGAACACCGTAGATGTCAATAGGTATCCGGTGCACCGTGGGGAAGCTCACGCTCTCAAGGAACCCCTTGGGGAACCTGCCCGGTCCTTTGTACTCGCTCTACCCGGTTTTCGCAGCACAACACCGAGTTTTTTCGCGCGTTTCGTGCTCATTTCGGGCGGGGAGCAACGACCTCGAGCACGTCCGGCACGGCTGTGAAATCCACCATGTTGCGTTTTCCGATAAAGTCGCCATCGATTTGCAGACCGATCGGCTCGCTGGCCTCGATGTGCACGGACGGCACATCGTCCTCGCGAAATAGGTTGCGGGACTTGGGATTTCCATTGGCAGTGAGAAGCTGCCTGGCGAGCAGCAGGGTGGAAACCACCGACATCGACCGCACGGCAAACACGCCGAGACCGGTTTCGAAGGCCGTGCCCGGGTTGGTGTGCACCGGGGTGGCGTTCAGGTAGGTCCACGGGCTGGCGTTCGTTACGAAGGCGTAATGGACCTCACTGATGGGGTCGAATCCCGGGATCTCGATCCGGACGCTCGGCTCCTTGCGCTTCGACTTGAAAAACTGCCGGACAGTGGTGCGGACGTAGCGACCAGGGGTGGCGGCATGGCCGTTGGCGCGGCTGTTGTCGATCGCTTCGCAGACGTCGGCGTCGAGGCCGACACCGGCGCTGAAGCCGAACCAGCGGTCATCGGCGAGGCCGAGCCCGATTTTGCGGTCGTGGTCGAGGGTGAGCAGATCGATGAGCTGGTTGGTTGCGGTCACCGGATCCGGGGAGATGCCGAGGGCGCGCGCGAACACATTCGCCGAGCCGCCCGGAATCACGCCGAGGCGCGGCAGCCACGCCTGTCCGTCGTCGACCTGGGGCAGCGGCAGATAGCCGTTGATGGTCTCGTTGACCGTCCCATCGCCGCCGTGCACGACGATCAGGTCCATCTCGTTGGTTGCTGCCCACTGTGCCAATTCCGCCGCGTGGCCGCGGTGCTGGGTATGCGCGACGGTCAGTTGAGTCCGGCTCTCCAACGCGTGCGCCAGCAGGTCCCGCGTCGCCGGCGTAGTCGAGGTGGCATTCGGATTCACGATCAGCAACGTCCGCACCTTCGGCAGCCTAATCGGCGCGCGGCCCGGTCCGAAAAGCCGCCGAGTGCGTTCTAGGCTTGGCCACGTGGCGGACAGCGGCAAAGACGAGGTTTCGGCGGGTGTGCCCGCGACGGTGCGCGGTGCGGGCGGATTGGTCGCGCTGGAGGGGGCGGTGGCCGTGGTCGTGGCGATCGTGCTGATCGTGCGTGGCCTGCTCGGGCACGATCAGAGCGCCGCGAGCGGATACGGCACGGCCGCGTGGTTCGGGATTCTCGGCGGCGCGGTCCTCGCGGCCGGGACCGGACTCTTTCTCGGGCACCGATGGGGACGGGCCATCGCTGTGATCGCACAGGTTCTGCTGCTTCCGGTGACCTGGTCGCTGCTGACCGATTCGCATCAGCCGGTGCTCGGCGCGCTGCTCGGCCTCGTCGTGGTGGGCGCGCTGGTGTTCTTGTTCGCGCCCGCGTCGAATCGCTGGATGGCCGAGGTGTACGGAATCGAACCGGAATCGAAGTAGCCGGGATCAGGCGGTGGCGGCGCGCAGTGCCTGACGGCACAGATGATCGGCCCGGCGGGTAGTTTCCGGCTGACGGTAGCGCGGAGTCAGCGCGAGCACCTGGGTGCATGCGGTGTCCAGGTCGATGAGATGACCGACCGAGACGAAGACCGGTTTGACGCCGCGCCGCGTGCGCAGCGCGCGCCCGACGATTTCGCCGTCCATCGCGATATCGCTGACTGCGCCGCGCTCCGGACCGGGCTCCACGTAGTCGCCCCACGGTGTCTTGGCTACGCCGATCGTCGGTGTGCCCGTGAGGATTCCGACGTGGCAGGCCAAGCCGAAGCGGCGCGGATGTGCGAGTCCCTGGCCATCGCAGATCAGCAGATCCGGTGTGGTACCGAGCTTTTCGAGTGCGGCGAGGGTTGTCGGTAGTTCACGGAAGGACAGCAAGCCCGGCACGTAAGGAAAGGCAACCGAGCCGTGCGCTACCGCGGTTTCGACGGGATCCAGTGTGGCACTGTCCAATACGACGGCGGCTGCGGCCGCGATCCCGGTTTCGTCGTCGTAGGCGGAGTCGAGTCCGGCGACGGTGCGGAATCGCGGTGGATGCGGATCGGTCGTAATCACCAATGGCCGCAACGCATCCTGGATCGCCATGGCCTCGTCCGCGGTGGTCGGCCAATCCGTCGGTGCGGTAACCCTCACTCGTTCACCAGGCTTCGGCGGCGAGTTTATCGATGGCCGCGCCGGTGAGCCGGTAGCCGACCCACTCGTCCTGCGGTTCGGCGTCGATGGACTTGTAGAACTCGATGGCGGGCGTATTCCAGGTCAGCACGGACCATTCGACCCGGCTGTAGCCCTTGGCGGCGGCCTCCTCGGCGAGGGCGGCCAGCAGCGCCTTGCCGTAACCCTTGCCGCGGGTCTCCGGTTTGACGTACAGGTCCTCGAGATAGATGCCGTGTACGCCGGTCCAGGTGGAGTAGTTCAGGAACCAGATCGCACAGCCGACCACACCGGTCTCGTCCTCGACGACATGGGCGAAAACCGCGGGTGACGGCCCGAACAGCGCGGTGTCCAGTTGCTCGGCGGTGAGCGTGCACTCCGCGCGGGACTTCTCGTACTCGGCGAGATCCTCGACCAGGCCCACCATGGCGGGTACATCGGCGGGGGTAGCGCGGCGGATCTGGCCGGTGCGGGTCATAGTGTTGCTCCATGGTTTGCGGGAACTAGGTTGTGCGCCAGGATGGTTCGGTCGTCGTGTTCGTAACCGAGCACGGTGATCGCGGCGGTCGACATGGCGAAGCGCCGACCCTCCCGGATGTCGAGCTCGGCCCAGCGGGCGATCAGCGCCCGGGAGAAATGACCGTGACCGACCAGCACGATATCCCGGTCCGCCAGTGCGGGTTCGACCGATGCCAGCACCCGATCGGCGCGCGCGCTGACCTGTGCGGCCGTCTCGCCACCCGGCACCACTCCGGTCCAGATGGTCCAGCCGGGATCGTGTTCGCGGATCTCGACGGACGTCCGCCCCTCGTAGTCGCCGTAATCCCATTCGGCCAGATCGTCATCGACTACGGTCTCCGCGAGCCCCGCGAGCGCCGCTGTGCGGACAGCGCGTTGACGCGGACTGGTGAGCACCAGCGGATCGCGCAGCTTCAGTTCACCGAGCAGTCCGCCCGCGGCGCGAGCCTGCTCCTCACCGCGCTCGGTGAGCGGCAGATCGGTGCGGCCGGTGTGGCGCCGCTGGCTGGACCAGGTGGTTTCGCCGTGTCGGAGCAGGACCAGTCGGGCGTCGTCGCGTGCGGACATGGCTAGTCCGCCTCCCCGAATCTTTTGCCGGTCGTCGGTGCCTCGATAGTCATTTGCCGGGCCGGCAGTAGGTGCCGCCGGGTTTTTGGGCGTTCCCGATGAGTTACCCATGTTCTTACTAAATCAGTAATCACGAGCCCAGCGCGAATATCTCGGCCCCACGTCTTTCCAGCACGGTTGTGCCGAGGACGGCGAGCGAGATGGGGGAGCCGTCGTAGCCGGGCCGGGCAACCGGAATGCGCGACACCTCGGTGCCCGAAGTGGGATCGAGGACCGCGATGGCGCCGTCGACCGGCACGAGTAGTCGGCCCGCCATGAAGGCGGGACTGCCGAGTGCGCCGGGGGCCGCCCACATCGGATCGAAAGTGCCCGCGTTCAAGGCGATCAGGCTGTTGCCGGTGAATACCAGGAACAGCGAGCTGATCCGCGTGGTCGTCGTCTTATCGCTCAGCGGTGCGGAAAGTTGGTGCACCACAAGCGCATTCCCGGTGCCGTCGAAGACCTCCAGCCGCGGCGAAATCGCCTCGGCGGTCGCGGTCGCGGGCGCACCGGGCAGGTACAGCACGATTCGGTTGTCGGACACCGCGATTACGCGCCCGTCGGGTGCGTCCGCACCGGATCCGTTGAGCACATGCGAGCCGTACTCCTCGGGCACCGTATTGTCCTTCGGCGCCGGATTGAGCACGGTCAACCGGTTGGTCGGATCTTCGGGACAGCGTTCGAGGACGGCGAGCCGGGTGGAGCTCGAACTCGACGAGATCAGTTTGCAGCCTTTGCGCGGTTGGGTTTTCACGTTCACGGGTGCGTCGACGTAACCGTATTCGATGGTGCGCACCAGATCCGAGCGCCACATCTCCAGCCGCCGCGGGCCCTGGGCCAGCACATAGGTGCCATCGACCGATAGCTGCACGGTCGGATCCATATAGCTGCTGCGCGCGGTCCGGCGCGAACCGTCCTCACCGGCCAGCAGCGTGGCCTGGCTGCAGCCGCGCTGATCCTTGTACACCGCGATCACCGTGCCGAACTGCGACTCCACACCGCACAGCGGTAGGTCGCGCCGGTAGTGCCACACTTGCGCGCCGGTACGCGGATCGTGTCCGGTGACCGTGCCATCCGCGCCGGTCACGACCGTGCCCGCGGCCACCAGCGCGCGGGTCGCCGCGGGGTCCGGCGCATGCCACAGCTCGCGCAGGCTCGTCGGAACCTGATCGGCGGCCGCGGGAGTGGAAACCGGATGTTCCGCCGTCACCGATTCGGTGCCCCTGGCATCACTGCGCGCCCACACCACCGCCGCCGCGATCACCACGACCACGGCGATCGCGACTGCGGAGATGATGTCGGCGCGCGTTCGCCGCTCGGGTGCGAGCACGTTTGCGAGACTACAACGTGTCGGCCGGGGGATGCGATCGGTCTCGCGTGGACATCCGCCGACGTATGACGGCCGCGGCCGCGTTCAATGGCGCTCACCTGCCGGTATTTCCACATTCGGCGACCCGTTGCCACGGGCAGGCGACCGTGCATCGGTGACGCGTCCGCATCGCCGATGCTGAGACGCCACAGGCGCGCCTGTCCATGACAGACGCGCCCGTGGATCGGACTATGCCGAGGCGGTCACCGTTTCGGGAGCGGTGTCCGCGGTCGCTTCGCCTGCGCCCGCCTCGCCCGCGGGCTTGCGACGGCGGCGCCGACGGCGAGCGGGCTGATCGGTGGTTTCGGCGTCATCGGAATCGCTGTCCGAGTCCGACTCGGCGGTCACGCCGTTTCCGTTGTCTCCGTTGTCCTTCGACTCGGTGCCGTGCTCGGTGCCGTCTTCGGTGGCACCGGCGGACCTGCGGCGGCGACGGCGGCGCCGCGCGGGCTTATCCGCCGTCTCGTCGTCGGTCGCATCGTCGAGCGGGGCTGCGGCGGTTTCGGTTTCGGCTTCATCGGTCTCGATGCCGTTGGTTTCGCCGTCGATCGGCTGACCCGCGCGGGTGCGGCGACGACTGCGTTTGCGCGGTGTGCGGGCGGGGCGCTCGACCACCTCGGCGTCCTCGTCGCGGACCGGCTTCGGCTTGCGGATGGTGCCGGTGACACCCTCCGGAATGCCGAGGTCGGAGAACAGATGCGGGGACCGCGAATAGGTTTCGACCGGGTCCGGGATGCCGAGACCGAGTGCGGTGTCGATGGACGCCCAGCGGTTCAGTTCATCCCAGTCGATCAGCGTCACCGCGACACCGGTGCGCCCGGCCCGGCCGGTGCGCCCGATCCGGTGCACGTAGGTCTTCTCGTCCTCCGGGCACTGGTAGTTGATGACGTGGGTGACATCGTCGATATCGATGCCGCGCGCCGCGACATCGGTCGCGACCAGCACATTGATGGCGCCCTTGCGGAACTTGGTGAGCGCCTTCTCCCGAGCGATCTGTCCGAGGTCACCGTGTACGGCGCCGACGGCGAAGCCGCGGTCGGCCAGATCGTCGGCGACCTTCTGCGCGGTGCGCTTGGTCCGGGTGAAGATCATGGTCGCGCCGCGGCTCTCGGCCTGCAGCACCTTGGCGATCAGCTCGCTCTTGTCCAGCGCGTGCGCGCGGTAGACGAACTGCGCGGTGCGATCGTGCACGGCGGAATCGTGCGGTTCCTCGGCGCGGATATGCGTCGGCCTGGTCAGGAAGGTGCGGGCCAGGGTGATGATCGGGCCCGGCATGGTGGCCGAGAACAGCATGGTCTGACGCTGCGTCGGAACCATGCCGAGAATGCGTTCGATATCGGGCAGGAAGCCCAGGTCCAGCATTTCGTCGGCCTCGTCCAGGACGAGCACGCCGATCTTGCCGAGGATCAGATGGCCCTGATCGGCAAGATCCATGAGTCGGCCGGGAGTACCGACGACGACGTCCACACCGGAGCGCAGCGCGGCGATCTGGGACTCGTACGGGCGGCCGCCGTAGATCGAGAGCACGCGCAGCTGGCCCTGGTGGTTCTTCAGGTACTTGCTCGCGTTCTCCAGATCCTGGGTGACCTGGATGCAGAGTTCGCGCGTCGGCACGATGATCAGCGCCCGCGGGGTGCCGTCCAGCGGGGTGGTCCCGGTGTCGGCGGTGGCGATCCGGTGCAGCAGCGGCACACCGAATCCGAAGGTCTTACCCATGCCCGTGCGGGCCTGACCGATCAGATCTTCACCGGCGAGTGCCAGTGGCAGGGTCAGTTCCTGAATTGCGAAGGTGCGTTCGATTCCGATCTCGCCGAGTGCTCGCACGATTTCATCGCGAACCCCCAATTCGGCGAATGTCGGAGCGGTATGGGTTTCGTCCAGTTCGGCGGTCAGTAGCGTATCCGCCAGACCAGGTTCCTGTTCGACAGTGATCTTGCTCAGGTTCGTGCCTTTCCTCGTTATCGCGTCACACGCGCACGAGGTGTGGGGCGGACCGGCCGGCCCGCGACAACCACATATCCGCCTGTGATACTCACCTCGGCCACTGCCCTGATGTCTGCGGGAGCTCGTCGTTTCGGCAGCTGACCTCGGAAGACATCGGCGCGGCGCAAGGGTGATGCGGATCTGGTGCGCGCACATATTCCAGGACTTCGAAAACCTCGTCGGCGACACTCGGGCGACCGTACGATCCGGCGACTCGACGGACGAAAATTTCCGTTGTCCGCAGAGATTGTAGCGTGATATTGTGCTCGGCTCGAATTCGACGTAACGAACGGCCACGGTAGCGACTGCTTGCAGGTTGCTGGAAATGGTCGGTAATTCCGGACAAAATGCGCGGTTTCCTTGCGTCGGCCGTCGACGTACTGTGCGCCACATGGCAATTCATCTGGCGCGTCGAATCTGGCACACTCTCGAACCCATCCACGATGTGGTGTATTTCGGCGCGGACGTCAAGCGGGCCGGAGTTGCGCTCGGACTGCGCGGATTCTGGCAGACCTACTTCGCATTCCGGGCCGCGCCACTCGGCCCGGTGGGCGCGGGCGCGGTACTGGCGACCTTCGCCGGATTCCATCCGGACATGGTGGCCAAGGCGGTGCCGGATGCCTGGGCCCGGACGACGCCGGAGGCATGTCTGCAGGCCCGGCTCGCCTTTTCGGTCGGATTGTTGCGCGGGGCCGGAGCGGGTGACGCCGATTGCGCCCGTGCCGCCGAATTGCTCGAACCGGTAGCGCGCACGGCCGATCCGACCGGCCGCCCGCTCTATGCGGCGAATACGGAATTGCCGCTGTCGGCAGATCCGGTGGCCGCGCTGTGGCAGCTCACGACCACGCTGCGCGAACATCGCGGCGACGGACATGTGGCGGCCCTGGTTGCGCACGGTCTGTCCGGATCACAGGCGCTGGTGCTGCAGGTGGCGGCCGGAAAGTCGCCCGAATCGGTGATGCGGCCCGCGCGCGGCTGGTCGGAGCGGGAATGGTCCGACATCGCCGACGAGTTGCGCGCCAGGGGTTTGATCGTGGGGGAGCCGATCAGTCCGGAGTTGACCGGCTCCGGCGCCGAATTGCTCGAACGAGTGGAGGCCGACACCGACGAAGCCGCCTGGAACGGCGCACTGGCGGCGCTGTCGCAGGACGCCGTCGCCGAGCTGACCTACTTGCTCGAACCGTTGACGAAGCGTGTTCAGGAGAGCCTGGTGCCACCGCTCAATCCGATCGGCATGCCGCGGGGCTGAGCGGTGCACGATTGCTCACAAATCGGAGTTGCCTGTTACCGTCGGTAACGGGATGTGAGACATTCTGGAGGTGAGTTTCACCGACACCGTCACCATCGCGGCGCGCAATGCCTGGGCGCTGACCTTCGGCCAGGGCGTCGAGGCGCCCGATCCCGCCCCGTCGACGGTGCTGTGGGATGAACCACATCGGCAGCTGCGTCGTTTCGAGGGTACCGGATCCGCCGCTGCCGCAACGGATTCGGCGGTGCTGATGGTGCCGCCGCTGGCCGCACCCGCCAGCTGCTTCGATCTGCGTCCGGATCAGAGCGTGGCCCGATTCCTGCTGGAGACGGGCCGGGCGCCCTACGTCGTCGACTACGGCGAGATCAGCTTCGCCGACCGGCGCATGGGCTTCGAGACCTGGATCGACGAGATCCTGCCCGAGTCGATCCTGCGCACGTCCGCCGATCGCGACGGCCGTCCGGTCGATCTGGTCGGCTGGTCCATCGGCGGCACCCTCGCACTGCTGACCGCGGCCGCGCACCCAGAACTGCCGATCCGCTCCGTCACGGCGGTCGGCTCGCCGCTGGACTACGACAAGATGACCGGCATTCCGCAGGTGCGCGCGGTGGCCAAGCTGACCGGCGGCATCGCCACCTCGACGGCGGTACGGGCGGCAGGCGGCATTCCGGCCACGCTGACCCGAATCGCCTACAAGGTGACCGCATGGGACCGCGAACTCACCCGCCCCTGGTTCGTCGCGAGCAATATCGCGCGCACCGAATCCCTGGCGAAGATGGAGTCCATCGACCGCTTCATGTCCGAGATGCCCGGCTATCCAGGTCGCTTCTACGGCCAGTTGTGGGGCCGCCTGATCCTGAACAACGACATCGGCCGCGGTGTCGTGAAACTCGGCAAGCGCCGCATCGAATTGGCCGACGTGACCGCGCCCGTTCTGCTGGTCGGCGGACCCACCGATGTCATCACCCCCGCTGCGGCGGTGGCGGCCGGACAGCGCATCCTCACCGGCGCGCAGTCCGTTCGCTACGAAACCGCACCCGGCAGCCACCTCGGCATCCTCACCGGGGAAACCGCGCGCGACACCACGTGGACCTATCTCGACAAGTTCCTGTCCGAGCTGTCCTGAACACGCGACGCTCCCGATGTTCGCCGGGATGACGGCGACATGTAACGGGATGACGGTGAGACGTAACAGACCGGGACTAGGCTGTGTCGACATGGGAGCACAGTCACCTGCAGCGGTAGGGGTTTCGTTGTCCGGCTCGTTCATTTCCGCCGACGATACGGGCGTGATCGACCTGTTCGCGGTGCTCGCCTACGGTGAGCTCTCCGCGTTCTACCGGCTGGCCGAGGAGGCCAAGCTGTCGCCGACGCTGCGTGGCAAGGTTGCCGTCGCGAAGATGGCCGCCGCCGAGATGCGGCACTTCGAAACCCTGGAGTCCGCGCTGGCCGAGCGCGGGGTGGATATCTTCGACGCGATGGCGCCGTTCGTGCGCGCCCTGGACGCCTACCACGACTCCACCGATCCCTCGACCTGGCTCGAGTCGATGGTGAAGTTCTACGTCGGTGACGGCATCGCCGCCGATTTCTACACCGAGATCGCCGGTGCCCTGTCTCCCGAGGTCGCCGCCGTGGTCCGGGATGTGCTCGCCGAGACCAGCCACTCCGAATTCGTGGTGGAGGAGGTGCGCCGCGCGGTCGCGACGAGCCGCTCCGAGCGCGACCGGCTGACGCTGTGGGGTCGGCGGCTGCTCGGTGAGGCGATCACCCAGGCGCAGTACGTCATGGCTCAGCGCGACGAACTCACCGAGCTGGTGCTCGCCGCGACCGGTGACCTCAACGGCATTGCCGCACTGTTCGAGCGCATGCAGGCCAGCCACGCCGAACGCATGGCCGTCCTGGGAATCTGATTACTCGTTGACCGCGCGGACCAGTCGCAGGCCGGGCGATTGCGCCTGCGCCTGGTCGGTGAGCCAGACGACGACGCACTGATCCTTATCGGCGTTCAGCGCTTCGAACGGGATATCGATATGGCCGTACTCCGGGTGGTCGAACCGCATCGTGCCCGAGACCAGGTCGTCGATATGCTGTGGCTGCCAACGGCTTTCGAACTCCGGATAGGCGAGCAGCGCGTCGATCAGCCCGAGTAGGCGGTCCTCGCCCGGCCAGCGGATCGTCGCGCGGCGCAGCGCGGCCGAGAAAATATCGGCCACTTCGTCCCAGTTCCGCAGCACCTGCTTGGCGCGCGAATGCGCGAAGGTGAACCAGGCCAGATTCACGACCTCTGGATTGTCGAGCAGTCCAACGGGTTTCGCGATGTCTTCCCAGGCCGGATTCCAGCCGAGCACGTTGAGCCGCCGCCCGATCACGAAGGCCGGGGTGGGATGCAGTGCGCGCAGGATGGTCTCGATCGCGGGCGTCGGCTGCTCTTCGACGGCTTCGGTTGTGGGACAGCGGGATTCGTTGGTCGAGGTGACGGCGAGCCAACCGAAGTGGTGGCGGTCCTTCCCCTCGATCAGCAGCGCCTGCGCGAGCGCGTCGATGACCGCGGGCGACGGATTGGTATCGCGGCCCTGCTCGAGCCGGGCCAGATAGTCGGCGCTCACCCCGGCGCGCACCGCGACCTCTTCGCGGCGCAGTCCCGGGGTACGGCGGCGACCGCCCTCGGGAAGTCCCACATCCGCAGGCCGCAATTGGGCGCGGCGTGCGATGAGGTATTCCGCGAAGGGATTGGGTGCCATACGTTTCATCGTGCCCCGTCCTGGGATGGTTATCCGAGCCCTGACGGGTCCAGGATAACGGCGGTCTGGCTAGCGGACCACGGTCCGGTCATGGTTTATGGCATGACATCTTCCGCTGAATCCACCACCACACTCACCCCGGGCTCCTGGGCGCTGGACGCGATGCATTCCCAGGTCGAGTTCACCATCCGCCACCTCGGCATCTCCAAGGTCCGCGGCCGCTTCAACAAGTTCGAGACCGAGTTCGTCGTCGACGACAATGGTTTCGCCACCCTCGGCGCCACCATCTACCTCGACTCCTTCGACACCGGCAATGCCGATCGCGACAACCACGTCCGCACCGCCGACTTCCTCGATGTCGCCAACCGCCCCACCCTGAGCTTCCGCGCCGTCGAGCCGGTTCAGATCACCGAATCGTTCGAGGTCGAGGGCGAGGCCACGCTCGGCGGGATCACCAAGCCGGTCACCCTCGATGTCGAGTGGGGCGGTGTCCAGGTATTCGCCGGAACCGGCGACCGGCATGCGGGCTTCTCCGCGAGCGGCACCATCAAGCGCACCGATTTCGGCGTCGGTGGCCCGCTGCCCGGCATGCTCAGCGATACCGTCAAGGTCGAGCTGGAAATCCAGCTCATCGAGCCCAAGTAGGCATATCCGCGCGCGACGACGTTCGCGACAGGCGAACGTCAGCCGCCTGGTCGGTCGACGGCGCTGTCGGACCTCGGACGTGACCACTGATTTCCCAGGTACATGGGTAACTCGTCGGGTACGCCAGAACTGGATAGTTGTCCGGCCGCCGGTCGCCGACGTGGATTTCGTGGCTCTTGGTGGGCTCCTGAATACCCGGGGCGGCGGGGGAGCATTAGCCTTGATTTCGACAGCACACAGGACTCTAGGTTCGGAGGTTGGCCGTGGAGGTCAAGATCGGTATTTCGGATAGCCCGCGCGAGCTCGTGATCAACAGCGGGCAGACCCCGGACGAGGTCGAGGCGCTGGTGTCCGGTGCGCTGGGCGGCGACGGCGGCGTCGTCGTGCTCACCGACGAGAAGGGCCGCAAGTTCCTGATCCAGGCCTCGAAGGTCGCCTATGTCGAGATCGGCGCCGCCACCGGCGGTCGTGTCGGCTTCGCGGCGGTCTGAGCCGAACCGCGACGCAACAGACGAGAGCCCCCGCACTCGGGTGAGTGCGGGGGCTCTGCTGCCTCGATGCTCGATCAGTGGATCGGATGCAGCGGCACGTGTGACAGACCGCCCCAGGCCAGCGCGACGGTGGTGTCGACCGCCTCTTCCTTCGGAATCGGCCGATCCGCCTCCAGCCAGTACCGTGCGGTGAACTGGCTGGTGCCGACCAGCCCGACCGCGAGGATCCTGGCCCGGTAGGGGTCCAAACCGGAATCGTGGGCGACCAGGTCGAAGACCGCGTCCACACAGGCCTCGGTGGCCTGCTCGACCCGGCGCTGCACCTGCGGCTCGCTGATCAGATCGGATTCGAAAACCAGTCGGAAGCCCTGCATCTCGTTGTCGACGAAATCGAAATAGGCCTGTACCGCGGCGCGCACGCGCTGCCGGTTGTCGGTGGTCGAACGCAGCGCCTGGCGCACACTCGACACCAGCATGTCGACGTAGTTCTGCAGCACCGCCAAGTAGAGCTCGAGCTTGCTGGCGAAGTGCTGATAGAGCACCGGCTTGCTCACTCCTGCGCACTGCGAGATCTCGTCCATACCCGCGGCGTGGTAGCCGCGCTGGACGAACACCTCGCTGGCCGCCGCGAGTAGCTGTTGACGACGCTCGTCGCGCGGAAGCCGGGTACCGCGCTTGGTCGGCGCCATGGCATCGGAGGACGTTTTGCGGGACGTCATCCGGTCCACGAGGTCAGTCATTTTTCGGCTCTCCCAGTCGATGCCCCGGCAAATTGGGGTGTACACCGGGTATCCCATGAACGATACCCGTTTGTATCTCGTCTGCCGATCGGGGCCGCAGATGCAGTCCACTCGGTGAGATATGTCGCACCGCTGGCGACTGCTCGCAGGTCGCCCGAAAGGGTCGGCATCTGGCGGGAGATGTGCTCGGGTCGGGGTATTGCGCCCTGTGAGACGCTGGTTGACGTGACCGACCGACCGGAAAGACCCTCCGGCGCCGGACGCAGTGCGTATCGCCGGGCTGGCTCCACCGCGTCCGGTTCCGTAGTCTCGGGCTCTGTGGAAAGGCCAGGCCCCGAGGTGCGTACGGGGGCAGCCACCCGAAACGGTGCAGCTGCCCGGGGCGGCGCCGAGGGTGAGATCGAATGGAGATCCGGTTCGCCACCGCGGGATGCGAATGGTGTCGAGGTCTATGACCCGCTCGGTTCGCACGAACCAACGGTCGATCGTTCCTATCAACCCCTGCGGGCCCGCTGGGATCCCACCGCACCCGACGAGAGTCGTTCCCGCGCACCGAGACCCGAGCGCGATACCAAGAAACAGAGCGCGGTCGGTCGTTTCATCCGCACCTATGGTTGGCGTGCTTACGCACTTCCCGTACTTTTCGTGGTGACCGTGCTGGTGATCGTGGACGCGGTGCGCGGGGGCACCGATCCGGCGAATATGCCAGGCGGGGCACCGGGATTCGGACGATTGAGCCCGCGTGCGGCATCCGCGGGAATCATCGGCGCACCGCCCGGCGACGGCCACTTCCCGACGAATCTGCCGACCGGCGCGCTGCCCGACGGCGGACCGTTCACCGAAACCGGTACAGGCACATGGCGTGTGGTGTCGGGGACCACCGCGCAGGTGGGCACCGGATCGGAGTTCCAGTTCAAGTACACCGTCGAAATCGAGGACGGCGTGGACACTTCCGGATTCGGCGGAGACGAATCCGTGGCCAAGTTGGTCGACAGCACCCTGGGCAATCCCAAGAGTTGGGCGCACGATACCAAATTCGCCTTCCGGCGCATCGATCACGGCGAACCGGACTTCCGCATTTCGCTCGCCTCCCGCGAATCCTCGCGCAAGGCATGCGGTTTCGATATTCCGATCGACTCCTCCTGTTTCAACGCCGATCTGCGCCGAGTGGTGCTTTCGGAGGTGCGCTGGGTGCGCGGTGCGCTGGCGTTCGAGGGCGATATCGGTTCCTATCGGCAGTACCAGGTCAACCATGAGGTCGGCCATGCCATCGGCTACCACCAGCATCAGCCGTGCGAGACCGACGGCGGGCTCGCCCCGGTGATGATGCAGCAGACCTTCGGCACCAAGAACAACGACATCGCCGCCCTCGATCCCGACGGTGTGGTCCCGATGGACGGTAAGCGCTGCCGCTTCAATCCCTGGCCCTATCCCCGCGGGTGAATTACCGGCCGGGTGTATACCCGCTCAGCGGCATGGGTTGGTGGTGCGAGACCATGGTCGGGAAGAACGGCCCGATTGCCGGTGTTGAGTAGATAGGCGCTGAGCCACCACAGTGCGATCGGCCAATTGATTCGAGGAGCCCTGGACGTGTCATCACCGAAGTCCCTGCCGCCGCTGGTCGAACCGGCCGCGGAGCTGACCAAGGACGAGATCGCCCGCTACAGCCGTCATCTGATCATCCCGGACCTGGGTGTGGACGGGCAGAAACGGCTGAAGAACGCCAAGGTGCTGGTAATCGGCGCCGGCGGGCTCGGCTCGCCCGCGCTGCTGTATCTGGCGGCCGCCGGTGTCGGCACGCTCGGCATTGTCGAATTCGACGAGGTCGACGCGTCGAATCTGCAGCGCCAGATCATCCACGGCGAATCCGACATCGGCCGCCCGAAGGCCGACAGTGCGCGTGATTCCATCCTCGAGATCAACTCCGGTATCGAGGTCCGGCTGCACAAGATCCGCTTGGAGCCGGAGAACGCCGTCGAGCTGTTCGCCGAATACGACCTGATCGTCGACGGCACCGATAACTTCGCCACCCGCTACCTGGTCAACGACGCCGCGGTGCTGGCGGGCAAGCCGTATGTCTGGGGTTCCATCTACCGCTTCGAGGGCCAGGTGTCGGTCTTCTGGGAGGACGCACCGGACGGCCGCGGCATCAACTACCGCGATCTCTACCCGGAGGCCCCGCCGCCCGGCATGGTGCCCTCCTGCGCCGAGGGCGGTGTCCTCGGCGTGCTGTGCGCCTCCATCGGTTCGATCATGGTGACCGAGGCGATCAAGCTGATCACCGGCATCGGTGAACCGCTGCTCGGTCGTCTCATGGTCTACGACGCATTGGATATGAACTACCGGACCATCAAGCTGCGCCGCGATCCGGAGCGTCAGCCGATCACCGAACTGATCGACTACGAGGCGTTCTGCGGTGTGGTGTCCGAGGAGGGCCAAGCCGCGGCCGCGGGTTCGACGATTACCGCGCGCGAGCTCAAGGAACTGCTCGACGCGGGCAAGGAAATCGAGCTCATCGACGTGCGCGAGCCGGTCGAATGGGACATCGTGCACATCGAGGGCGCCAAGCTCATCCCGAAGGATCGCTTCCTCTCCGGTGAGGCGCTGTCGGATCTGCCGCAGAACCGCCCGATCGTCTTGCACTGCAAGACCGGTATTCGCTCGGCGGAGGTGCTCGCGGTCCTGAAGAACGCCGGTTTCTCCGACGCCTCGCACGTGCAGGGCGGCATCGTCGCCTGGGCGAATCAGGTCGACAAGTCACTGCCGGTTTACTAAATCGGGTACTCATGCCGAGAGGTTGCTTCGTGGCGTAACCACCACGGAGC
>NZ_BDBY01000114.1 GCF_001613225.1 Nocardia pseudovaccinii NBRC 100343
GCGAACACGCAGCGCCGCAGGCGCTGCCATAGACAGAGCGCACGGCGCGCCGCAGGCGTGCCAAATTCAACACAGGTACCGTACGGCCGTGACTTCTGTGGAACCCCCCGAGCACGTGCGCGCCACGTTCGGTCTGCGCGAAGTGACCCCGGTTTCGCTGGGAGACTGGGACGGTGGCTGGCGGCTCGGTGATGTGGTGCTCAGCCCGATCGCCGATCATGCCAGGGCGGCATGGTCGGCGAAGGTCCGCGAAACCCTGAAGGTGGACGGCCTACGCCTGGCCCGCCCCGTGCGCGCCACCGACGGCCGCTATGTGGTGTCCGGCTGGCGCGCCGATACCTATTTGGAGGGTGTACCCGAGCCACGTTACGACGAGGTCGTCTCGGTATCACTGCGACTACACAAGGCCACGGCGGAGCTCGAACGACCACGGTTCCTGGTCCAGCCGCCGGTCGCCCCCTGGGTCGATGTCGACGTCTTCGTCGCCGCCGACCGCGCCGCCTGGGAGGCGGTACCGCTGCGAAGTCTGCGCGCCGGTGGCATCACCCCGGCAACCTCCCCCGACGGCCAACGCAGCATGGAACTGATCGGCCAACTCGCCACACTCCGCAAACCGGTCCAAACACCTGCGCAACTGGTGCACGGAGACCTGTTCGGCACGGTACTTTTCGCCGGAGTCTTCACACCCGGCCTCACAGACATCACGCCGTACTGGCGACCGGCGCCATGGGCCGCCGGTGTCATCGTCGTCGACGCACTCGCCTGGGGCGGCGCCGACGACGGCCTGCTCGACCGCTGGTCCGATTTACCCGAGTGGCCGCAGATGTTGTTGCGAGCGGTCATGTTTCGGCTTGCTGTACATGCGCTGCACCCACGCTCGACCCCCGAGGCGTTTCCCGGATTGGCGCGGACCGCCGACATGGTTCGCCTCATGCTCTGAGTTCGGTCCCAACCGCGCGATCGCCCGGTTACCCGATCTGCGCCGTGCGCTGCATCGGTTGCTCTATGCTCGGACAACCGCCATCAGGCGGCGTCGTTTTACCCGCTTTTCGGGCCACCGGATGCTGTGTGGTTGCCCGTGCTCGAACGGCCCCGCGACCGGTGCAGATGATGCCGGAATGGAACCGGATCGGACCCTCGTGGAGCAGCGTAAGCGTTGTGCCCGTGCTAATTTGACGTTCGTGGACGCGGTGAGGAGCGGCGCGCCTGCGACTTGGGGTGAGGACGGCAGCAGGTGAGAATCCAACCGAGGCAACAGATTCTGGACGTGTGGCGCGCCATGCTCGCCGCGTGCTGGGATGGCACGGACTGGCGCTGGGGCGGTCGGATGGACGCCAACTCTATCAGCGATTCCGAGCAGTTGCTCTGCCTGCTGTATCCGGCCACCGAGATCGATATCTTCGCACTGGACAATCCGGATCGCATGGAGGACGACGTCAGTTCGGTCCTCGAACCGCTCGGCGGTCCGAAGCAGATCGGTAGCTTCGTTGTCTGGCTGCTCGAGCGCTACATCGAGCAGAACACCCGTGACGGCGGGCAGCCGAACTTCTCCGCGGGCAGCTATCTGCGCTCCGCCGATGAGCGCGAACCCAACACGGCGCAGCGTGGTATCGAGGTCGTCGACTCGTACTCGATGTCGCTGACCGTCTGTATGGCAGGCCTGCGCTTCCTGCGCGCCTTCCGCGGTTGGGCGCGACCAGGGGAACTGACACAGCGGATCGATATCCTCTCCGGGCAGCTCAGTGCGCGGCTCACCGCGGCGATGACCGGACTGGTCCGCAGTTTCGTCGTCAATACCGTCAAGCCGAAATCGCCTGAGGGACAGGCGATTCTGGGGATGCTGAATCAGACCGGCGAGCCCGAGCAGGGCATGGTCGACGGTGTGCGGCGCAGTCTGGAACGGGTACGGGCGCGGTTGCGCAGTGATGTCACCCTGGGCCAGGAGGAATCGGTCAAGGAGCTCGAGGACGAGAATCTGCTGTTCGAATGCGGGTGGAGTTGGGGTGTGGCGCGCGACGCCACCGAGGTCGACTTCGTCGAGGCGCAGATCGCGAGTGAGAAGGGCATCGCCGATCCGCGCCCGTATCTCTATTTCACGGTCGTCGCGCTGGACGGCATCAACGACCTGGTCTCCCCGCGCACCGGTGAGCTCGGTCTGCTCGACGAGAAACAGCACCGGCTGGCCCAGGCCCTGCGTACCCGCTGGGAGTTGACCCAGCGCTACTGGTCGACGGTCGCGCGGTTCGGCTCGGGCGGTTGGCCGCTGGAGGATATTCCGTGGCGCACCTCCGACGGCGAGCAGTCGGACTACTTCAGTCTCATCGTTTCCGCGGTATTGATCCAGGATCTGGTCGCGCGCACCGCCTCCGATGACGACTTGACAAGGGCCGTAGCCATTTTCGACGAATTGGCGGGCCGAGGCCGGATCATTCGCCGGACCATGCGCGAAGACCCCGCCGTCGCGTTGCACACTCCCGGCGTGCGACTGACCCTGCGCGGCAGTGAGGGCGTCGAGGACGGACCGACACTGCAGTGGGAGGTTTCGGACTTCTCAGCGGTGCTGCTCAAGCGAATGTTGCAGGCGGCCAGGCTGTCCAACAATGTCGCGGCCCGCGACAAGTTGATGGAATTGGCCAAATCGGTGATGGAGCATCTGGATCGGCGCATGCTGCGGGCCGGTGCGCCCGGACTGTGGGACGATCCGGCGGGCGCGTTCGGGGAGAACGGCGATGCCGAGGTCACCCGGCCGTCCTGGTACATGACCGAACGCGTCGTCGAATGTCTGGTGGCCGCGGACCGCACCTACCGTGAACCGCCGCCCAACTGGCCGGATCTGCAGGACGTCGCGCGGGTCATGCTGAATACCGCCGAGCATCGATTCGATCAGGAGATGCTCGGTGTGAGCATCGACGACACCTCGGGCAACCGGGCCGCGCTCGATCGCGTGGAGGACCATATCGATCAGGCCAGGCGGTTGGTGCGCGAGGATTCCGCGACCACCTTCGTGCACGCCCTCGACGCGCTGCGCGAACTCGACCGACTGGCCGCCGCCCGCCGCGACGCGACAAGGAACCCCTAGCGCATGATCGTGTTCGCGACCTCCGACAAGGGCGGCACCGGCCGCTCGGTGACCAGCTGTAATCTCGCCTATCGGATGTGTGTGCGGGGTAAGCGGGTCGCCTATCTGGATTTCGATTTCGGTTCCCCTACCGCGGGTGCGCTTTTCGAGATCAGCGGTGTGGAGCGAGGCATCACCGGTGGCGACGGCCTGCATTCCTATTTGCTCGGCCGCGGCGTCGCCACTCGAATCGACGTGCGGGACAATACCGATCGTCGCGAATTACGCAAGATGCGTACACGAACCGGCAAGCTGTTCCTGTTGCCCGGCGATGCCGGTGGCGCGGAGTTCACTAAGATCGATGACCGTACCCTCGACAACTGCGCCCAGTTGCTGCTCGAACTCGATCAGGACTTCGACGTCTGCATTGTCGATCTCAGCGCGGGACGCTCGGTGGCGATGGACATCGCGCTCAAGGCAACGGCTTTGCCTCAGCTGGCCGCGCGAACGGTGCGCTGGCTGGTATTTCATCGCTGGACCCGGCAGCACATCATCGCCGCACATGGTCTGGTGCGCGGACAGTACGGGATCCTCGATTGCGGTTCGGGCGCGGGCCACGACCCCGAGGTACTGCTGGACAACATCAGGTACGTGCGCACCGCGGTGCCGCAATTGAACGAGGCGACCGAATCCCCTGGGCCGCAGGCGGCTTGGTTGCACCAGCAGGACTCCATGTTGAAACGGCTGGCATCGACGAACAAGGTCGGTGCGAGCGCGATGCTCGGCGAGACCCCGGTCGAGCCGGTATTGCAATGGCGCGAACAGCTGATTCTGGATATCGACGTGCAGAAGGAAATTGCCAACAGGGCAACCGTCGAGGCCTTCGACACGCTCGCCGATCGCGTGCTCGATCCCGCGACCTGGCGCCGGATCTGAATCGACCGAACTCGAGAACACCATCGGAGGAAAGGGATTTCGAGCACATGGAGCATGCCGCAGGCTACAGCGAGGCCACCGAGCACCCGCGCGTCGCCAAGGTGCCGCTGTCCCATGTGTCGATCGAGGTCGGGCATTTCTATATGCACGATCTGGCCAATGGCGAGGAGAAGATTCGCACGCAGTTTCGTCGGATCGTGCCGCTGGTCACGGCATTCACCGAGGCCGCGAAAATCGAATTCGGTCCGCGCGCCAGAGTGAGCACCTGCTTTCTGGTCGACGACTATTTCCGGTCCGACACCAATCCCGGCGAAATCCTCGACAAATTGCTGCGCAATGCCGACGAATGCGGTTTGAGCATCGACTATTTGGCGCGCGAGGCGGGCTGCTGGGAGGTTCCGGCCGCCGAATACGGCGCGGTGAGCGCGCCGCGTATCGAGCTGGCCGAGTTGGTCCGCGCCCGCATCGTGGCCGAACCGCCCGAGGGCGCGAACGGACGCAGACCACCCACCGCGGAATCCGGCTGGCTGTGCAATGGCCGACGCGCCTCCGATGATCCCTCGGAGCAGGCCATGCACGACGAGCCGTACGAACCGGCCGAGGAGTTCGGGCGGCGCGAGCATTCGATTTTCCTCGATGTCGAAATGTGGAGCAAACAGACCCGGAAGGTGAACGGGCGCAAGGAAGTCTTCACCAAATGGTCCTGCCCGTATCTGGCCTCCATCTGGCAGTTGCTGCGACTGGGCATGCTGCGTTTCGACGGTATGCCGGTGGTCGAGCCGCAGCCGTGGGAGGCGGGTATGCCGTGGCCGAGCAGTTGGTGGGAGATGCCCGCGGTGGTCCAGCTGAATCCGCGGGCCAAACCTTTTGCCGCATATCGGTCACTTTCGCTGCTGCCGCAGCGATATCTGGGTATCGAGCACGCGGTGCGGGTAATACTCGATCACATCCAACTCGACGACGAAGTGGTGGATCAGATCGTCGCCAGGGGCAACGAGGAGGGGATCGACGTATCGCGCAAGGTGACCGAACGCCTCACCCATTTCCTGCTGGACGGATCCTGACGTGAACGAACCGAACGATTCGGCCGCGCGCCGGATGCGCACGGCCCGCTCGACGCCGCATCTCAGGCAGCTGCGTCGTGGCCGAGCCGTGCGCCTGCTGATGCGCGCGGGTGCGGCACAGACCAGGACACCCGCAGGCCCACTGATCGTGTTCGGTGAGGTGGACACCTGCCTGCTGCCCGCGGCGGCGCCGCTGCCGCGCGGTGATCTCGAGCAACTGCTCGAGTTGGTGCCGGGTCGTCCGATGCTGTGGCGGGAGCGGCCGATGTCGCTCGCGGTTTCGCCGACCACCGCCGAGGGCGTGGATTGCCGGTTGGCCGCCCCTTCGCATCCCGATGTGCGGGCGATCGGCACGGTGGCAACGCACGCGGTCGTGGTCGGCGGACGGGTGCTGCAGAGTTCGGCGCAGACCAGAGTCGTGCGCGCCGCAGGCGATCAGCGCCGGACGTGGTCGCATTATCTGAGCCAGGTCGGGGTGTCCGAGGTGATCACCAAGGTCACCGCCGAAACCGGCGCTCGGCTGGCCGAGGGCTTCCTGGCCGCGGGCCCGCCGCCGGTGGGCACCCTCGATCTCGCGTCGATCGTCAATCGGCTGCTCGGCCGCATTCGGATGGATCACCGCCTCGATCAGAACACGCCGGTGCAATCGGGGACGACCAGGCTGCGCTGGGCGGCGCGGATCGGTGATCCAGCGCAGCCGGTGGTGTGGTTCAGGTTGCAGAACGATACGGTCCGCACCGCGTTGATCACCGTTCGCACCGAGGCGGAACTGGCCGATGTGCAGCGGTTCTGTGAGGATCTCGCGGTGCACGATTGGCTGCTGTCGGTCACCGCCGCGGCGCTGGAGCAGTCCGATGGTTACCCGCAGGGCAGTGCGGAGTCGGTGGGGGTGCTGGCCCCGGTGTTGCACCATCTGGCACATCTGTGGGTGCCGGGCGCGCATACGCCGCCGGCGCTGCGCGGGCTGTGGACGCAGCTGAATACCGATCCGGATTTCACCGCGGGACGGCGCGCATTGATCGATCAGCTGCACAATCGGGTGCTGGTGGCGACACTGGATGCGATGCGGCACACCAGAATCGGCACTGAGGACTACAGTGCGGATTAGCCGCCGCGGCGCGATCAGATCCGGAACCATCGCCGGACCAGCAATGCGAAGAACAGCGAATTGAGCACGAGTCCGGCGTAGGCCTCGATGACCAGCAGTGTCCGTCCGGAGCCCCTGATCTTCTCGAGATCGCCGAGGCCGAGTGGATTCAGATAGTTGATCAGGCACATGTGCAGTGCGGTCGGGATCGGCTGCCCGTCGGTGGCCCACAGCACGACGGTGCCGATGAGCAGTACGGCGGCGATCCAGCAGAGCAGCCGGAACGGCCGAAAACCATAGCCGCACAGCACTTCCAGGGTCCAGTGCGGGATCCGCTTCCAGACCTGATCGACGGCGCGGCAACGCGCTTGCGCCAAGGCGTGCCCGCAGCGGTCCTGTGCGTCGAAGTCCTCCTCGACACGGTGCAGTCCCACCGCGCGTTTGAAGGCCAGCACGGCATGGTGGGGCAGGTCGGCGGCGACCAGCGCGCGGCCGAGATGCTCATAGATTTCGGCGATCCGGGTGTTCTGGGTGCGGCTCAGCCGTCGTGGTCCGCGGAATTCGACCTCGGCGGCGAGCAGCGCCGTCAAAGCGCGCAGACGGCCGTCGCCGTCCGTGGCGGGTTCCCGTGCGGCGGTGTAGATATGGGAGAAGACCAGGCTGTCGCCGGGCTGGGAAATCTTCACCGGGTCGTAATCGAGTTCCAATGTCTCGACATGGGTGTTGAAGGAGTCGAGGAGTCGCTGTTCGGCTCCGGCTCCGGCCTGTTGGAAGTATTCGGCGATCTCACCGGCGTACCGGTCGGCATGTCGATCGATCAGCATGGTCATCGAATTGACCGCCTTCTCGGCGGTGGCAGGTGACAGTTGGGATAGGCCCGCGTATTCGGTCATCGTGTATTCCCCCGGGTGCAGCCGTCGCGTTCGACGTGATAACCACCATACCAACGCGATTCGACTATCAATCCGGTGCGCGACCGCCCTTGAGCCATCGCTTGTCGCTCGGCCCGGGGAACTGCGAGGTGGTAGGCCAGCGATCGATGCGGTGTACCAGCACATCTCGCGGTTCGTCCGCACCGAAGTAGCGCTGTTCGTATCCGGCCCAACGGAATCCCGCGTTCTTGTACAGCTTGACCGTGCGCCGATCGGTCGGTCGCACCGTGAGGTATACCGAATCCGCCTGTGCGGTGCGGCAACTCGTCACCGCCCGGTCCAGCAGCGCGCGGCCGAGGCCACGATTGCGGTAGCTGGGCGCGACCGCGAGACCCATCACCCAGCCGCGCCGCCGGGTGCCGACGCCGACGAGTGCGTAGCCGCGCACTCTGCCGCCGATCTCGGCCACCACCCAATCGGGTCCGTGCAGGTCGAACAGTTGCCGCAGCGTCACATACGGGTAGCACAGGTCGCCGAAATGTTCTCGCTCCAGCGCGGCGATATCGTCGAGATCCGCCAATCGTGCGGTCCGGAACACCGGTTCCCCCGCCCCCTCGGAATTATCCAATGCCCACCCTCCCGGTGTGAGGCTGCTTTCCAGCGTAAAGTGCTGGCGCAGTTGACGGACCGAGACCGCCAAATGCGATCCCCGCTCAGTCGCGGGCGATGCTGTGGATGGACGGCCGAATGCCGCGCTGGGGACCTCGTCCAGCGCGGCATTCGGGTCTAGCGGGTGATGTGGTTATACGTTGGCGTAGGCCAGTGAGGGGACACGGGCCACGGCGAACGAGGAGCGCAGGTAGAAGAACCAGGTGACCGCGGCCATGACCAGGAAGGCGCCGGCGTAGGCCCAGAATGCCGGGTTCATGCTGTGAAAGTTGATGTTGGACAGGCGAAGTGCCTGCTGGAGCAGATAGCCGCCGGAGGCGCCGATCGCGCCGATCACACCGATCGCGGCACCGGCCTGACGCTTGGCCGAGGCGGCGGCGTCGGTGAGGTCGAGTCCGTGTTCGGATGCGTACTTCTTGGCCTCGGCGCTGAAGATGGATGGGATCATCCGGTAGGTCGAACCGTTGCCGATTCCGGTCAGCACGAACAGCAGCAGGAAGGCGACCAGGTAGAGCGGGAAGCTCTTGGCCTGCAATCCGGCCATGATCAGCACACAGGCGACCGCCATACCGCCGAAGACATAGATGGTCATCTTGGCGCCGCCGACCTTATCGGAGATCCAGCCGCCGAACGGACGGCTGAACGAGCCGACCAGCGCGCCGAGGAAGGCGAGGTTGCCGAGGGTGGTGATCCAGCCGATCTTGGCCAGATCCGGGAAGTTGGCCTTGATCAGGGTCGGGAAGGCGAAGGAGAAGCCGATGAACGAACCGAAGGTGCCGATGTAGAGGAACGACATCACCCAGGTGTGCCTATTGGTCAGCGCCAGTTTGTAGGACTTTCCGTCGGCCTTGGCGGTGCTGATGCCGTCCATGTACCGCAGCGCGCCGAACATGGCGACCAGGATGAACGGCACCCAGACCAGCACCGACAGCGTGATGCCGAAGCGGTAGCCCGCCGCGTCCTTGGCCATGATGTGCGTGCCGAGGGTGATCAGCAGCGGCAGCACCAACTGGGTCTGCGCCACACCGAGATTGCCGCCCGCGGCGTTGATGCCAAGGGCCGCACCCTTTTTCCCTTCCGGGAAGAAGAACGAGATATTGGCCATCGAGGACGAGAAGTTGCCGCCGCCGAAACCCGCCAGTGCGGCGAGCACCATGAACACCCACATGGGTGTGCCGGGCTGGTTCACGAAGTAGGCCAGGCCGAGCGTCGGAATGAGCAGCATCCCCGCACTGAACGCCGTGAACGCGCGTCCGCCGAACTTCGGAATGGCGAAGGTGTACGGAATGCGCAGTGCCGCACCGACAAGCGTCGGGGTCGAGGTCAGCAGCAGCGCATTGCTCACCGCGGTCGGGTTGCCCTTGCCGAGTCCGGCCAGGAAGTCGAAGCCCGCCAGGCCCATGCTGGTCACCACGGTGCCCCAGATGACCCAGACGCTGAAGCCGAGATTCTCGGCGAAGACGGAGAAGATCAGGTTCTTGCGGGCGGTGAGTTTGCCGCCCGATTCCCAGAATTCGGTGTTGTCCGGTTCCCAGTGATCCAGCCAGCGCCCCTTTTTCTGGTGCGTGAATACCTGGGTATCCGACTGCTGGCCGGTGGCAGCTACTGCGGCAGTCATCGGCTTCCTCTCGATCTGGCTCGGTGGGTTCGCCGAGCTGCGGTCGAGACAAAGGTAAAAGCCGGTTGTTGCGTGTGAATGGCCTGAAGTGACGTTCCAGGCAAATCCGACTCACATGGTGGCGAGCCGGTCGGTGACCGATTGGTTACCTGTTGGGCGCAAGTGTTTTCGGTCGGTTGACCAGAAGTCTAGCGGTCCGGGTATTCGGCGATCAGCGAGGCGAGGAAGCACCGCGCGGCTTGGGCCGCGCGTTCCGGATCGCCATCGATAACGGCCTGCACCAATTCATTGTGCTCCGCGTCGTAGGCATCGTCGGATTTCGCGGTCCGCGCCCGGATCACCTGTTCGATAATCGGCAGCAGCGAATCGTAGAACTCCAGATATACCGCGTTGTGGCTGGCGACGACGATCGCGCGGTGCAGTTCCACATCGGCCTCGATGGCCGCGAGATTCTGTTCATCCCAGGGCTGCTGGCTGCGCTCCTCGAGCAGCCGCCGCAGATTGGCGATATCGGTCTCGTCGCGCCTGCGCGCCGCCAAGGCCGCGGCATTGGTGTCCAGGGCCATGCGCAGTTCCAGCACATCGCGTTCTTCCGCGTCGGCGAAGTACTTCGCGAGGGTGCCGCCGACCTCCGAGGCCGCTATGACATAGGTGCCCGAGCCTTGGCGACGCTCCAGCATCCCGGAGTGGACGAGCGCCTGCACCGCCTCGCGTACCGTATTTCTCCCGGTTCCGGTGAGCTCGGTGAGCTCCGGTTCGGTGGGGATTCGGGAGCCGATAGCCCAACGGCCGGAACGAATTTCGGCACGCAGCTGCTCGGTTACCTGGGCAATGAGGCTGGTCCGCCGGACGGGTTGCACGGCAACAGAGTACCGCCCGTCACAAATCCTTGCCTCCTATCATCGGGTCATCCTATGATTTCGCGGTGACTGCAACTCTCCCGGAAACCATGACTCGTCCGGAATCCGTCCGGGTCGAGCGGCGCAAACGTGCTCTGACGGAAGGCCGACTGCTCGTCCTCGCCGCCATTGTGATGTCCGCGCTCACCCTCCGGGTCGCCGTCACCGCGTTCTCGCCGCTGGCCGAGCGCATCGGCGCCGATATCGGTTACTCGACGGCCGTCGTCGGTGTCTTCGGCATGATCCCGACTCTGATGTTCGCGGTTTCCGGTCTGCTCACCCCGCTTTTCGTGCGCCGGATCGGGCTGGAGCGCACCGCACTCGTCGCGATGCTGATGGCCGGACTCGGCATGCTGATCCGGGCGGTGGTCGGCGGCACGGCCGAACTGCTGATCTTCTCCGCACTGGCCCTCGGCGGTATGGGTATCGGCAATGTGGTTATTCCGCCGCTGGTCAAACGGTATTTCCCGGACCGGCTCGCGGTGGTCAGCTCGCTCTACATCACCATGGTCCAGCTCGGCACCGTTGTGCCCGCGCTGATCGCGGTGCCGGTTGCCGATGCGCACGGCTGGCGGATCTCGCTGGGGCTGTGGGCGATTCTCGGCTTCGCGGCCGCGCTGCCGTGGCTCGGTGTGCTGCGCGATCGCCGCGGCCACGATCGGGTGGACAGCACGGCGCTGCCGTCGCGAACCCAGGAGCCCAAGGGCAAGGTATGGCGTTCGCCGGTGGCCTGGGGCATGGCGGGCATGTTCGGCATGACCTCGCTGACCACCTACGCCATGTTCACCTGGCTGCCCAAGATCCTGTCCGAGGCGGGCGCGAGTGCCGGGTTCGGCGGCGCCATGGTCGGTGTGTTCGCGCTGGTCGGTCTGGTGTCGGCGTTCACCGCACCGACGGTGGTCGCGCGGTTCCGCAATCCGTTCCCGTTCGTAGTGGGTTGTGCCGTCTTCTTTTTCACCGCATTCGCCGGACTGCTGATCGCGCCGATGACTGTGCCGTTGCTGTGGGTCGTGCTGTTGGGCCTCGGCCCGAGCACCTTCCCGATGGCGCTGACGCTGATAAATATGCGCACCAGGACCCCGCAGGGTTCGGCCGCGCTGTCAGGCTTCACCCAGGGCGTCGGATATGCGGTGGCCTGCGTCGGTCCGGTGCTGTTCGGCATGCTGCACAGCGCGACCGAGGGCTGGGGCGCACCGTTCGCGATGCTCGTCGTCGCGGTGCTGGTGTTGCTCACCGGAGCCTGGCAGGCCTGCAAGCCGCGCATGCTCGAAGACACCTGGAATTGATCCCGCTTTCGAGTTGCGAGGTGGTGTGACCGCGCGCATGCTGTGCGCGTCACACCTCACGAGCCGGTAATTCGAAGATCGGCTGTTTGTGACGTGTGGAAACCGGTGTGTCACATGCGCGAAACATTTCGTTGAAACTCACCCGGCTTTCCCGGTAATCGTGAGCAACCGTTGATTTGACGGTCATTTGGGGCAGCATTTCGGCAATACCCGTTTCCTACCGTGGGGCTAACCGATTTTGGGAGGCCCCTGTTGAGCACGCTGACGCGTAACCACAACATCGAGCATTGGGATGCCGAGGATGTCGCGGCCTGGGAGGCCGGTGGCAAAGACATCGCCAAGCGGAATCTGATCTGGTCGGTCTTCGCCGAGCACGTCGGGTTCTCGGTGTGGTCCATCTGGTCGGTCATGGTGCTGTTCATGCCCACCGATAAGTTCGGCATCGATCCGGCGGGGAAGTTCTTCCTGGTCGCCATGCCGACGCTGGTCGGTGCGTTCCTGCGCATTCCGTACACCGTGGCCACCGCGCGCTTCGGCGGTCGCAACTGGACCATCTTCAGTGCCTCGTTGCTGTTGGTTCCGACGCTGCTCACGCTGTATTTCATCAATCAGCCGGGCACCTCGTACACGACCTTCCTGGTGGTGGCGGCATTCGCCGGATTCGGTGGCGGCAACTTCGCCTCCTCGATGACCAATATCAATGCCTTCTACCCGCAGCGGCTCAAGGGTTGGGCGCTCGGGCTGAACGCGGGCGGCGGAAATATCGGCGTGCCGGTCGTCCAGCTGGTCGGTCTGCTGGTCATCGCCACCCTCGGCAACGGCTACGCCTCGCTGATCTGCGCGATCTACCTCGTGCTCGTCGCGCTGGCCGGTGTCGGCGCCGCGCTGTTCATGGACAACCTGAAGAACCAGAAGGCCGATCTCACCTACATGATCACGGCACTCAAGGTGCCGCAGTCCTGGGCGATCGCCTTCCTCTACATCGGCACCTTCGGTTCGTTCATCGGCTACAGCTTCGCCTTCGGTCAGGTACTGCAGATCAGCTTCAAGGCCGGTGGCGACACGGTCGCGCAGGCCGCACTGCATGCCGCGCAGATCGCCTTCATCGGTCCGCTGCTCGGTTCGCTGGCCCGCCCTTACGGCGGCAAGTTGGCCGACCGGATCGGTGGCAGCCGGGTTGCCCTGTACACATTCGCCGTGATGACCGCGGCCGCCGTGCTGGTCGCCGTGGCGAGCACCGCGGGTGACCGCAGTGGCGGCGTGCCGAGCGGTGCCGCGATGACGGCGCTGGTGGCCGGATTCATCGCGCTGTTCGTGGTGTCGGGTATCGGCAACGGTGCCGTCACCAAGATCATCCCCTCGGTCTTCGACGCCAAATCCAAGAGCCTGGACGCGAGCCCGGCCACCCAGGCCGCCTGGTCGCAGAACACCTCCGGTGCGCTCATCGGTTTCGTCGGCGCGATCGGTGCGCTCGGCGGTGTCGCGATCAACCTCGTCCTGCGCTCCTCCTACGCCTCGACCAAATCGGCGACCACCGCGTTCTGGGTCTTCATGGCCTTCTACGTGGCCTGCGCCGCGGTGACCTGGTTGGTTTTCCTGCGCCGCCCGCGCGGCGCGGTCGACTCCGAGGTCGTCGCGGAGGCCGAGGCACTCGTGCTCGAAGCCGAAGCAGGCACCCCGTCCCAGTCCACCAGCACGTCGGCCCGAGCCTGACGCCGAATCATCAACGGAGGACAGTCATGAACTCGACAGTCGACCCCACCCAGCGCAAGACCGTCGTGGTCGCCGGCCACGGCATGGTCGGGCACCGGTTCGTGGAGGCGCTGCGGTCCCGGGACGAAGCAGGCCAGTGGCAGGTCATCATCCTCAGCGAGGAGCAGCTGCCCGCCTACGACCGCGTCGGACTCTCGTCTTATGTCGGTACCTGGGATCCCGCCGCGCTGGCGCTGCCAGGTAACGAATACGCCGGTGACGCGCTGGTCGAACTGCGCCTCGGCCAGACCGCGCAGTCCATCGACCGCGAGGCGCGCAAGGTGACCACCTCGGCGGGCGACACCATCGCCTATGACGCGCTGGTGCTGGCGACCGGTTCGTATCCGTTCGTGCCGCCGGTGCCGGGCCACGACCTGCCGGAGTGCTTCGTCTACCGCACCATCGATGACCTCGACGGAATCCGCGCGGCCGCCGCCGCGGCCGGACCCGGTGCGTCCGGTGTGGTCGTCGGTGGTGGCCTGCTGGGTCTGGAAGCGGCCAACGCGCTGCGCCTGCTCGGCATGACGCCGCATGTCGTGGAGTTCAACGCCCGGCTGATGCCCGCCCAGGTCGACGAGGGTGGTGGCGCCATCCTGGAGAAGCTGGTCACCGATCTCGGGCTGCAGGTGCACACCGGTGTCGGCACCGCATCGATCGAGACCGTCGCGGACGCGGGAGCGGCTGAGCGCCTGAAGATTACGCTCTCCGACGATTCGGTCATCGACGCCGGACTCGTGGTCTTCTCCGCCGGTGTCCGCCCGCGCGACCAGATCGCCCGCGACAGCGGCATCGAGGTCGGCCCGCGTGGTGGCATCATCACCGACCTCGGTCTGCAGACCTCCGATCCGAACATCTACGCGATCGGCGAATGCGCTGCGGTGGAAGGTGTTTGCTACGGCTTGGTCGCCCCCGGCTACACCACCGCCGAGATCGTCGCGGACCGATTGCTCGGTGGCGCAGGCGAATTCCCCGGCGCGGATATGTCGACCAAGCTCAAGCTGCTCGGCGTGGACGTCGCCAGCTTCGGTGATGCGCACGGCACCACCGAGGGCGCGCTATCGGTCGTGCTACACGACGCCGCCAAGGGCACCTACGCGAAACTCGTCGTCTCCGACGACGCGCAGATTCTGCTCGGCGGCATCCTGGTCGGTGACGCGACCGCGTACTCGGCGCTGCGTCCGCTGGTCGGGCGTCCGCTGCCCGCCGAACCGGCCGCGCTGATCTCGCCCGCAGGCGCCGAACTCGGTGCCGATTCGCTGCCCGACGATGCCCAGATCTGCTCCTGCAACAACGTTTCCAAGGGTGCGATCTGCGGGGCCATCGAAGAGGGTGCCTGCGATATCGCGAGCGTCAAGAAGTGCACGTCCGCCGGAACCTCTTGCGGCGGATGCGTTCCCATGCTCAAGAAGCTGCTCGAGCAGTCCGGCGTGGAGATGTCCAAGGCGCTCTGTGAGCACTTCTCGCAGTCGCGGGCCGAGCTGTTCCAGATCGTCCAGGTCACCGGCATTCGCACCTTCTCCGCCCTGATCGCCAAGCACGGCACGGGCACCGGCTGCGATATCTGCAAGCCGACGGTCGCCTCCATCCTGGCCTCCACTTCGAGCGATCACATCCTCGACGGTGAACAGGCCGCGCTGCAGGACACCAACGACCACTTCCTGGCGAATTTGCAGAAGAACGGCACCTACTCGGTGGTGCCGCGGATGCCCGGCGGTGAGGTCACCCCGGATCAGCTGATCACCATCGGTCAGATTGCCAAGGAATTCGACCTCTACGTCAAGGTCACCGGCGGTCAGCGCATCGACCTGTTCGGCGCCCGCGTCGAACAGCTGCCGCAGATCTGGCAGCGCCTGGTCGACGTCGGCATGGAGTCCGGGCACGCGTACGGCAAGTCGCTGCGCACGGTGAAGAGCTGCGTCGGCTCCACCTGGTGCCGTTACGGTCAGCAGGATTCGGTCGGCATGGCCGTGCTGCTGGAGAAGCGCTACCGCGGCCTGCGTTCGCCGCACAAGCTGAAGCTGGCCGTCTCCGGGTGCGCCCGGGAATGCGCCGAGGCGCGCGGTAAGGACGTCGGCGTGATCGCCACCGAACAGGGCTGGAACCTGTATGTCGGCGGCAACGGCGGTCTGACCCCGAAGCACGCGGTGCTGCTCGCCGGTGAACTCGACGACGAGACGCTGATCAAGTACATCGACCGGTATCTGATGTTCTACATCCGCACCGCCGACCGGCTGCAGCGCACCGCGCCGTGGCAGGAGGCGCTGGAGGGCGGCATCGATTACCTCAAGCAGGTCGTGTGCGAGGACAGCCTCGGGATCGCCGAGGATCTGGAGGCGGCCATGGCCCAGCATATCGCCGGTTACCGCGACGAATGGGCCGCGGTGCTCGAGGACGAGGAGAAACTGTCGCGTTTCGTTTCCTTCGTCAACGCCCCGGAAGAGGCCGATCCGACCATTTCGTTCGATGAGACCGGGGAACGGAAGGTGCCTGTGTTGCTCGGCATGCCGGAAATCCCGGTTGCCACACGCGGGCAATAGCCGCTTAACCCCGAAGAAACAGGACGCCTGTACCAATGGGTAAGGCGTTTGGAGGATGACACCGATGACCGTGATGGATACCCCCGGCATTGCCACTGCCCCCACAGTGTTGACCCACCCCGTCGGCTCCGCCGACTTGCCATCCCCTTCGGGTTGGACGCAGGCGTGCCGACTCGACTACCTGATTCCCGGCCGCGGCGTTGCGGTGTTGCTGAAGGGCGGCCGTCAGGCCGCTCTGTTCCTGATGACCGACGGCACCCTCGCCGCCGTCGGAAATATCGATCCGATCGGCCGCGCGGCAGTGATGTCGCGCGGGATCGTCGGTGACCGCGCCGGTATTCCTGTCGTGGCCTCACCGCTGCTGAAGCAGGCTTTTTCGCTGCTGGACGGGCACTGCCTGGACGACGATTCGGCGACGCTGCCGGTGTACGCGGTGCGCGTCGAGGACGGCATCGTTTCGGTTTCCAACGACCCGGTCGATGCCGGACTCGTCGCCGCGGACGGTGGATAAGCATGACGACAATCGATACGGGCGCCTGTCTGGCCGGTTTCACGGTCGGCGTCACGGCCGCCAGGCGGGCCGATGAGTTCGCTACGCTGCTCACCCGACGGGGCGCCGGTATCGTCGCCGCTCCCGCCATCCGCATCATCCCGTTGGCCGACGACAACGAACTGGAGCGAGTGACCCGCGAGATCGTCGCCGATCCGCCGCAGATCGTGGTGGCCACCACCGGCATCGGATTCCGCGGCTGGATGGAAGCGGCCGAGGGCTGGGGCATTGCCGAGGATCTGCGGCTGACGCTGTCGGCCACCAGGATGCTGGCGCGTGGGCCGAAGGCCAAGGGCGCCATCCGCGCCGCCGAACTGCGCGAGGAATGGTCGCCCGCGTCGGAATCCTCTGCCGAGGTGCTCGATCACCTGCTCGCCGAGGGCGTGGAGGGTGTGCGGATCGCGGTCCAATTGCACGGCGCGACAACCGAATGGGAGCCGGTCCCCGACTTCTGCGAGGTATTGCGTTGTGCCGGTGCGGATGTCGTCGCGGTGCCGGTATACCGCTGGGTGCCGCCGGATGATCAGGGCCCGATGGACAACCTGATCGAGGCCATCATCACCTCCAGCCTGGACTGCGTGACCTTCACCAGTGCGCCCGCCGTGGCGTCGATGTTGATGCGCGCCAAGGAGACCGGGCTGCTCGAGGGTGTGCTGCACGCGCTGCGCGGACGGGTGCTGCCCGCCTGCGTCGGACCGATCACCGCGGCTCCGCTGGAGGAGCTGGGTGTGCCGACCTCGATGCCGGGACGGGCGCGCCTCGGTGCGCTGGCCCGGCACGTAGCCGAGGAATTACCGCGGCGCGCCAATCGAATTCAGGCCGCCGGACACACCATCAGCGTGCGCGGTGCGTGCGTCGTGGTCGACGGTTCGGTGCGTCAGCTCGCGCCCGCGCCGATGGCACTGATGCGATCGCTGGCGCGGCAGCCCGGGCGGGTGGTTTCCCGGGAGGATCTGCTCGCCGCGCTGCCCGGCGGCGGTGACGACACCCATGCCGTGGAGACCGCGATCGCGCGGCTGCGCGCCGGGCTCGGCACGCCGAAAGCCATTCAGACCGTGGTCAAGCGGGGCTACCGACTGGCGCTGGACGCCGCGGAGTGCGCCGATGACTTTCCGCGCACCGTCGCCAACGGCCGTGCGCCGGTAGCGGGCATCGGTACCCCGGCGCGCGCGCCGAGGTACGCACAGCCTGCGGGGAGCTGGTGACGGCTCCGGCCCTGGTCCTGGTCGCACACGGCACCAGGAGTACCAGGGGTGTGCAGATGATCGCCGCGCTCGCGGAAGCGGTGACCCGAGAGCTCGGGGTGGGTGAGTACGGCGTCGCGATTTCGGGGCGCGACGCCGATACTTCCGCCGCTCCGGTTTGTGAACATCGCGCTGTTGCTCACGGGCTGGAGAACCCCTGGGTGCGTACCGCTTTCGTGGACGTGCTCGGTCCATCTCCGTCCGAGGTGCTGCGTGATCTCACCGATGCCCAAGGGGAATCGGTTCCCGCCGTGGTGGTTCCGGCCTTCCTCGCTTCCGGATACCACGTCTATCAGGACGTGCCGCGCGAGGTGACCGAGAGCGGTCACCCCGAGGTCGCGGTCACCCCCGCGATGGGACCGGACCCGGCATTGGCCCGAATCATGGCCATGCGGCTGCGTGCCGCAGGCTGGCGTCCCGGTGACGCGGTGGTCTTCGCGGCAGCCGGATCCTCGGATGCCCGTGCGCGCCAGGATGTTCGGCGCGCGGCGGGCATGCTGGCCGAACATCTCGGTGTACCGGTTCGCATCGGCTATGTCGCCACCGGAGCCCCGCGCATCCCGGAAGTCGTTGCCGAACTTCGTGATTCGGGTGCGCGGCGCGTCTTCATCGCCTCGTATCTGCTGGCCCACGGTCTGTTCCAGCAGCGCTTGCACGATGCTGGAGCCGACGGTGTCGCCGAGCCGATCGGTGTTCACCCTGCGGTCGTCCGTCTGATCGCCGACCGATACCGTGCCGCTGCCCAGGAACTGATGCGGGCCAGCACGTTCCCTGTGCAAGTCAGGGGAGCGTAGCGCAGTACGAGCGCTGGTACCGGGACCAGAAGGCGGCTCGAGCTGGTCTGTTTACCGGGAATGCAGCCGGTCGACGAGAAACGCGATGATATCGTCACGGGCCTGGGCGGTAGGTTCACCGGCGGCGTCGATGAGGTGGGCAGTGACGACGCTGTGGGCGCACCCGACATGCTGTTCGAAGAACGGTGGTGGCGCCGGGTTTGCCGCCGACGCGGGTAGCACCCGTGGCTCGAAGCGCGGGCCGAGGGCTGCCGCGTAGGCGGCGAAACGTTGCGCGGTGCAGAAACGGTCGCCTTCGAATCGGTAGGCGCGCACGACGAGGTCCTCACGGTCGAGGCGTTCGCGGACCGCGGACAGCTCCGTGGCCGAAATCTCAAGCGCGCCAGGATCGTCCAACGGCAGGGAGGGCTGACATAGCACGGGCGCCAGCACCGCTGGTTCGAGCATCATGGTGAGTGCGAAGTTCCCCGTGAAGCACATGCCGAGCGCGCCCACACCGCGACCGCCGCATTCGCGGTGCGCGATGACGGCCAGCGCCCGCAGCCATCGGGTGACGGGACTGGATCGGCCGGCTCCGAACGCTCGGAATTCGGCGCTGACGCAGGCGCGTTTGAAAACTGTCGCACCGTGGTCGGCATGCGGATAGGCGCCGTCCCGGCCGAACAGCGACGGCAGGTAGACCGTGAGCCCCGCATCACGGACCCACCTGGCGAATCGCGCCACGTCCGGGCTGATGCCCGGCATCTCCGCCATCACGATGACCGCGGGTCCGTCGCCGCCGACGTACACGGTGTGGGTCGTATCGTCGAATGTGACCAGTCGGCGGGTGAAGTCGTCGAGGGGATCATCGCGTGGAACTTCCGAGAAAGAATTCTGCACAGTGGAAACGATGCCGGAGGCTATGCGGCATCACCATTGACCTGTTTGCCACTATTCGGTCTATTCTTGCCACGTGATTACCCACCTCGCGCTGGACGGTGTGCTCGAGGGTGCGCTCGGCATCGGGATCGACATCGTTGACACCGCCGCCGCGGTCGCCGACCGGACGCCGCCGCGGCTGCTCTTTCAGCGCGTCGTGTCATTGGACGGAGAACCTGTTCGATCGGGCAGCGGACGATTGATCTCGGTATCGACCGGGGTTCCGATGAGCCCCGGAGAATTCGGTCCCGACGACGTATTGGTGATCGCGGGTCCTTCCGCGGCGGACGAATGTCGCATCGATCAACTTCTGATCCGACCCGACACGCTACGAGCGGTGGAGCTGATTCGGCATGCGGCCGCCAGCGGTGCGACGGTGGCCGCATCGTGCTCAGCCACCTTCGTCCTCGCCGCCTCGGGGCTCCTGTCGGGACGGCAAGCAACGACGACCTGGTGGCTGGCACCGCTGCTCTCTCGACGCTTCCCGGACGTCGAAGTACAAGCCGACCGCATGGTCATCGAGAGTGGAAAAGTCCTCACCGCGGGCGCCGCCTTCGCCCACGCCGACCTCATGCTGGCGTTGGTCGCCCGCCTACAAGGCGCGGAACTCGCCCACCGTGTCGCTCGCTACCTCGTGCTCGACGCCCGCATGTCGCAGTCGCGCTATATGGTGCTGGAGCACCTACGGTCCACTGACCCTACCGTGCGCGCGGTCGAACGGCATGTCACCGCCAATCTCGACCGCCAACTGACCCTGACCGAACTGGCCTGCGCCGCATCGGTTTCCGAGCGAACTCTCGCGCGGCGCATCCGTGCGGGCCTCGGCATATCGCCCATGGAGTTTGTCCACCGCCTCCGCGTCCGCCACGCGGCCACCCTCCTCGCCGCCACCCGAGACCCCGTCGACGTCATCGCCGCCGCCGTCGGTTACGCCGATCCGGCCGCGTTCCGCCGCATCTACCGCAGGCATACGGGCGAGGCCCCCAGCTCCACCCGAACCCGATCACGAGCACCGCAAACGAGCAGCGGAATCTGAATATTCAGATTGATTCATCCGAACCGCCATGGCGTCATGCGGATTTGCGAGACATCAGTATTGAAAATCCGAGCACGGGTGCTGGTCCGGCAGGTAGCAAGGCGGTGCTGGAATCCGTTTGATCGAACCTCCGCCAACCACATCGGATCGAACTGATGATGCGCCATCGAGAGTTGGTTCGCTGATGCCGGATTGCGGGATCAGCTCGTCGATGACGGAGTGCGGGTGAAGGATGCGCGGTAGGCGGTCGGGGGGAAGCCTACGTGGCGGATCATGTGCTGGCGCAGGGATTCCGCGGAACCGATGCCGCTGTGGCGGGCCACCTGGTCCATGGGCAGGGTGGTGGATTCGAGGAGTTCGCGGGCGCGCTGAATGCGTTGGTGCAGTAGCCATTTCTGCGGGCTGAGGCCGGTTTCCTCGTGGAAGCGGCGGGTGAGGGTGCGCACGCTGGTGCGGGCGTGGGTGGCCAGATCGTCCAGGGATAGGGGAGTGTCGAGGCGTTCCAGGGCCCAGGTGCGGGTGGCCGAGCGGGTGCGGCCGTTCTCCGGCGGCAGTGGTGAGTCGACGAATTGGGCTTGGCCGCCGGGGCGTACCGGTGTCACCACAGCGGCGCGGGCGCCGCATTGGCGACCGTCGCACCGTAGTCGGTGCGAATCAGGTGCAGGCACAGGTCGATTCCGGCGGCGGCACCTGCGGCGGTGGTCACCGGTCCGTCGACGACACCACCACCCGGGAGACCTTCGGACTCACCGCGAGCAAGCTCGACGATGTCTTCGCGGAGGTGGTTTCGGCATCCTGATCGGCCTGACGACGGCGACATCCCGAGGGTGTGGAATGCCGCGGTCTCCGTCCGGTAGTGCCGTAGGTTGGCCGCGGCAGGCTTTCCGAAATACCCGGGGAGGCGTTGTGACGGGAGCCGACGACAACACCGCGCGAGCGGGCGCGACCGGTCCGACGGTCTTATTGCCCGAACTCCTCCGTGCGGGCACCGTTCCGGATGCGATCGCCCTGCGTGACGGTGCGCGCACGATGACCTATCAGGAGCTGGACGAGGAATCATCCAGATGGGCGCGCGAATTGATGGCCGGTGGTGCGGGACCGGGCGAGTTCGTGGTGGCAGCGCTGTCGCGGCCGCTCGAATCCGGGCTGGCGCTCTGGGCGGTCGCCAAGACCGGAGCGTGTTTCGTTCCGGTCGACCCGACCGAACCGTCCCGCCGAATCGCGACGGTGATCGCGGATTCCGGTGCACGGCAGGGGATCACGGTCGCCGCTGTCAGGCGAGATCTACCGCGACACGGCATCGACTGGCTGATGTTCGATGATTGCGCCGCGGCCGGTCGAGCCGCCCGTCGCCCCGCTACCCCGATCGACAATGTCCACCGGGCGCGGGCACTACGACCCGGCCACCCGGCGTATCTGCTCTACCTCTCGGATCCGACGGGTGCCCCGAAGGGCGTCCTCGTCACCCACCGCGAGCTCGACCACCGCACCCCGCATCCGCCCTCCGCCGGGCACCCCTTGTCGTAGCCGGGCACCCTGTGTGCTGGGTGCCCGGCTATCAGACGGGGTGCCCGGTCTCAGGCGTTGTCGTACGCGTCCTGCAGAACCTTGATATCGAGCTTGGACATGGACCGCAGCGTCGCGGCGGTGGCGGCGGTCTTGGTGGGGTTCGCACCGTCCATGAGGTTGAGCAGGGTCGCCGGGACGACCTGCCAGGACAGGCCGTAGCGGTCGGTGAGCCAGCCGCACGGCCCGGGTTCACCGCCATCGATCAAGGCGTCCCACAGGCGATCGACCTCGGCCTGGGTATCCACGATCACCTGGATCGATGCGGCATCCGTGAACGGATGCCCGGGACCGCCGTTCATCAGGGTGTACGGGTGACCGTCGAGTTCGATCGAGACGATGAACGCCGAGCCATCGGGGTGTCGATTGACATCCACGATGCGAGAGTTGGGAATCAGCGCGGTGTAGCGGGTGGCGGCTTCCTCGGCGTCGTTGTCGAACCAGAGGAAAGTGTTGACCGACATGGTGGGCTCCTTGGGTAGGTTATGACCTGCTTTCACCCTTCGGTCGGAGCTGCCCCGACGTCTTCGACATATCTCCGCGAAATTTTCTGAAGAAATTTTCGTGCAGGTCAGACGCTCGCGACGGCGATGAAGCGGTCGGGAGTGATCGTGATCAGCACCCGCGCGCGCTCCACCTCACCCAGCACCGGCCCGGTGCCGTACTTCTCCCAGATGCGCTGGGTCCACACACCATCCGCATCGATGGTCAGCTCGGCATCTCCGATCGCCCACACCTGCCGATTCGGTCGCTGCCCGCCGTCCCGCGAGCCCACCATTTCCCGATCGATTACCAACCCGACCCGCGGATTCGCCAGAATCCGCCGCAAATGCGGCCGCCCCGCCCAACTGGTCAGCCGGAATGCCTGCTGATCCCACAGAAACCACATCGGTGTGACATGCGGATATCCGGCCGCGTCGATGGTAGCCAGGTGCGCGACGATATCGCTGGCCAGCAACCCGGCAATCTCGGCTCGACGTAACGCCCGCATCCAGAACCCCTCGATTCGAACTTATGTTCGAGTCTACCTTGCGGTTGGGGATACGGGCCATTCGATTCAGTGCTCTCGGTAGTAGTCGGCGAGGGTGTGGAATGCGGCCTTCGGTTCCCATGGCAGGTCCGGATAGGTGTCGCCCTGTCGGTTTTCGAAGACTTTGACGATGCCGTAACTGGCCAGGTCCAGGTCGTCGCGCGGGGCGCCGTCGGGGCGGTGTGGGTGGTCGTGCAGGGCGAGGGTGAAGACGAAGGTGCTGTCCACGTCCTTGCTATCGAAGATCTCCAGTAGCTCGCGGATGTAAGCGGCCTGGCCTGCCTCGTCGCGGCGGTAGTCGCCGTTCACGCGCAGTGGCGCGCCGGTATCCGGATCGTGTTCGACGATCTCCAGGCCGAGTGCGCCGCGATCGCCCGCGCCGTGGAAGGTGGCCGCGCCGAACTCCGTGATCGCGAGCGGCTTGCCTTGGGCGACAAGGGTTCCGACGCCATCGGCGAACCGGTCGGCGATCTCGGCGGACCGATATAGATCCACCGAGGCAATGTCGAAGGGCGCCCAGTCCACGCGTTCGAGCGGCACCGCGGCATAGGTGATTTTGCCTCCGAAATGTTCCCGGACCACCGCGACCGCCTTGCCGAGGAATTCATTGACCCGCGC
>NZ_BDBY01000115.1 GCF_001613225.1 Nocardia pseudovaccinii NBRC 100343
CCGATCTGCTCGCGCGGCCGATCCGGTCGCAGCAGTAGCTCGAGCCGCTCATCGATATCGCGGCCGGGCAGGAATCCGTGGTTCATCAGACTCAGTTCCGCGCCGGTCACGAAGACGACCTCGGCTCCATGCTGTCTCAGTCGTTCCGCGCGCTCGGCGCAGTCGGCGAACAGCGCGAGCACGTCCTCGGGTTCGAGCTCCAGCGGATAGGGCGAGAACCAGACCTCGAGGCCGAGTTCGGCGGCGTAGGCCGCGGCGAGCTCGATCCGATCCGGATCGCCGCCCATTACACGTATTGCGTTGCAGTGCAGGTCATCTCGGATGATGCGGAGCTCCCGCCGGACCTCCGCCGCGTCGAACGGCTGCCGGGACAGCCCGCTTTTGCCGAGGAAGCCGGTGCTGTAACTGATGCCTTTTGCGCGCATGGTGCATTCCTTCGATTGAACTGAGTTAAGGTACTTAACGTACCTTAACTCTTCGGTGGACACGCGTCGCGCTCTTGTTGAAAGGTACGATGAGTTTCGATCAGTGAAAGGTGGCAGGCGTGGAACAACTCGGGCAAACGCGGCGGCGTGGTCCAGCGCTCGAGGAGGCGATCCTGCGCGCTGCCGCGGACGAGCTGACCGAATCCGGATACGCCGGACTGACCATGGACAGAGTCGCGATCCGCGCGGGCACCAATAAGAACGCCATCTACCGCCGCTGGCCGAATCGCCTCGCACTCGGCATCGCCGCCTACCGGCAGCTGACCACCGCCGTTCAGCCCCCCGATACCGGCAACCTACGCGAGGACGTACTCGAGATGCTCCGCCGCGGCAACCGACATTGGAGCTCACCTCTCGGCGCGGTCATGCGGGACTTATTGGCGGCGGCCGGTGGCGCGGCGGAACTGCTCGCGCAGCTCCCCGAGCACTCCACGGACTCCGGTGCCGCCACCTGGCTGACCATTCTCGGCCGCGCGGTCGCACGCGGCGAGGCCGCACCCGAGGCGCTGCATCCACGGGTCGCCACAGTGGCGATCGTTCTGTTGCGCAACGAATTCGTGCTGCGGGGGATCCCCACCGCGCCCGATGATGTCCTCGTCGAAATCGTCGACGAGGTATACCTGCCGCTGGTGCGGCAGCGGTCACCGAACTAACTACGCGCAGTCGGGGGCGTCGGCGTCTTCGAAGAGCGGCTTCCCGGTGGGTGGCGCGTAGACAACGTCGAGGACGAGCGGGTCGGGGCCGAGATTGCGGCCGATGTGCACGTTCCAGGCGCCCTCGGGTTCGTAGATGAAATCGCCGGTGTGGAAGACCGGGGCCACGCAGTCGGGGCCCGGATGGGTGAGGGTGCCCGAGCGGACGAAGCCGAAGACCGGACCGTAGTGATAGTGCCAGCCGGTGGAACCGCCTGGCGCGATGGTGATTTCGCGGACGACGAGATCGGTGCCCGCGACGAACGGCAGCAGGCCCGCGGGAATCTGCGCTTGGGCGAGGGTGACCGCGGTGATATCGGTACCGGGCGTCGCATGTGCGGTCGCGGCACCGAATACGGAACCGCCCAGGACGACCGCCACGGCCGCCGCACGCGTAAATGACGTCATCGCCGCAGCCTAGTCCGGAAGGCGCCGCCGAAAAAGGGGTGAGATCGCCGCTGCCGCTGGGGCATTCGTTCGTTTTGGGCGAATTGCGTAGCTATCGTTTCGTGAGGTCCGGAGAGTTCACGAATTGTTCGTGCGTGGGAAGCGGTGCCGAGTTGCGTGATGCGCTGGGGCCGTAGAGCATCGGTGCCGTGCCGTCGAATCCGATGAACCCCGCTGGCGATCTTCCGGATACCGGAATTCCCGCTGCCAACGCCGCCCATATGACCATGGACGAGCAGCACGAGTGGCATCGGAACTACCTACGTCGGCACCCGGTCTCCCGGCGCAATGTGCTCCGCGGTACCGCGGCGGCCGCCGCGGTCGCGGCCGTCGGCACCTCACCGTTCGGCAGGCGCGCCTACGCCGAAGATGCGCAGCTCGCGGTCGGCGGCCGACGTGTCGGATACGGAGCGGATGCGACGAGTCAGCTCCGGTTCGCTGGTCAACTGTCCCGGCAACCGGCCGGTACCAAGGTTTTCCTGGACCACGGCCCGACGCCCGCGCTCGGCGGCACTATCGAGGCCGAGGTTCGTAATCTGCTGACCCAGGTCCCCTCCGCCGACGGCGGTGTCCTGGCGGCCGAACAGTTCTACGTGCACGCCCCCGTCGACGGCCTACCCGGACGCGTGCCGCACTTCTATCGCTGGCGCACCTCCGACGGCTTCACCGGCGATATCCGAGCCGCCGCACCCGCGATGCCGAGTGCGCGTAGCGCGATCCTGCCGTTCCGGTTCACCATGATGGGCGATCAGGGCACCGACGAGACTCCGGCGCTGCCGCAGGGCACCGTGCCCGGCGACTACGACGATAAGTACTACAAGGCCGATAACGATCCGAACGCGCCGCACGCGAGCAATGTGCTGCGCCAAATCGCCGCCGCCAAACCGGATTTCCACATTCTCGCCGGTGATATCGCCTACGCCGACCCGTCCGGCGGGGGCAAGCCGAACGAATTCGTCGCCAGCGGCGCGAAGCTCGAATCCGGGTTCGACAAGTACAACCCCTACGTCTGGGATGTCTACTTCGGCGCCATCGAACGCAGTGCCGCCGAGACGCCGTGGATGTTCGCCACCGGCAACCACGATATGGAAGCGACCTACGGCCAGCACGGCTACGGCGGACATCTGGCGCGGTTGGATTTCCCCGGCAACGGCCCCGCGGGTTGCCCGTCGGCGTATTCGTTCACCTACGGCAATGTCGCGGTGCTCTCGCTCGACGCCAATGACGTGAGCTATGAGATCAAGGCCAATACCGGGTATTCCGGTGGGGCGCAGACGAGTTGGGTGGAGCGCACTCTCGCCGCCTACCGCGCGGACCCGAATATCGACTTCCTGGTCTGCTTCTTCCACCACTGCGCGTACTCGACCACCGACGCCCATGCCAGCGACGGCGGCGTGCGCGATGCGTGGGCCGGATTGTTCGACCGGTATCAGGTGGATCTGGTGCTGCAGGGCCACAATCACGTCTACGAACGCACGGATCCGATCCGCGCCGGGGCCGCGACCAGGATCGCCGCGGACAATTCGATCGTCTACCCGGATACCGACGGCACGGTCTACTACACCGTCGGCGGTGGTGGCCGACCGCGCTACGACTTCCAGCCCGGTTCGCAGGAAACGTTCCGCGGCCACGAATTACCGGACACCACGGTCCCGAACAGCTATGTGTGGACCGCGTCCGGTGGCAAACAGGACGAAGCGGCTTCCTGGTCGCGAGTGCGGTTCCGCAACTACTCGTTCCTGCGCGTGGATGTCCGCCCCGGCATCTTCGCCAGCGAAATGGATGTGGTCGCGGTGGACGAATACGGTCGGGAATTCGACAAACTCACCTTCCGCCGACTGGTCCACTGAGCCGCTATTTCTCCTTCGGCGGCAGCGAACGCGCATAGCTGACGCCGCGGTCGACCCATTCATCGAGCGCTTCGTCATCGGCGACGGCCACGCCGTCGACCCGCAGCCAGTTGTGCATTTCGCGACCGCCCATCACCATCGTGCCGACGTATTCACGGGCGAGCAGGATGGTGCTCTCCTGCGGGTCGACGCGGACGAGCAGACCACCCGTCCGGCTCGCTGCCACCGCCATATTGCCGTTGATCAGGAAGGCGAGCCCGCCGAACATCTTCTTTTCGCTCACGTCGGGTGTCGGGTCGATCAGCTCCCGGATCCGATCGGCGAGCACTTTGTCATAGGCCATACCGCATTGTCGACCAGGGCACCGACAAGTGTCGGCTATGCGCCCAGCGCGGCGGCGAACAGCGGCCAGGACTGGTGGAGGTCGTCCTGCCAGTACGACCAGGCGTGCGTGCCCGCCGGACGGAGATTCACGGTGGCGGGTATGCCTGCCTCGGCCAGCCGGTCCACGAAGGGGCCGGTGCAGCCATCGATGACGGTCTCCATCACACCGCCGACCAGCATTCGGTCGAGCAGCCGGACCGGATTGCCATCGATGCCGACATCGCCGAGGGTTTCGTGCACGCCCGGCGCGCCATTGCCCGACGAGACGTAGAGCGCCAAGCCGCGCAGCCGGTCTACGTGCAGCATCGGATCGTGTGCGGCCCAGGCCGGATTGTCCGGGGCACCCCACATGTTGCCCGCATTCGCGCCGAAGACCGCGAGCTGGGAGTGCAGATAGGCGATGGCGGCGGGGTCACTGGTGCGCGGGCAGCCGCTGTAGGCACCCACAGCCTGATACATGCCGGGCGCGCCGATGGCCAGATTCAGTGCCGAGGTCGCCGACATCGACAGGCCCGCAACGGCATTGCGCCCGGTCATACCGAAACGCGAACCCAGCAGCGGCGGCAGCTCCTTGGTCAGGAACGTCGTCCACTTGTTGCGGCCCAGGACCGGATCGTCGTCGAGCCAATCGGTGTAGTAACTCGCTCGCCCACTCATCGGCACGATCACATTGACATTCTTATCCGCGAAGAAATCCGCGACATCCGTGCGGCGCGTCCACGGTCCGCCGTCCTCGCCGCCGTCGATCGCATTGAGAAGATAGAGCGCGGGCGCACCTGTACCGGGATGCGACATCCACAGTGTGATGGGCCGATTCATCGCCGCCGAATGGACCACGACCTCGAACTCTCGCCCGCCGAGCGGCCGGACATCGAGGATCTGGGCGCCGGGATCGGCTCCGGCGGTTACCGGAATGGTCGCGGCGCAGACCGCCAACAGGAAAACCAGGCATCGCACTAGCCGGTACATGGGTCGAATTCCTATCACGGCCATGGGCATGTCCTCGGGATTCGACGAGCGTGTTTGCCGGGAAAGCACACAGCCCCGCTCTCCCGATCAGGGAGGACGGGGCTGCGGGGCATCGGGTGAGAAGACCCGAACTCAGGGGTCAGCGCCAGGTTTCGGGCGTGACGGGGGCATCCCAGGCACGCGCGTAGCGGCGCTTGTCCGGGGCGTTGGATTCCTTTGCGCGGTACACGATGTACGGCCGGGTCAGGTAGCCGACGGGCGCACTGAACATGTGGACCAGACGGGTGTAGGGCCAGATGGCGATGAGCGTCAGCACGACGAGACCGTGCAGCTGGAAGGTCCACGGCGTGCCGACCATCAGCTCGGGTTCCGGATGTACCGTGAAAAGGCTACGGAACCACGGGGATACGGTCTCGCGATAGTTGTAGGTGCCCCACAGCAGATTGCTGCCCCAGGTATTGAGCAGACCGGTGATCAGCGCGGCGGCCAGCAGCACATACATGAGCTGGTCATTGCGCGTGGTGGCCTTGCGGACGGCGGGGACAGTGATGCGGCGGAAGAGCAGGATGGCGACGCCGAGAATGACCGCGAGTCCGGCGACCGAACCCGCCGCGACCGCGACCACATGGTAGGTGTGCTCGGAGATGCCGACGGCGTCGGTCCAGGACTCCGGGATCAGCACGCCGAGCACGTGCCCGCCGATGACCCCGAGCATGCCGAAGTGGAACAGCGGGCTGCCAAGCCGCAGCAGACGGCTCTCGTAGATCTGGGAAGATCGTGTGGTCCAACCGAATTGGTCATTGCGATAGCGCCACAGGTGGCCGAGCACGAACGAGGTGAAGGCCACGTAGGGCAGCGTCATCCAGAAGGCGGTGGTCATCGGCGGGCTTCCGATCCGTCGAACAGCGATGGGTCCATGGCGAAGGGATCGAGACCGACCTCTTCCTCGGGCGGTCCCTGGGCGGCGAGTTCGGCTATTCGACGCCGATCGGCAGTGGTCAGCGGCGGCAGGGTGGCGACGACGGCCGCCAGCACTCCGGCATACGGGGAGTCGTTGTCTACCAGAGAAAGTCGCAGGAGTTCGATCACCGGAACGTGTTCGCCCAGCAGACGCTCACCGCCGATCGGGTCGACGGTCGCGGCGAATTCCAGCAGCACCGGCAGGTGGTCGGGCAATTCCTCGTCACCGAGTTCGACACCGGCGTGCCGGTAGGCGTGCTTGAACCGCAACAGCGCCATACCGCGTTTGCGGGTGTCACCGTAGGCGTAGAACGTCAGGTGCATGCTGGAACGGCGGCGCATATCGAAGGTTTCGACGTACTGCTGGGCCAGCGTGATCGGTGGGGTGGCGCGCAGATGGTGAATGAATTCCAGCAGCGGCGCGCCTACCACGTCCGGCAATTGCGTTGCGGCATCGTCGATCTGATCGACGGTCGCCAGCATCTGCTCGCTCGGATAGTCGAGCAGCAGGGCGGCGATCCGCCACACCAGGCGGCAATCGCGCTCGGACAGCTGAGCGACGGGCTCGGGCCTGCGGCGCACCTTCAGCAGTGCCATCATGCGCCCCCGGGGGTCAGCGGATTCATTTCGTCGCTCCGGTCGGCGTCGGGGTGACAGAACCGTTGGTCGAGCCATTCGTGGCAACACCGTTTTTCGCCGAACCGTTGGTCCCGTTCGAACCATTGGTTCCGTTCGCACCGTGCCCATTGGCCCCATTGCCATTGCGCGCGGTCGGCAGCAGTCCGTCGGTATTGCGGCCGTCCCAGTTCAGCAAATTGATCCGATTCGACTTCTCCTCCGGCGCAGCGCCATTGGTATCGGTCAGATGGAACTTCTCCACCATCGTGTCGAATGCCGTCATACCCGGCCCGCCGTCGGTATCGAGGCTGCATCCGGTCGCCAGCGAATCCAGTTCGTGCGCCTGTGTAGTCGCACCGTGCGGAATCACGTACCGGTGTTCGTATTTCGCGATGGCCAGCAGCCGGTACATCGCCTCGATCTCCTCCGGCTCCAGTCGCACCGACGGTGCGATCGACGGATCCGGTTCCATACCGAGATTCACCGAGCGCATGAACGACCGCATGGCCGCCAGCCGCTGCAGCGACGCCCGCACCGGCCCGATCTCACCGGCGGTGAACAGTTCGGCCAGGTACTCGACCGGAATGCGCAGTGCGTCGATGGCGCCGAACAGATTCGACGCGTCCTCGGCATCGTGTCCGGTCTCGGAGAGCACATCCACCACCGGCGACAGCGGCGGCACGTACCAAACCATCGGCATGGTGCGGTATTCCGGATGCAGCGGCAACGCGATCTGGTAATCGACGATCAGTTTGTAGACCGGCGAATTCTGCGCGGCCTCGATCCACTCCGGCGAGATCCCGGCCCGCTCGGCCTCCGCGATCACCCGAGGATCATGCGGATTGAGGAACACTCCGAGCTGTGAGGGGTACAGATCCTTGGTTTCGGTGACCGAGGCCGCCGCCTGCACGGCATCCGCGTCGTACAGCATGACGCCGATGTAGCGGAGCCGACCGACGCACGTCTCCGAACAGACCGTCGGAATACCGACTTCCACGCGCGGGTAGCAGAACGTGCACTTCTCCGCCTTGCCCGTCTTGTGGTTGAAGTAGATTTTCTTGTACGGGCAGCCGCTGACGCACTGTCGCCAGCCACGGCATTTGTCCTGGTCGACGAGCACGATGCCGTCTTCGGACCGCTTGTAGATCGCACCCGACGGGCACGAGGCCACACATGACGGATTGAGGCAGTGCTCGCAGATCCGCGGCAGGTAGAACATGAAGGTCTGTTCGAACTCCAGCTTCACCTGATCCGACAGCTTGGCCAGCAGCGGGTCCTTACCGACCTGCTCCGGTCCGGAGCCCAGGTCGTCATCCCAGTTGGCGCCCCAGGTGATCTTCGTATCCTGACCGGTGATCAGCGATTTCGGCCGCGCGACCGGACTGGTGTCCATGGCGGGCGCGGACAGCAGGTTGTCGTAGTCGTAGCTCCACGGCTCGTAGTAGTCCGAGACCGTGGGCAGGTCTGGATTGGCGAAGATATTGAGCAGCCGCTTCAATCGCGAGCCCGACTTCAGGGTCAGCTTGCCGCGCTTGTTGAGCGTCCAGCCGCCCTTCCACTTCTCCTGGTCCTGGTACTGCCGTGGATAACCCTGTCCGGGACGGGTTTCCACATTGTTGAACCACATGTACTCGGTGCCGCCGCGGTTGGTCCACGCCTGCTTGCAGGTGACACTGCAGGTGTGACACCCGATGCACTTGTCCAGGTTCATCACCATGGCCATCTGTGCCATGACACGCA
>NZ_BDBY01000116.1 GCF_001613225.1 Nocardia pseudovaccinii NBRC 100343
GAATTGTCGTGACCTCGTCGCGCTGATTTCCGGTGGGGCCGTGGTAATTCAGCGCGAAGGACTGCTGCGCATAACCGCCGATGAGATGCGATGGCTTGATCATGATGCGGGTCAGCGCGTTGTGAATGCCGCCGCGCTTACCCTTGCCGGGCTGCTTATCCGGTGCGCCCCAATCGAATCCGCCCGGCGCACCCTCGATGCGTGGCACATCGACGGCCCGGTCCTGGGCGTGGTACATGAACACCGTGCCCTCGGGCATCCGGTGGCTCACGATGGCTCGCGCGACAACCACACCGTTGCGGTTGACCGCCTCAATCCAATCATTGTCCGACACACCGATTTTCGCGGCGTCCCGATCCGACATCCAAATCGACTGCCCGCCGCGGGAGAGCGTCAGCATGTGCAGGTTGTCCTGGTAGGCCGAGTGGATGGACCACTTGGAGTGCGGGGTCAGGTACCGAACGGTGACGCCGTTGTCACCGACGGACCCCACCCCTGGCTCGCTGAACAGCGCGCTCATATCGAGCGGCGGCCGGAATACCGGTAGCTGCTCGCCGAGTTCGGCCATCCAGTCGTGATCGAGGTAGAAGTGCTGGCGCCCGGTCAGGGTGTGCCATGGCTTGAGTCGTTCGGTATTGATGGTGAACGGCGAATACCGCCGTCCGCCGGTCTCACTGCCCGACCACTCCGGTGAGGTGATCACCGGCACCGGTCGGGATTGGGTGTCGGCGAAGGTGATTCGCTTGCCCTCGTGCTCGGCGGCGAGATCGGCCAGCTCGGTGCCGGTACGCCGCTCCAGCGCATGGAAGCCCTCGACCGCGAGCCTGCCGTTGGTGGTGCCGGACAGCGCGAGGATCGCCTCGGCCGCGTGGGTGTCCTTGGCCAGCGACGGACGTCCCTGGGCTACACCGGAAACCACGGTGCCGTTGACCCCGGCGAGGTAGGCCACCTCTTCGTCCGGATGCGTGGTGACGCCCTTGGTGGTGACGCCGAGCGTATCGATCAGCGGACCGAGTGCGGCCATCTTCTCCGCGAGCTTCGGGTAGTCCCGCTCGACCACGACCAGCTTGGGCATGGTCTTACCCGGAATCGGTTCGCACTCACCGGCTTTCCAGTCCAGCACGCGCCCACCGGCCTGCGCCAGCGCATCCGGCGAATCGTGCTGCAGCGGTACCGCGACGATATCTTTGCGCTTGCCCAGATGCTTCTCGGCCATCCACGAGAATCCGCGCGCGATCCGGTGGAATGCCTCGAAGTCCGTCTTGGCCTCCCACGGCGGGGAGATGGCGGGGGAGAAGGCGTGCACGAACGGGTGCATATCGGTGGAGGACAGATCGTGCTTCTCGTACCAGGTGGCCGCGGGCAGCACGATATCGGAGAACAGCGTGGTGCTGGTCATCCGGAAGTCCAGCGAAAGCAGCAGGTCCAGCTTCCCGCTCGGCGCTTCGTCGCGCCAGACCAGCTCCTGCGGCCGCACACCCGCGGCGTCGGTGGTCTGCAGATTGGAGTCCGCGCCGAGCAGGTGCTTGTGGAAGTACTCGTTGCCCTTGCCGGAGGAGCCGAGCAGATTCGCCCGCCACACGGTCAGGCAGCGCGGAAAGTTCTCCGGCGCATCGGGATCTTCGCAGGCGAAGCGCAGGTCGCCGGATTTCAGCCCGTCCACCACGTGGTCGGGCGCGGTCTTGCCCGCGGCCTCGGCCTCGTCCACCAGATCCAGCGGATTGCGGTCGAACGTCGGATAACTCGGCATCCAGCCGAGGCGACTGGCCAGCGCGATATTGTCCGCGGCGGTGCGGCCCGCGAATTTCCCGGTGCCCAGCGGGGAAGCGAAGGACTGGGCGGTGAACGGGTCGTAGCGCCACTGGTCATTGCTGAGGTACCAGAACACCGTGCCCTGCATCTGACGCGGCGGTCGCTGCCAGTCCAGGCCGAAAGCCAGGGTGGACCAACCGGTTACCGGACGGCACTTCTCCTGGCCGACGTAATGCGCCCAGCCGCCGCCGTTCACGCCCTGACAGCCGGTGAGCAGAGTCAGTGTGAAGAAGGAACGGTAGATCTGGTCGGAGTGGAACCAGTGGTTGGTGCCCGCGCCCATCAGGATCATCGAGCGGCCGCCGGATTTATCAGCGTTATCGGCGAATTCGCGGGCGATCCGCTGCGCCTGTGCGGCGGGTACGCCGGTAATGGCTTCCTGCCAGGCCGGGGTGTAGGGCTCGGCGGCATCGTCGTAGCCGGTCGGCCAGGTGCCGGGCAGCCCGTCGCGTCCCACGCCGTACTGCGCGAGCAGCAGATCGAACACCGTGGTGACCCGCTTACCCGCGACAGTGATCGTCGGTACGCCGCGTACCAGCACGCCCGCGGTATCGGTATCGAAGCGCGGCAGCTGCACCGCGACCGGGTGCTGGTCGGCGCGGTCGTGCAGGGTCAGCAGCGGATCGACGCCCTCGAGATCCAGATTCCACTTGCCCGCATCACCCGCGGTGAAGCGATGGCCGAGCGAACCGTTGGGCACCACCGGATTGCCCTCGGCATCGAGCAGCACCATCTTGTGCTCGGCGGTCTCGTCGGTGTGGCCGAGGTCGGCGGCGGTGAGGAATTTGCCGGGCAGCGCACCGTCGTGGTGGTAGTTGCCATTGGCGTCCCAGCCCTCCGGATCGTCGAGGCACACCAGGAACGGCAGGTCGGTATAGCGCTTGACGTAGTCGAGGAACCGCGGCGTGCCGCGCTCGACGAAGAATTCCTTGAGGATCACATGGCCCATCGACATGGCAAGGGCCGCATCGGTTCCCGGTCGCGCGGGCACCCATTCATCGGCGAACTTGGTGTTGTCCGCATAGTCGGGTGAGACCACGACGACCTTCTGACCGCGGTAGCGCGCCTCGGTCATGTAGTGCGCGTCCGGGGTCCGGGTCACCGGGACGTTCGAACCCCACATGATGAGGTAACCCGCATCGAACCAGTCGGCCGATTCCGGCACATCGGTCTGGTCCCCGAACACCTGCGGGGAGGCCACCGGCAGGTCCGCGTACCAGTCGTAGAACGACAGCATCGAGCCGCCGAGCATCGAAATGAACCGTGCGCCCACGGCATGGCTGACCATCGACATGGCCGGAATGGGGGAGAATCCGGCCACCCGGTCGGGCCCGTACTTCTTGATCGTGTGCACATGCGCGGCGGCGGCGATTTCGGCGGCCTCCCACCATTCCGCGCGGACGAATCCGCCCTTGCCGCGAGAAGACTTGTAGCGCTTGGCCTTTTCCGGATCCTCCACAATGGATTCCCAGGCCAGCACCGGATCCTTGAGCCGCTCCTTCGCCTCGCGATACAGCTCCAGCAGCACGCCGCGCACATACGGGTAGCGCACGCGCGCGGGGGAGTAGGTGTACCAGGAGAAGGACGCGCCGCGCGGGCAGCCGCGCGGTTCGTATTCGGGCTTGTCCGCGCCGACCGAGGGATAGTCCGTCTGCTGCGACTCCCAGGTGATCACGCCGTCCTTGACGTAGATCTTCCAGGAGCATGACCCGGTGCAGTTGACACCGTGCGTGGAGCGCACCACCTTGTCGTGCGACCAGCGGTCCCGATAGAACTCGTCGGCACTGCGCCCGCCCACCTGATGCAGGCTGCGCTGATCCGCCGAGACCTCGCCCCGGTGGAAATATTTGCCGAGACGCAGCAGTGCGTCACTTGCGTCGGTAGATTGCCGATCGGCCGAATCGGAGGACGCGGAAGCCTGAGTGCGCGAATTAACCACGACGCCCCCTTCGAGCTGTGAAACCGGGCTGTTGCACCGACTGTAAGGAGGCCGCGACGCACGTCCAAACGAATCTCTCACAGCCCGCACGCCGCGATCGTGAGGTGTGAGGTCGACGCAACGTGGCGGTCACCGCGCGATTGCCGCGAAATGCCGAAGACATCGATGTGACCAGGGCGGATCCGCTCTGACCGGCCGAAATACGGCTCGCGGATGGTGTTTCGGGGGCTAGCCGGTGATGCTTTGGAAACCGCCGGTTCTCAGGCGGTTTACATTTGTTAACACATCCGGCGGTAGCTCGGGGGGCCGATTCCGCACTCATGCGCGGTGGTCGAACCGTCCCGCGCGAAGCCATCCCGTGAGCCGACGATCCATTCGCTGTCGATTTGCCAATCCTCGAGGCTCCGGCGGATCCGGCCGCGGCGCCGGGGTGTGCGGGGCGTCGATGCGTTGTCGTTTTCGACCCGCCGCGAACTCGTCACAGGGGTTGACGCGGCGAAGCGTCCAGAGCCCCGGACCCGCCGCATCGAGAAGGTGGTCGCCGCGGCAAGGTGTTCTACCGGCCGCTCGGCGCGAATATTATTGCTGCTTCAGCACATTCGAACGCGTACCAGATGTCCGCGTGGCGGCCTCGACACGCGGGTGTTGGTCGGAAATTAGAGCAAACCCTTCGTTTAATATCGGATCGGCTCGCCTTTGTGCAGAACTACCCGACTTTGTCGATACACCTACAGCTTCATAGGAGTGGATTGCTGTGCCAAGCAGGTCGACCGATGGCCGTGACGGGGCTCCGGTGCGCCCGCCCACGTTCGGGGGTGAGTTGCGCAGACTGCGCGACGATCGACGTATTTCGCGCGAAAAGCTGGCATTCGCCGCGGGCGTGAGCGCCAGCTATATCACCCACCTCGAGGGCGGCGATCGGGAACATCCCACCAGAACAGTGGTGAATGCGCTGTTCGGATATCTGGATCGGATCGCGCCGCTCACCGATGCCGAACGCAGACTGTTTTTCGATCTGGCCGGATTGGGCGTGGACGGATTTCCCTCCGTACTCGAACTGCGCGATGAGATCGGCACGGATATGCGCGACGGACTGCGCCTGCACGAGCCGAATGCGGCGGGCTATGTCGATACCCGGTGGAATGTACTGTCCTGTAATGACTCCTACGCCGCCGCATTTCCCGGTCTGGTCGACGATGTGAATGTGCTGCGCTGGTTCTTCGGCAACGAGCTGTCCAAACAGGTCATGGTCGAATGGGAGCGCGAGGCCGCGCTCACCGTCGACTGGCTGCGCGGACTGATCGGTCAGTCCGGCGATACCGCCTGGTCCACCGAATTCCTCGACGAACTCGGCGGGTATCCGGAGTTTCGAAGAATGTGGGCGGCGGGCGGTACCACCTACGGCCGGGATCGGCCCATGCATGTGCGCGATCTCGGCTCCGGGGCGTGTTATCGGCTCGATGCCCAACTGTTCCGGGTGGATTCGGGCAATCATCCGGGTAGAATTCAATTCTTCCTCGGCATCCGGAGCCTATGCGCCAGCCACTGACCAGTGTAGATACCTTCTGGGGTGCGCCGGATGTCACAATTATCGGGACAGCGCCATACCGAACGTATTTGATCCGGTCATCGGTAAATCGAAAACGGGAGGCATTCCATGATCCGTAATGCTCGTGGCACCGCCCAAACGGCCGTCGATCCCGGCGTCGAGTTGCGCTCCGCACTGGAAGCGCTGCTGCTGCACGACGCCGTCGGATTGGATGCCAAAATGCGCCACGCTGTCGCCGCTGTGGTCCATTTGGCCGTTGACACCCCGCACGGCGCACCCGAGGACGCCGAGGAATTCCTCGGCCGCCTCGACGCCGCCTGGCTGCTCGCCGCTTGGTCGGGCCGAGACAGCGAAATGTCACTTATCGCAACCCTGGCCGCGGGTGATGTGCCCGCGCTGTCCTGGTGTGAACTCATGTTCACCACCGCCCTGGCCCCCTGGTCCATCAATCCGGCGGCGGTACACGCGCGGCGTATCTTCGCGACCGTTGAGCCCGGCCGCCTTGGCGCGGTCCGCCCGTCGATCGGCATCTCCGGCACCTGATGCTCCCGCGGTGACTCAGCGCAGGCTCAGTTCCGCGAACGAGGAGATCCAGTGATGCGGGGGACGTGGGGGATTCGGTTCACCGGGACGGTGGACACCGGTGACCGACCAGCCCGCGGTGACGGCGGCATCGAGTTCGTCGGGATGGTCGGACAGGAACAGGATGCGATCGGCGGGGGTGCCGATGGCGCTCGCGATCTTTTCATAGGAGGCGGCCTCGCGTTTCGGGCCCGCGCTGGACAGGTCGAAGTAGCCGCTGATCACTGCGGCCAGCTCGCCGCCGCGGGCGAAGGTGAACCAATCCTGTTGGTTGCGTACCGATCCCGAGGAATAGACATAAAGCCGCAGACCGGCGGCGTGCCAGGCGGCGAGGGCGGGCGGGACGTCCGCAAAGAATTCCCCGTGCAGTGCGCCGTTGCGGAAGCCCTCGGCGCAGATGATGCCCTGTGCGGCCTTGAGCGGTTCGGCCTTCACATCGGAGCCGAGCCAGTCGCGCAGGATCGCGGCGATCTCGTCGGTGTCGGCATCGGGGCGGCCGACGAGTTCGCGGGTGGCCGCGATAATGGGAGCGGCCGCGGCCGTGCGGTTTTCGGCCAGCCATTCGGGCAGGCGGGCGCGGGTGTAGCCGTAGAGATCCTCGCGTACCGAACTGGTCGGGCTCGTGGTGCCCTCGATATCGATGACTACGGTGGCGATCACGGGGCCGTCAGCAGCTGATCGAGGGTCGGAAAGCCCGCGCTGATGGGGTCACCGGTGAAATCGCCGACCCACCCGTCTGCCTCTTCGAAAAAGCGGATGGCGATGAAGTCGGGCCGGGTGCCCATATCGAACCAGTGCAGTGTGCCCGCCGGGACCGAAAGCAGGTCCCCGCCTTCGCATACCGTCGCCACGACCTCGTCACCCAGATGCAGATAGAAGCAGCCGCGACCAGCCGCGAAGAACCGCACCTCGTCCTCGGCGTGCCGATGCTCGTTCAGGAACTTCTCGCGCGCGCCCTCGGCGATCTGCGGCCACTCCGGATTCGCGTCGTCGGGGTGGATGCGGGCGATATCGATATGCTTGTAGCGCCCGGAGGCATTGAGTTCGGCCACGCGGTCGCCGTATTCGGCGAGCAGTTCGTCCGAGGCGGTCTCGGTGGCGTTGTCCAGCACCGGCCAGCGGTCGAAAGTGATGCCGCGGGTGGCCAATTCGGCGCCGATCACCGCATCGTCGGTGGTGCGCAGCAGTACCTTGTCGGCATCGTCGGCGGCCATAACCTGCAACAGCGTCATGATGTCAGTCCAATCTCGAGGATTTCGTTCGGATTGCGCGCGGCGAAGGCCTGCCGACGGCCGGTGCGGGACACCAGCTCACACAGGGCTTCGAGGCATTCGGCGCGGTCGCGTGCCTGGGAAAGATTGTCTCCCCACGTCGTGATCCCATGTCCCGCGATGGCCAATACCGGTGCGGCGGTGGGATTTTCGAGCAGGTAGGCCTCGATATCCACGCCGATGCGCGCGACGTCGGGCCAGTTCGGGAAGACGGGCAGGTCGAGGACGGTCGGATAGGTGCCGTCCGGCTCCTTGGCCACCAGACCCTTGATGAGTTCGTAGTCGGTGATCCGCAGGATGGTCAATGCGTCGGGGGTCCCGGAGCGGGTCGCGGCGGCCGTCGCATAGGGCGGATGAATGTGGACAACGGCTGCGGCACCGGTGGTTCGGTACACCGCCGTGTGAATTGTGGTCTCCGCCGAGGGCTTTCTCCGCTGATCCGGTGTCGGCGCGGAGTCGGCGATGCGGACGGTCACCATATCCGCGTCGGTCAGCTCGCCCTTGGACAGACCGCTGCCGGTGATCACCGCGGTAGTCTCGGTGCGCACCGAGATATTGCCCGCGGTGCCCGGCATCCAGCCCCGCCCGTACATCTCGCGTGCGATATCGGCGATGGCCGCACCTTCGGCATTCGTGCCGTATACGACACCCAGTTCGGTGACGACCGCAGTGACCAACTCCGCGGGCGTCACATCGAAGGCCGGATTGAAAGCCTCGGTATCGACGGGAGCCGTTGTGACACCGCCGAATCCGGTCACCTCGGCGGTGGCCCGCTGTTCGACGACGATATCCGCACCGGTCGCCGTCTTCGGATCACGCGTCGACTCCGGAGCCACCACAATGAACGGAATGCCGTGGTGGTGGGCTGCGATGGCGAGGCCATAGGTGCCGATCTTGTTCGCGACATCGCCGTTGGCGGTCACCCGGTCCGCGCCGACCAGCACGCAGTCCACCTGACCGGTCGCCATCGCCCACGCCGCGGCGGAATCGATGGTGAGCCGATGGGGTATGCCCGCCTCGGCCAGCTCCCAGGCCGTCAGCCGAGCGCCCTGCAATAGCGGCCGCGTCTCGTCGACCAGGACATTCTCGATCGCGCCGCGCTCCGACAGCACCCGCATCGCCCCGATCGCGGTGCCGAAGGCGCTGGTCGCCAGCCGCCCGGTATTGCAGTGCGTGAGCACCCGCAGTGGCCGGTCCGGGCAGAGCCGTTGCACGAGATCGGCGGCATGGGTCGCGGCGGTCCGGTTGACTCGGCCGTCCTCGGCCAGCATGGCGAGGGTTTCGGCGAGTACCGCATCAGTGCCGAGCGGCACCTTGGTCAGTACCCGCCGCACCGCCCAAGCCAGATTGACCGCGGTGGGCCGGGCATCCGCGATCCGCGCGGCATCCGCCTCGGCCCGCGCCACATCGACGACACCGTCGGTGGTGTGCGCGGCGGTGGCGATGACCACGCCGAACGCACCGGCGATGCCGATCGCGGGCGCGCCGCGGATGGCCAGTGTCTTGATGGCGTCGATCACCTGGTCGACCGTGCTGAGCCGCAGCTCGCGCACCTGGTGCGGCAGTTCGCGCTGGTCGATGGTGACCAGCGCACCGTCGTCCCAGATCAGGGAACTGTCGTTCATCAGGTGCATCCTTACGGTCGGGCAGAGCGCGGTGTTGTCCCTGGTCAACGGTATCGGACGGGCGATGCCGCCGGAAATCGGCACCGCCCGTGCGCCCGCCTCATTCCGAGACGAACTCGCCCGCGCGTTCGACCGCCTCGATGGTCTGCTGTGGCACCTGGAGCTGGGGTGTAGGGATGGCGGCGCATGCCGTCGAAATCCTCGGCGGGCAGGCCATTACAGGGGCCTGGCCCAGCCGCCACATCAGCCACGACCTCGCGGTGGTCCACCAGATCGCCGACCGCGTTGTGGTCCTACGCGAGGGTGCCGTCGTCGAAACCGGACCCGTCGCCGAGGTATTCGCATTCCTTTGCGCCGACTACACACGCAACCTCCTCCGAAGCAGTTCGCCAACGGGCGAGTCGAAATGATTGCTTGTGCACGGGAGTCGCCATTCGACTCGCTTCGATGCACGCGCAGAATTTTCTGCGGCAAAAGGTAACTCGCCGGGCGTGGCCATCGGCGGTGTAATTCGAATCGTGTGTGACGCGTTCGAAAGGGCGCGTCAAGCTTTATGAATGATCGGCTGGAATGTATTGCCGTGAATAGTTTCCCAACGGCTCGCGAATCCGGCGACCGCGCGTAACGAACCGGCCCGCGCACAGGCGGGCCGCCGGCTCACGTGGCGGAACCGGCGGCCCGTTTCAGATCAGTGCTGTCCGGGTCGGCGCTGCTCAGCGCCTCGCCGTTCCGAGCTCGGCTCCCGCCGCTGCTCGTCACGGTCGCGATCGCTCATCGATCCGGATCGGTTCATGCCCTGGTCCTGGCGCTGCTGTTGCTGCTGCCGTTCCATCTGCTTGGGCATTTTCTTAGGCGCTTTCTTCGACTTTTCAGCCATCTCCACTCGGTCCTTTCCGAAGTGATGTTGTATTCGCCTAACCATCACACAATAGCGAGCGGGCATCATCAGTGGAAGAAGAATATCGATTATTTACGCCTGGAGCGGGAGGAATTCGACGAGGTCGTCGTCGTCGGCCTCGGCGGGGACGATGACCAGGCCGTCACGGTCTACCAGGCCGCCCAGATGGGTGGTACGGATCTGCGGATCGCCGAGCCAACCGCCGTATGGGGCGAGCCGGGCCGGGACGATGCGGCTAACGGGTCCGGAGATCGCGCTCGCATTGCGCAGGGGCCCGATCAGCGGTCGCCGCGGATGGCCGCCGGTTCGGCCCTCGACGACCGCGGGGGACAGGGCCATCAGTATCGCCACGGCCGCGAATGGGTTTCCCGGTAGGCCGAGAACGGTTGCGCCGCTGGATAATTCGGCGACGACCGTGGATCCGCCCGGACGCAATTTCAAGCGGTGCACCAGAATTCGAGCTTGGGCGCGGGCGATTGCCCCACGCAGCTGATCCGCGGCACCGCCACCGGTCGCACCGACGATGATCAGCAGATCGCAAGCGTCCGCCGCGCCGAGCACCTCGTCGAAGCCGCGCGGGGTATCGCGCAGGTGTACCCGGTCGATCGCGCGAATTCCATACCAGGACAGCACATCCGGCAGAATCGGTCCGATCGAGTCGCGGGTCTGACCGGTCTGCAGTGGCCCGGTGCTGCGGATCTCGTCGCCGGTCATGATGATGCGGGCGCGCACCGGGCCACGCACCATCGACTCGGTCACCTCGACACTGGCCGCAGCGGAGATCAGCCCGGCCGTGACCGATGTGCCCTCGGGTGCAACGAGATCGCCGGGGGCCCGGTCCTCGCCGCGACGGCGAATATCGTTGCGTAGCGGGGAATCCTCGTGCTGGTACAGCATTTCGTCGTTTTCGAGCCGCGCGTATTCGTCACGGAGCACCCGCGTGGTGCCGTCCGGCACATGTGCGCCGGTGGCGATCCGCACCGCCTCACCGGGGAGCAGCCCGACCGGCCGCCGACCGCCAGCGAACCCGATATCGCGCCGCAACCGCCATGGTCCGTCACCGGCGACCGCGTATCCGTCCATGGCGGAGACATCGAAGCGCGGCAGCGCTCCGACGGCCGTCAGCGGCGCGGCGAGGGTCGCACCGCGCACGGAAGCCAGTTCGGCCCGATACTCGGTGAGTCGAGAGATGTTGGTACGCAGGCTATCCCGAGCCTCGTCGAGTAGCAGCGGCGTTGTGGGAACCGCGGCCGCCGGTGCGGGACGAGGCGCACCGACGGTACCGGCGTCCCAAGCCATCCTGGCGCTTCGCACCTGCTCCTCGGTATCGCAATCGGCGATACCAGGCATGGCGACGGTGATCGTATCGGCCGGGATCAGCGCCTTCATCGGCTGATTGATCAGCGAATCCAGCCGCGCCAGCGCTTCCGCCAGCGCCGTCCGTCGCCAGACGCCGATCAGATACTGCGGCCGACCGGACTCGTCGGCTGCGAAGACCGCGTCGGCGCCGGATTCGGTGCCGCGCCGGATCAGCTCCGTCACCGTCGTCTGCGACAGGAACGGCAGATCCGCCGCGAGCACCACCACCAGCGGCGCGGCGGTCGGCCCGAGCGCGCGCAATCCGGCGCCCACCGCGGCGACCGGACCCGAACCCGGGGGCACCTCGCGCACCTGGGCGATCCGCACGTCCAATTCGGGCCGATGCGGTCCGACCACCACGGTTTGCGCACACGGCGCCACCGCGGCCAGGGCCGCATCGAGCATGGATCGACCGCCGATGATGATGGCGGGCTTATCGACGCCCCCCATGCGGCTGGCGCGTCCGCCCGCGAGCACGATCGCGTCGGCGGTGGTCACCGGTCAGCGCCTGGCGCGAGAGAGGGCATGGCCGACATGCTAATTCGTCGGCTGTACAGATCCGGGGAGGGCGGTCCGGTTCCGGCGGTCGCAGGGCCTAGATCGTCGAATAGTCCGACGCCGGTCGGTGCAGGCAGAACTCGTTCGTCTCCGGATCGGCGAGCAGCACCCCGGGTGTGCCATCGGCAGCGAGCCGGGTCGCGCCCGCCGCGCGCAGTCGGGCCACCTCGGCGGCCGGATCGTCGGTGGGGAAAGACAGCAGATCCAGACGCAGTCGATTGCGGTCGCTCTTCACATCCGGCGTCTGGACGAACTCCAACCAGGCTCCGAGCCCCGTCGCCGAGCGGAGCCCGGCCATCCGCGCGCCGCCGTAGGCGATCGGCCAGCCGGAGGCGGTGGACCAGAACTCGGCCAGCCGGACCGGATCGTGCGTATCGATCACGATGGCGGCGACCGCACCGGTATCCACGTACTCCTCGCGCGGCTCCAGCACGCAGAACTCGTTGCCCTCCGGATCGGCCAGCACCACCCACGGCACCGTGCCCTGGCCGATATCGACGTGCCGGGCGCCCAGCGCCAGTGCGCGTTCCACCTGCGCCCGCTGATGATCGAGCGAGCGACTGGCCAGATCCAGATGCATCCGGTTCTTACAGTCCTTGGCGCGCGCCTCGGGCCGGAAGGTCAGGGCCAGCTCGAGGCCGTCCGGATCGGGGGCCGCCACGTCGACCTGGTCGCAACGATCGATCGTCACCGTCCAGCCGAGCAACTCGGCCCAGAAATCCGCGACGAACCGGGGCCGGTCGGCATCGAAGACGACACACGCCAGGCGGGTGGACATGCTTCAACGTTAACCGCCGATCGACGGCGGCGGGGCGTTTACGGGAGCGGAAAACGCGCGGCGCGCACGTCGACTCGACCGTCGCGGATCGGTACGCCCTCGGCGGCCAGCAGGCGCAGCTGGCGATCGGCCAGATGCGCGGCGGGCTTGCCGCCCGCGCCGATCACCCGATGCCATGGCAGATCGGCGGAGTCGGTGCGCATGATCCAGCCGACCGTGCGCGGGGTGGACAATCCGGCCGCCGCGGCGATATCGCCGTAGGTGACGACGCGGCCCGGCGGCACGGTCGCGACCAGCGCGCGCACCCGCTCGACCTCGGCATCGGTGGTGGCCATCCGACTACAGCACCGATCGGATCAGCGCCGCGGTCTCGCTCGGCCGCGCCTGGGCGACCATATGGTCGCAGTCCCATTCGAGCACGGTCAGATTCTCGCCAAGGCGCGCGGTGAGGGCGGCACGGAACTCCGGGGTGACGAAGGGCGGCACCACCTTCATGGCCTGCACCAGGATCGTCGGCAGGTCAACGGGCGGCAGCACATAGTGCCGGGCCAGCTGACCCCAGTAGGAGTTGACAGCGGGCAGACTGATTCGCCAGCCCACCCGGCCGTCGGCGGTGGGCATCAGATGTTCGGTGAGTTCGGCATCGAGCAGGCGCGGCTCGACCTCGCCCCAGCCGGTCGCGATTTTGTCCTGGCGGGCGTGCTCGACGGTGTCGTAGTCCGGTGAGGCCAGGCTGGACAACGCGATATCCATCAGGCGCTCGGGCTCCAGCGCGATCGCAGAATCGAGCAGGATCAGCTTGCGCACCAGGTGCGGATGCCGCTGCACCAGGTGCAGCGCACAGGCGCCGCCGAAGGAGTGCGCGACGACGACCACCGGTTCGTCGGCTTCCGCGCTGAGCAGTTCGACCAGATCATCGACGATGGTCTCGAAGTTCCACGGCGGCAATGAGGTCGAGCGACCGTGTCCGCGCAGGTCGGGGGCGATGAGCCGGACCTCGGGCAGATGTCGGGTGGCCAGTTCCTCCCAGCGTTTGCCGTGGCCGGTGACACCGTGCAGGGCCAGGACTTTCGGCCCGTCGGCGGGGCCGAATCGATACACATGGAGAGGCGACACAGGTCTCATACTGACGCATCTGGAAATCCGTCGCAGATCCAGGCGTGTGTCGGACCTCACCGATCGGTGAATCGCCCGCGTGGCGTGTCGGAGGTGTCTGTTGCAATAGCCCGCGTGGTGCGATCGGATAGCGCGGTGCGACTTGTTCGCCGGAATGTGGCGGCACCCCCGGCTCGGACCTGGGGTGCCGATGTCCGCGCGCTGTTCGAAGCCGCGGCGACGGTCGGCCCGATCCGGCCGGACTGGCGGCCGTGGCAGGTGCTCGGCGGACCGGGAACCGGCAAGACCGCACTGCTGATCGATCTGGCCGCCGAGCGCATCGCCGCGGGAGCCGATCCGGAATCGGTGCTGGTACTGACCCATTCGAAGCAGGCGGCGAGCACGCTGCGCGACGCCATTACCGCCCGGCTGACCGATCCCGATTCCACTGAGGGCGGGGTGCCCGGCGCTACCAGGGAACCGCTGGTGCGCACGCTGCATTCCTACGCGTTCTCGGTGCTGCGCAGACATGCGAGCGCACATGGCAATCCGCCGCCGCGTTTGCTGACCGGTGCCGAGCAGGATGCCGTGCTGCGTGAAATGCTGCGCGGTGATCTGAGCGATATCGCGGCCGGGGCGAGCGGACTGTGGCCGGAGCGGCTGCAACCAGCGCTGGGGCTCGGCGGATTCGCCGAGCAGTTGCGCGATCTCATGCTGCGGGCCACCGAACGCGGCCTCGGACCCGAGGATCTGGTGCGGCTCGGCCGCGAGCACGGACGGCCGGAGTGGGTGGCGGCGGGCAAATTCGCGGTCCGCTACGAGCAGTCGATGCTGCTGCGCTGGTCGGTCGGGGTGGAAGCGCCCGAGGCGACCGCACCGGCGCTGGACGCGGCCGAACTCGTCGGAGCCGCGCTGGACGCGCTGGCCGGAGATGCCGATCTGCTTGCCGCGGAACGGAATCGGATCCGATACCTGCTGGTCGACGATGCCCAGCATCTGGATCCGCAGGCCGCGCTGCTGGTGTGTGTGATGGGTACGGCAGCGCATACGGCGGTCGTGGCGGGCGATCCGGATCAGGGCGTATTCGCCTTCCGCGGTGCGGATTCGCGCTTCGTCGCCGAACTCGCCGCGGCGGATGGCCAGCGAATCATCCTGCGGGACAACCACCGATCCGGCGGCGCGGTGGAACTGGCCGTCACGCGGATCGCGGCCAAGTTGCCCGGCAGTGCGCCACAACGTTTTTCGGCACCCGAGCACGCGGCACCGAAGGCCGACGGCACCGAGGTACGCGTGCGGGTACTGGCGACTCCGGCGAAGGAAGCCGCCCTGATCGCCGACCATTTGCGCCGCGCCCATCTCACCGATGGTGTGCCGTGGTCGCGCATGGCGGTGATCGTCCGCTCGGTGCCGTTGTCACTGGCTCCGCTGCGCCGCGCCCTCTTGGCGGCCGGAGTGCCCGTACAACAGCCCGCACTCGACGCGCCACTGGCCCGTCGGCGCGGCGCGGCCTGGATGCTGCTCGCACTGCGCGCGGTACTCGCCGAGGATGCGCAGCGGCGCGGGCGCGGGCGTTCGGCCGAGGCGATGTTCTCGGCGGAAGACGCATTGGATCTGCTTGCCGGACCGCTCGGTGGCGCCGATCAGATCACTCTGCGCCGGTTACGCCGCGGTATTCGCCGCGGTGTGCTGGAGTCCGCACGCAGCGAAATCAAGGCCGCACGGGCAAGTGCGAGTTCCGTATCGGGTGATGAAACCGATTGGGCCGGTTTGCCTCCGGATGAGGAGGTGTTCGCGCCGGAAGACGAAGGCTTCGAGTCCGGGGCGAACAGCTCCGAACGGAACGTCACGACGGCCGAACGGAATATCAGCCAAGTCGAGCGGATCACCGACGATGCCGATTGGTATGGCATCGAACCGGAGTTCAGTAGCCGAGATTTGGAATGGCAGAGCGGTCGGCCCGAATCGGATTTCGACGATTCCGAGCCGGATATCAATGACCCTGAACACGGTGGTGCGACACCTCGACGCGCAGATGGCGCTGTATGGGGCGCGGATGACGACGCCGTGCGAGGCGTCGGTGACACTGAACGGGGCACAGACCAGGCCGAACTGGGCGCAGATGCCCCGAAGCGGGCCGCCGACGAAGCGCGGCGGCGGGTGGATGGTGCCGAGTCGGACGCCGCCGATGAAGCCGGGCGGCGCGCGGATGGCATCGAGCGGGGCGCAGGCGAGGCCCAGCGGAACTCACTGCGAACCGACCAAGGGCGCGCGGATGCTTCCGAGCGGGGCGATGGGGACTCGTCGGCCGCGGAACCCGACGACAGCGATTCCCCATGGCGCGCCTATGTCGACAAATCCTCCGCGGAGGTGCTGCGTGACCTGCTGATCGGCCGCGCGGATCGTCGAATCATGGAGCGGCTCACCGATGTCGAGGCGGCGCCGCTGAAGCGGGTGTTCGACGCGCTCGACCGGGCCATAAAAACTCGGCGGCGCGGCGCCGGTCTCGAGGATGTGCTGTGGGCGCTGTGGACCGGGTCGCGGCTGGAGCGGCGGTGGGTGGCGCAGTCCGAGCGCGGCGGGGCGGCGGGTATGCAGGCCGATCGCGATCTCGACGCCGCTGTCGGATTATTCGATGCCGCAGCCGCTTACGTGGATCGGCTGCCCCGCGCGAGCATCGAGGGCTTTGTCGAATTCCTTGTGCAGCAGGAGATTCCGCACGACACCAGATCGCTGACCGCGGCGGGGGATGCGGTCGCGTTGCTCAGCGCGCACGCGTCCGCGGGCCGGGAGTGGGAGGTGGTCGCGGTTGCCGCTGTGCAGGAAGGTATTTGGCCGAATCCGCGCCCGCGCGGCACCCTGCTGCAGACCGAGGATCTGGTCGACCTCACCGCGGGCATTGTCGACGCGGGTGCGGTGGTGAGCCGCGCGGCCCCGATCATGGCCGAGGAACGCAGACTGCTGCTGGTCGCGTGCAGCCGGGCGCGGCGCTCGCTGCTGGTCACCGCGGTGGAATCGGTATCGGGCGAACGCGATCTCGTACCCTCACGATTCCTTGCCGAACTCCTCGGCCACGACGACGACAGCGAACCCGGCGCACTCCCGGTCGCCGACCCGGGCCGCGCCCTGGTCATGCATGCGCTGGTGGCCGAATTGCGCGGTGTCGTCTGCGATTCCGAGGCCGAACCGGAGCGCAGACGTCGCGCTGCCCACGAACTCGCCCGGCTGGCCAAGGCCGGGGTGCCGGGTACACATCCCGACGAGTGGTACGGCACAGCCGATCTCAGCTCCTCGCGTTCCCTCTGGGAGGACGACGAGACCGCGGTTGCCCTGTCTCCGTCCACCGTCGAGCTGCTGCGCACCTGCCCGCTGCGCTGGGCGCTGGAACGTCACGGCGGCACCGACGGCGACAACCCCCATGCCGTCAAGGGCAATCTGGTGCACACCCTCGTCCAGGCACTGGCGGGCAAGGTTCCGGAATCGCAGGTCCGCGCCGCGCTGGATAAGGCATGGCAGGCCATCGATCCCGGCACCGGCTGGCATTCCCGTCAGGAACTGCGTCGCACCGAGGCCATGCTGGAGACCTTCATGGCCTGGGTGCAAAATACCCGCGGTGAGCTGACCCAGGCCGGTGTGGAGGTCCCGGTCGACTGTGTACTGCCGCCGCGCTCGGAAGACGAACCCGCCGTGCGGATTCGCGGCCGGGTCGACCGACTGGAGCGCGATGCCTTCGGCCGGTTCGTCATCGTCGATGTGAAGACCGGGAAGTCGCCGGTCACCAAGCAGGCCGCCGCCGACCACGCCCAGCTCGCCACCTACCAGGTAGCGGCCGCCGCGGGCGCGCTCGACATCACCGTGGACGATGCCGACCCCGCCACAGGGGAATCCGGCTCAGCCGAACCCGGCGGCGCACGACTGGTCTATGTCGCCAAACCGAGCAGCAAAGAAGGCGCCACTCAGCGCATGCAGCCCGCGCTCGACGCCGAGGCACTCGACAAGTGGCGTGGCACGATTCATGATGCCGCGGCCGCGACCCAGGGCCCGAGCTACCTCGCCATGCGCAACGATGGCTGCAGGCACTGTTCGGTCGCGGGCAGCTGCCCCGTCCAGGACACCGGAAGGCAGGTGACCGACGAATGAGCGAGCGTAGCGAGCGAACAATCAACACAGCCGAGCATTCGCTCGTGCCGACGCCGAGCGCTAGCGAGGCGGCGGCATGAGCGAACGCAGTGAGCGAACCATGTGCCAGCGCGCACCGCGCATGCCGGAGCGGAGCGGCAGCGAGGCGCAGGCATGAGCGGCGCCGTATCGCCGAACCGGCTCGCGGAGGCGCTCGGCCTGCCACCACCCACCGAGGAGCAGGCCGCGGTGATCGCGGCGCCACCCGGACCGACCCTGGTCGTCGCGGGCGCGGGCGCGGGCAAAACCGAGACCATGGCCGCCCGCGTGGTGTGGATGGTCGCGAATCGTCTCGTCCTGCCCGATGAGGTACTCGGCCTGACCTTCACCCGAAAAGCCGCCCAGCAGTTGACCTCCCGCATCCGCACCCGGCTGGCCCGGCTGGCCGGTTCACCGCTGCTGCGCGACCTCGATACCGGCGGTGAGCTGCGCGCCCAACTCTCCGGCGCCGAACCCGAGATCAGCACCTATCACTCCTACGCGGGCCGCCTGCTCACCCAGCACGGCCTGCTGCTGCCCGTGGAACCCGCCGCGACGCTGCTGACCGAAACCCAGCTCTGGCAGCTCGCTCACCAGGTGGTCCGCAACTGGGACGGTGACCTCGATACCGATCGCACCCCGGTCTCGGTGACCGAGGCGGTGCTCGCGCTGTCCGGCCAACTCGCCGAACATCTGGTGGAACCCGAACAACTCGCCGAGGCCCACACCGAACTCGAAAAACTGGTCCACACCCTGCCCGCCGGCCCGCGCCAACGCGGCGGGCCGAGTCAGGCCCTGCAGAACATCGTCCAGGTGCAGCGCGAACGCGTCGCCTTGCTTCCGCTGGTCAAACAGCTCGCCGAGGCCTTACGCCGCCGCGGCGCACTGGATTTCGGCGCCCAGATGTCGCTGGCCGCCCGTCTCGCCACTGAACATCCCGAGGTCGCCGCCGCCGAACGCACCCGCTTCCGCCTGGTCCTGCTCGACGAATACCAGGACACCGGTCACGCTCAGCGGATCCTGCTGGCCGCGCTGTTCGGCGGCTTGCCCCGGCAACCGCACGCCAAACGCGCACGGAAATCCGCCGATACGCCGAAGTCCGCCGCCGACACCGGGGCCGACAGGCCGGGGTCGGATTCGCGTTCGCCGATCGACCTCGACGCTCGATGGAGCGGGTCTGATATTCGCCGGGAAAACTCCGCCGCTCGATCCGATGGACCCGGCGCTCACGGGGGTGAGGGCGATGCGACGCAGGGGCGTCAGCCGGAAGACGAGCACAGAGCAACCAGCCGTGGCGAACAGCGGCTGGCAGTGACCGCGGTCGGTGACCCGATGCAATCGATCTACGGCTGGCGCGGCGCATCCGCCGCCAACCTGCCCAGGTTCGCCACCGATTTCCCCAGTGCCCCAGGTATTCCCGCGCCGATCCTGCCACTGCTGACCAGCTGGCGGAACCCGCCGGAGGCGCTTGCCCTGGCGAACCTGGTCGCCGAACCATTACGTCGCAATGCCATCGACAGCGGTGGGGTAACCGTCGACGCACTGCGCGCGAAGCCTGACGCCGAACCGGGCATTGTCGCGCTGGCACTCACCGAAACCGTTGCCGACGAACGGAATTGGGTGGCCGTCCGGATCGCCGCGGAATGGGCGGCCAAACGCGAAGCGGGGGAGCCGCCGCCGACCTCGGCGGTACTAGTACGACGCAATGCCGATGCCGCACCGCTCGCGGAAGCCCTACGCGAACAAGGACTTCCGGTGGAAATCGTCGGCCTCGGCGGCCTGCTCGCCACTCCGGAGGTCGCCGATATCGTCGCGACGCTGCGGCTCGTCGCCGAACCCGGCGCGGGCAGCGCAGCCATGCGCATACTTACCGGTGCCCGCTGGCGCATCGGTGTCGTGGACCTCGCCGCGCTCGCCCGCCGCGCGAGGGATCTGTCGATCAGCCGTCTGCACGGCAATGAAGTCGATGAAATCACCGATTCGACCGCACTGGCCGAGGCATTGCGCGAGGTCGCGCCCGAACCGGCCGAACAGGCCGGGCTGGCCGATGCGATCGCCGACCCCGGCCCGCAGGAACAGTATTCGGAGTCCGGATTCGAACGCATCGTCGCATTGGGCCGGGAACTCGCCGCATTGCGTGAGCGCAGCGGTCAACCGCTCGCCGAAATGGTGGCGGACGTGGAACGCACCATCGGCGTAGGCGTGGAAACGCAAGCCCGCCGCGCCATGCTCGGCGCAGGGGCCGGACGTGAACATCTGGACGCCTTCGCCGAGGTGGTCGCAGGCTATGCCAGCGATTCCGGCGCCTCGCTCGGCGGCCTGCTCGCGTTCTTCGCCGCCGCCGAATCCGTCGAGAACGGCTTGGAGCCGGGCGAAGTCGAGGTCGCGCGGGATCGCGTCCAGGTGCTGACCGTGCACGCGGCTAAGGGCCTGGAATGGGAGATCGTCGCGGTACCGCACGTGACCCGCGGCGTCTTCCCCTCCGGCGCGGCCTCGGGCACCTGGCTCGGCGCACTCGCCGAACTTCCCACCTCCCTGCGCGGTGACCGCAGACAGGATGATGCCGCCGAGGGCGTCCCTGTACTCGACCTCTCCGACCTCTACGACCGCGCCGACCTGGAACGAGCGATCAAGTCCCACAAGGAATCCCTGGACCGCCGCCGCATCGACGAAGATCGCCGCCTGTTCTATGTCGCACTCACCAGAACCGAACGCGTCCTGTTCGTCTCCGCCCACCACTGGGCCGAAACCGGCACGTCTCCGAAGGGGCCGTCGGATTTCCTGCTGGAACTCGAACACGCCAGCGAGGCTCCCGACAGCCCGGCCAACGGCGCGGTCACCATCGACCGCTGGGACGACGCCCCCGGCGTCGATGCTGTCAACCCCTTCACCGATAACCCCGCAACCGCCGAATGGCCTCGCGACCCCCTCGGCAACCGCCGCGACCCGATTGAACAGGGTGCCTCCCTGGTCCGCGCCGCCCTCGCCGAACTTGCGGCACGACCGGTAGGCGTCACCAACCTTCCGGCCCGACCTGCTGCCCGTGACAAAGCAACTGCATCAGTCGATTTCGCGGACCGCGCACCCCATGACATCGACATGGCACCGACTGTAACTCCTGCCACCGACAACTTTGCCGCCCCGACAACAACGGCCGCTCGCGCTGATAGTCCCGCCTCGACAACAACGGCCGCTCGCGCCGATAGCCCCGCCCCGACAACAACGGCCGCTCGCGCTGATAGTCCCGCCCCGGCCGGACCGTCGGTCGATCCATATGCCGACGTTCCCCCACCCGACTTTCCCGATGCGCCCGCACCTTTCGACGACTCTTACGAACCGCCCGAAAGCGCAT
>NZ_BDBY01000117.1 GCF_001613225.1 Nocardia pseudovaccinii NBRC 100343
CCTCGAGGCGCCCTTCGACGACTACGCGTCCTTCGACGAATTCGAACCACCCCCAGACGAATTCGCCCCGTCCACCTCCGATCCCACATCGCCCCGCAACTATTCCACCGCCCCCGACCCCGACGGCTGGTCCGCCGATGTCGACGCCCTCCTCGCCGAATTCGAAGCCGACCAAGCCATCGCCCAGGAAGTCGAACTCCCCGGCCAGATCGCCGCAACCGCCCTCGTCGAAATGCGGGCCGACCCGGCCGAACTCGCCGCCCGCCTGCGCCGCCCACTGCCGTTCCCGCCGAATCCACTGGCCCGCCGCGGCACCGCCTTCCACGCCTGGGTGCAGCGCTGGTTCGCCGCCGACCGGCTGCTCGGCTTCGACGAACTGCCCGGTGCCGCCGATAACACCGCCGCCGCCGACGCGGGCCTGGACACCGAGCTGGTCACCATGCAGGAGTCCTTCCTCAACTCGCCGTGGGCCCATCGCAGCCCGCTCGAGGTGGAGATACCCTTCGAAACCTCCATCGCGGGCACGGTGATCCGCGGTCGGATGGACGCGGTTTTCGCCGAACCCGGCGGCGGCTGGATCGTGGTCGATTGGAAAACCGGCGCCGAACCCGCAGCCGCCGACGAGCCCGCGGTCGCCATGCAGCTGGCCGTCTACCGGCTGGCCTGGGCCAGGTTGATGGCCGCGCGCGACCACGGCACCGAGGCGGAAATGCTCGAACGCATCGGCGCCGCATTCCATTACGTGCGTACCGGACGCACCATCGCACCTGTCGAGCTGCCCGGCCCGGGCGAACTGGCCGAGCTGATCCGGAATGCGGCGCCGACGCCCCCGGAATGATCCAGAGATTCACCAACCGTTCGCGTCGGCGCCAAGCGTCGCCGACGGGACCCGGTAGGCTGCCGTGCGTGCCGGAGGGACAAGCAACGCCGGAGACGGCCAACGCCGTGGCGAGCACAGAGGCGGGTGCGTCCGGTGTTCGGTGATCGCGCACGCAGTGTCGGACTGTCCAGTCGTCCGGATTTCGCGTTGGTCGGGGTGCTGCGCATCCCCGAAATCCAGACCAGCCCAGGGGCTTCGCTGGTGCGCCGGGTGCTCTTCGCGATCGGCCTGCTGTTCACCGCGGCGCTGGTGGTGTACTTCGGACGCGATGGCTACCACGACAATTCCGGTGACGAGCTGTCCTTCCTCGACGCCTTCTACTACGCGACGGTATCGCTGTCGACCACTGGCTACGGCGATATCGCGCCAGTGACCCCCGAGGCCAGGCTGGCCAATATCGTCATCATCACCCCGCTACGCGTGCTCTTCCTCATCGTGCTCGTCGGTACCACCATCGGCGTGCTCACCGAGCGCTCCCGGCAGGCATTCAAGATTCAGCGTTGGAGGCGCAGCGTGCGTAATCACACCGTGGTCGTCGGGTACGGGACGAAGGGCCGCACCGCGATCGATGCCATGCTCGGCGACGGCGTGCAGCCCGCCGATATCGTCGTGGTCGATACCGATGTCCTCGCGCTGGAGGCCGCGGCGAATGCGGGCCTGGTGACGGTGCACGGGTCGGCCACCCAGTCCGATGTGCTCCGGTTGGCCGGTGCGCAGCGTGCCGCCTCGGTTGTGGTCGCCGCCAACCGCGACGACACTGCCGTCCTGGTGAGTCTCACGGCGCGCGAACTCAATAAGAACGCCAAGATCGTGGTCGCCATCCGGGAGGCCGAGAACACCCACCTGCTGCGCCAGTCCGGCGCGGATTCGGTGGTCGTCTCCTCCGAGACCGCGGGCCGGTTGCTCGGCATCGCCACCACCACGCCGACCGTGGTGGAGATGATCGAGGACTTGCTGACCCCCGAACAGGGCTTCGCGGTCGCCGAACGTGAGGTGGAACCGTCCGAGGTCGGCGGCTCCCCACGCCATCTCGGCGATATCGTGCTCGGCGTGGTGCGCGGCGGTGAGCTGATCCGGGTGGGTGAGGCCGAGGTGGACGCGCTGGAAGCGACCGACAAGCTGCTCTACATCCGGCACGCAGGCCGGTAATCCCGGCGCGATAGTCTCGAACCGTGGCCTCTGGATTTCAGCTCAATGGTGTTCCACTGCTTTCGCGTTCAGTGCTCGACCGGGCCGAGGAGATCCGGGCCGACGAACAGTCGCTGAAGGAGGGCTGGGCCGAGGCCGAGTTGCTCCGGATCAACAAGCGCGGGCAGTTCCGCTTCGAAGCCGGTGCGCTGGTGCTGGGACCGGCGATCGAGCTGTCCGCCGAGCCGAGTCCGGCCGCGGTCTTCCTCGGCATCCACGGCGGCAAGCATGTGTGGGCTGTGCGTGATGCCGATCTGCAGGGCACGCTGACCGACCTGCGCGCCATGGCGGGCGGTCTCGACGATCTCACCGCCGATCTGCTCACCTCCGCCATGGCCCTGCTGAACTGGCATGACAAGGCCGGATTCAACGCCGCCGACGGCACCGCGTCCATCGCGACCAAGGGCGGCTGGTCGCGGGTCACCGACAACGGCCATGAGGAGTTCCCCCGGATCGATCCGGCCGTCATCTGCCTGATCCACGACGGCGGCGACCGGGTCCTGCTGGCCCGCCAGCACACCTGGCCGAAGACGCTGTTCTCCCTGCTCGCCGGATTCGTGGAGGCGGGAGAGTCGCTGGAGCGGTGCGTCGAGCGCGAGATGCGCGAGGAGGTCGGGCTCGACGTGCGCGATATCACCTATCTGGGCAGCCAGCCGTGGCCGTTCCCGCGCTCGCTCATGCTCGGCTTCGCCGCCATCGCGGATCCCGATCAGCCGCTGACCTTTTCCGATGGCGAGATCGCCGAGGCCTACTGGTTCACCCGGGCGGAGGTGCGCGAAGCCCTGGCCGTCGGTGACTGGTCCGCCCAGAACCAGGGTGCGCGGCTACTGCTGCCGGGTTCGATCTCCATCGCGCGCACCATCGTGGAGTCCTGGGCCGCGCTCTGATCGAAGACACGCAAAAGTTCCGTGCGGGCCGATCGGTCCGCACGGAACTTTTGCAGTCTGATCAGGCCAGCGCGGCCAATGTCTGCTTGACCGCGGCAAGCGACGGATTCGTCGCCGTGGACCCGTCCGCGAACTTCACCGTCGGCACCACATGGTTGCCGCCGTTCACACTGCCGACGAACTCGGCCGATGCGGGATCCTCTTCGATATCGATCTCGACATAGCTGATACCGGACTCGTCCAACTGCTTCTTCAGCCGTCGGCAGTAGCCGCACCAGGTGGTGGAGTACATCGTCAAGGCGGGGGTCACGTCAGTCACGGACCGTTCAACATTTGACGGCCCGATCCTGTTCCACCGAGCTCCGGATCCAGGCTTGCGGTGGATTTAATATGCGCGCATACTAAATTCATGACGGCTACTGCAGCGACCACCAAGTACTGGCTGGGTGTGGTCTCCCGGGAACATGTCCGCCGCGGTGTCGAACTGGGGATCGCCCAGGTCAACCACGGCAAACGGACGGCGCTCGAGCGGATGCGTCCCGGCGACGGATTCCTCTATTACTCGCCGCGCGAAGGCATGCGAAGCGGTGCGCCGATAAGATCCTTCACTGCCATCGGCACCGTCGAGGACCGGCCGGTCTGGCAGGCGGATCCGCAGGATGGCGGTTGCTTCCAGCCGTGGCGGCGCGCCGTGCACTACCGCACCGATGCCCATGAGATCCCCATCGGCGAACTTCGCGGTGAACTGGATCTCACGAGTACGCCGAATTGGGGCATGGTGTTGCGCCGTGGACTGGTCGAACTGACCGCGCACGATTTCGCGGTAATCGCACGGGCGATGATCAGTGATGAAGGAGGCATATGAGTGAGGACCGCGGTCTGCGCAGCCGATTCGCCGAGGCCGATGCAAGCCCTGGCCTCTTGCTCTGGCAGGTGACCAACCGATGGCAGGCCGCTCAGCGCGCGGCCCTCGGCCCCTTCGGTCTCACCCATGTGCAGTTCGTCCTGCTGGCCGCGCTGACCTACCTCGCCGCCGGGCGCGACGAACCGGTCATGCAACGCGATCTGGCTGCCCACGCCGCCACCGACCCGATGATGACCTCTCAGGTGTTGCGCGCACTCGAGCAGAAGGGGCTGCTGGAGCGCCGCGACCATCCGCACGACCGCAGGGCGAAGGCTCTCGCCCCCACCGAAGCTGGTGTGGCGCTGGCGAATCGGGCGATAGTCGCGGTCGAGAACTGCGATCACGAATTCTTCGCCCCGCTCGACGGCGATACGAGCGCGTTCGCGGGCGCACTGCGTCGCCTCCGCGATCGGTAGGCGCAGCGACCGAGCCTGCGAAACTGCGGAATCAGATCCGGACCGGATCCCTTGTGGCACGACTTGTCGGCGGGCACTGCCATGATGTGTGTCGTGTCGGCAACCAGTACAAGCGAGCCCACCCGCCCGGAGTTGGACTCGCTCGACCCCGAACAAGCCGCGGCAGTCCGCGCGCCACGGGGTCCGGTCTGTGTGCTCGCCGGTGCCGGTACCGGCAAAACCAGGACCATCACCCATCGCATCGCGCATTTGGTTTCCGCCGGACACGTCAAAGCCGACCAAGTGCTCGCGGTGACATTCACCGCCCGCGCGGCGGGGGAGATGCGCAACCGCCTGCGCGCGCTCGGCCTCGGCGGCGAGGCAAATCAGGTGCAGGCCCGCACCTTCCATGCGGCCGCGCTACGCCAGCTCAAGTACTTCTGGCCGCAGATCGTCGGCGATGTGCCGTGGCAGTTGCTCGATCGCAAATTCCCGGTCGTGGCGCAGGCCGCACATCAGGCCGGGTTGTCCTCGCACACCGAAGCCGTGCGCGATCTGCTCACCGAAATCGAATGGGCGAAGGCCACTCTCATCGCACCGGAGGACTATCCGGCGGCCGTGGCCGAACACCGCCGCGAGCCGCCCTATGATCCGATGCGGGTCGCGGCGGCCTACAGCGGCTACGAGAAGTTGAAGGCGACGCCGGACGGTCTGCTGCTCGACTTCGACGATCTGCTGCTGCACACCGCCGCCGCGCTCGAGGACTACCCGTCGGTGGCCGACGAATTCCGCGGGCGCTACCGCAGTTTCGTGGTCGACGAATATCAGGACGTCACGCCATTGCAGCAGCGGGTGCTCGATGCCTGGCTCGGCGACCGCGACGATCTGACCGTGGTCGGTGACGCGAACCAGACGATCTACTCGTTCACCGGTGCCACCCCGAGCTATCTGCTCGACTTCTCCCGCCGCTTTCCGGAGGCGACCGTAGTCCGCTTGGAACGCGACTATCGCTCCACGCCGCAGGTGGTCTCGCTGGCCAATCGGGTGATCGGCGCCGCCCGCGGTCGTATCGCGGGCACCCGGCTGCAACTGGTCGGACAGCGTGACGACGGCCCGGAGCCGATGTTCGCCGAATACGACGACGGCCCGGCCGAGGCGCGTGCGGTCGCACGGTCGATCAAGAAACTGATCGCCGCGGGCACCGCGGCCGCCGAGATCGCGGTGCTCTATCGGATCAACGCGCAGTCCGAGGCCTATGAGCAGGCGCTGACCGAACTCGGCATTGCCTATCAAGTCCGCGGCGGCGAGGGCTTTTTCGCGCGAAATGAGGTTAGGCAAGCCATATCTGCATTGCGTCAGGTGGCCGCTCGCGAGGATCTGCCCGACCAATCCCGCAGTGGTAAGGCCTTGGTTACCTTGGTGCGCGCCGCACTCGCGCCGGTCGGTCTCACCGCAACCGAACCCGCGGGCGCTCAGGCGCGCGAGCGCTGGGCATCGTTGATGGCGCTGGTGCGCCTGACCGAAGAGTTGGTCGGCCAGGACGACGCACTCGACCTGATCGGCTTGCTGCGCGAGTTGGCCGCGCGCGCCGAGGCCAGGCACCCACCGACCGTCCAGGGCGTAACCCTCGCGTCGTTGCACGCGGCGAAGGGTCTGGAGTGGGACGCGGTTTTCCTCGTCGGCGTCGCCGACGGCACGCTGCCGATCGCGCATGTGCTGGGCGACGACGGTTCGGTCGCCGATCAGGCCGCCCTCGAAGAGGAACGGCGACTGCTCTACGTCGGTGTGACCAGGGCCCGGGAATATCTGCAACTGTCCTGGGCGCTCTCCCGCGGCGAGGGCAGCAGGCGCACGCGGCGGCGCTCCCGATTCCTCAACGAGCTGGTGCCCGACGACTCGCCGGCCTCGCGAATCGCCGCACCGGTTGCCGACAGCGCCTCGAATGGTGTGCGCCCCACCTGCCGGGTATGTGCCAAACCGCTGATCGGCACCTATGCCACCATGCTCGGCCGCTGCCGCCGCTGCCCGGCCGAACTCGATGCCGAGCTACTCGCGGCGCTGCAGGCCTGGCGGGCGGAGAAAGCGCAGGATCTGCGGGTGCGTGAGTTCGTGATCTTCACCGACACCACACTCACCGCGATCGCCGAGCAACTGCCCGCCGATGACAGCGCACTCGCCGCGATCCCGGGAATCGGGGCGAAGAAGCTCGAGCAATACGGGGCCGAGGTGTTATCGATAGTGGCATCACGGCTGCGGTCAAGCCCACAAAACCGCAGGTAGAAAATAGGTTGTCGCGATGAGCGGCAACACATATGGTGGGATTCACGCACCGGGAGGTCATCTCGGCGCGCAGAGTTACCGACACGAGTACAGGAGGGAGGCAGACCGATGAATGGCAATACGAACTTCAGCGCTATGGGCGTTGCGGTGAATGCTGCACCCGTCATGTCGGCCTCCCGGGGGATCCTCGCTGCTTTGCAGGGGATCGGTCTGTCCGGTGTCGGCGTATCCGGGGATCACGGCAAAGCCATGAGCATGCATTCCCCGATTTACGTCGTCAATCAGGACAAGCCAAGCGCGGGCTGGCACCCGGCATTTGCCCACACGGCAGAAGTCGGCGTCTTCGCAGTTGAGGCCGGATATGCACCGGCAGATCTGCAGGCACGCCTCCGCCGCACCGCACACCCAGCGACCGTGATCAGGATTCGACAGAGATGTCGAACTAGGTAGGGAACACTCCCCGACCTCCTGGCCACGGATCGCCCGAAGCGAAACCGTGGCCAGTATTTTTTACCGGCCCTTCAGCCACCACCGGCCTCGGTTTCGCGGAACGAACGAACGTACCGCTGCAAACGAGCTGAAGGAGAACGACGTGTTCACCGCAGAGAGGCCACAAGCCACTACTGACGTGACATGCCGAACCGTGGCACGGCCCACCCGCCCCCGGGAGGTCACAAAGGTCCTGCCTTGTCGAGCCGGAGATCCCGATCTCTGGTTCGCCGAGAGCCCGGTCCAGTTGGAGCAGGCCAAGGCGCTGTGCGCGTCCTGCCCCATCCGAAAGGGCTGCCTGACCGCGGCCATGGATCGGCGCGAGCCTTGGGGTGTCTGGGGCGGTGAGATCTTCGACCAGGGTGTCGTGATCGCCCGCAAGCGCCCGCGTGGACGTCCACGCAAGGTCGCGATCTCGGTATGAGATCTGTGATTCCCCTCCCTCCGGTCGCTGAGGCCTGTCCGGCCGGTTCGGATTCGGCCGAACCCGATCAGCACAGGGCCCAGGAACGAGAAAGCAAACAAGCCGCTCACCGTGAGATCCGGTGGGCGGCTCGTTTGCGTTCTCGGCCAATCCTTTTCGGCCTTTCAGCTGGCGGATCGCTCCTCGCGGAAGCCGGGCATCCACGCACGCACCAATTGCATGAACGGCAGCTCCGCATCGAGCTGGGCCAGGATGCCGACCGAACCGCCGAGCACGCGGAAGATCATCACGTACTGCGCGGGCAGTTGCAGTGCCCGCGCGGTCTTCATATCCGGACTGCCGATATCGGAGGCCTTACCGGCCACCCGCTGCATCCATTTGCGGGTGAAGTGGAACGAATCCGTCTGGATCGGGTCGGTGAACGGCCGCAGGTAGTCGGCGATCTCCTGATCGGTAACTGTCCGGCCCGGAATCACCCAGCCGTTGTCGTACATGAGCTCGACCAGTTCATCGAAGCGTTCGTCGAGTTCCAGGGCCAGCATCCGGCCCAGGATCTCGGGGAAGCCGTCCGGCATGGGCGCGCAGGCGCCGAAATCGATAACGGCCAGTTTGCCGTCGGCCAGCATCATGAAGTTGCCGGGATGCGGATCGGCGTGCAGCAGCCCGACGGTCTCCGGTGAGGAGAAATGGAATTTGCCCATCAGTCCGGCGACCCGATTGCGCAGCGCACGCGTGCCCTCCGGATCCTCGGCCCCCTGCTTGATGATCTGTGAGACAGGGGTGCCATCCAGCCATTCGGTCACGATCACCTTCGGCGCGCTGGCCACCACCTTCGGCACCACGATCTCCGGATGCCCGTCGAACGCCCTGGCGAAGGTGCGCTGGTTGGCGGCCTCGTTGCGGTAGTCGAGTTCCTCCTCGGTGCGCTCGGTGATCTCGGCCAGCAGCGGCTTCACATCCGCGCCCGGAATCACCGAGGAGAGCAGACCGGTCATCCGCGACAGTGTCTTGAGGTCGGCGCGCAGCGCCTCGTCGGCGCCCGGATACTGCACCTTCACCGCGACGGTCCGGCCGTCCGACCACACCGCCTTGTGCACCTGGCCGATGCTCGCCGATGCCGCGGGGGTGTCATCAAAGGATTGAAAGCGTTGCCGCCACTGGGTGCCGAGCTGCTGGTCCAGGACCCGGTGCACGGTCTCGGCGGGCATCGGCGGCGCGGCGGCCTGCAGTTTGGTGAGTGCCTCGCGATAGTGCTCGCCGAACTCCTCGGGAACCGCGGCTTCCATGACGCTCAGCGCCTGTCCGAACTTCATCGCACCGCCCTTGAGCTCACCGAGCACGGTGAACAACTGCTCGGCGGCCTTCTGGTTCAACTGGGCGTTGATCTCCCCCTTATCGCCACCGGCCAGCTTCTTACCGAACCCGACGGCGGCTCGTCCGGCGATACCCAGCGGAATCTTGGCTAACTTGGCATTGCGGGACGAGCGACGGCGCACGATCTCAGACACGTACCCATCATGGCGGACGGACCCGTGAAATCGCCACGACAATCTTGATGTCTTTGCTTGGCCGACTGTAAGAATCGACACTCTCATCCGGTGCTACCAGCGAAAATACGACGGCAGCCGCAGCCGTCGTGCTGCGGCCATTCCCGGCGCGAGATCCGGTGCGTATCGAGTTCGAGTTCGATCGTGCTGTTCATGGTGTCGAGCTGACGCTCGGGGGAACAGTGCATGATCGCTTCGAGTTCGCCGAGCAGCAAAGCCGCCGTCGCCAGGATTCCGGCAGGTGAGGCGTGCCCGACCCGGCCGAGCAATTGGCTCGCCAGCTGCGGCCACTCCGGGTCGTACTCACAGCGGGTCAGGTCGAGGCAGCGCAGACAGCTCGTCAGGCCGGGAAAGACCAGCGGACCGACGATGCCCTTGCTGCCATCGCGAATTCGGACCTGCAGATGCGGAATCCCGTGCAGCACCAGCTCATTGGCCAGGCGCGGTTCGATGACGAGCGAATCGGCCAGCACCACGAGTTCACCGTGCCAGTCCAGCACCGAACCGTCGGCGCGATACCCACGTGACCGGATCGGCCGCAGCCCGAGCCGCCGCGACCCGGTCGCGACCGCATCCGAGAGTGGCCCGAGTCCGTGCACCCGCACCGAACGCACCCGCCCCAGGCGTGGATCCGGGTGCAACAGCAGTCCCGCGTCATCGATGCGATTCAGCAGCTCCGCCGCGTCCTCGGGGTCGATCCCACATTGCCCGGCCCGCCAGATGACCTGCGGGCGACTGTGCATGCCGTCCAGCAGCCGCAGGAATGCCAGCACGGTGTCGGTATCCGATGCGGTCCGATCGAGTAGCAGTGCCCGCTCCGGATCCCACCCCAACTGCACGACCCCCGACGACCGCACCAACACCGTCACCCGCGGCGCCAGCATCGGCCCGCACATCCGCCTCGTCGTCATGGCAGCAGTATGCGGATCTGGTCATCGATGCATCAGTGCGAATCCTGCAGTTATCCACAGGAATTCGCGCTTATCAACAGGACAATTCTCAGGACGCGTCGGTGTCCTTGCCGAGGTTCGGGCCGGATTCACCGTCACCCTTCGCAGCCTCGCGTTCGGCCTTCTCGCGTGCCTCGGTTTCGGCCAACTGGGCCAGCGGATCGTCGAAGGCGTCCACGCCGCCGCCGATCACCGAATCGATGAAGCCCGCGGGGGAGTCCAGATCATTGGAATCCGGCAGCAGATCCGGATGCGCCCAGATGGCGTCCCTCGCGTCGATGCCCGCGTCGGCGGTGAGCCGCCGCCACAGCGCCGCCGCCTCGCGCAGCTTGCGGGGCCGCAGCTCGAGTCCGACCAGCGTCGCGAAGGTCTGCTCGGCCGGGCCTCCGGTGGCACGGCGGCGGATCAGGGTTTCGGCGAGCGCGCCCGCGCCCGGCAGGCGGTCACCGATCGCCTCGGTGGCCACGACCTGTACCCAGCCCTCGATCAGGGCCAGCAGCGTTTCCAGCCGCTCGAGGGCCTGCTTCTGTTCCGGGGTGGTCTGCGGTTCGAACGCGCCCTGGGACAGGATCTCCTCGAGCTTCGAGGGATCGGTCAGCGACATCGGGTCGATATTCTGGGCCGCCAACTCCAGAGCGGAGAAGTCCATCTTGATGCCGCGCGCATAGTCCTCGACCGCGCCGAGCACCTGCTGCCGCAGCCACGGCACATGTGCGAACAGGCGCTGGTGGGCGGCCTCGCGGGCCGCGAGGAAGACCAGGATCTCGCTTTCCGGCTGCTCGAGTCCGGCGCTGAACTCCGAGATGGCCGCGGGCAGCAGCGCCGCGGTGCCGGTCGGGCCGAGCGGCAGTCCGATATCGGTGGAGGTCAGCACCTCCTTGGCGAGTTGGCCGAGGGCCTGTCCGAGCTGGGAGCCGAAGGCGAGTCCGCCCATCTGCCCGAGCATCCCGACCATCGGACCGGCGAACTCGCGTGCCTCCTCCGGCAACTGCGCGGTCCACATGCCGGAGATCTGCTCGGCCACCGGATCACACAGCCGCTTCCAGGTCGGCAGCGTTTCCTCGATCCAATCGTTGGCGGTCCAGGCCGCGGTTCTGGTGGCGCCCGCGGGCAGTGTGGTCGCGCCGTCGAGCCACAGTTCGGCCAGGTGCGCGGCATCGGCCACGGCCTTGACCGTGCTCTCGGAGACCGGCGTCACATTCGCGCCGAGCTGCTGGCGGGCCAATCGCTTGGCCACGTCGTAGTTGACCGGGCCGGACTGCGCCGAACCCGGCTGCCCCATCCCACTGAGCATCTGGCCGAGCGAGGTGAGCATCTGTCCGAGCTGGGCCGGATCGAAACCGCCCGCGCCTGCCCCGCCGAAGCCGAACGGATCGTTCGCCCCGGCACCGCTCGCCCCGGCACCGCTCGCCCCGGCACCGCTCGGCTCGTCGCCGCGCTTGCGGTCGTCGTCATCGCGGTTCGAGAATCCGAAGGGGAGGTCACTCATACCCAAAACATTACGCGTGTGGTGTAGGGGGTCGATGTTCGCGCGGCGCGAAATCTCCGGCACGCGTACGCCGGTAAATATGCGCCTCGCACGACCCGGCGCGGTGGCGATCATTACTGTGGTCCAGGTGAATCGTCGGATCCTGACCCTGGTGGCCGCCCTGATCCCGGTGCTCGTCCTCGGTGTGGTGGGCAGTCTGCTCACTGTGCCCTTCGTCGCACTCGGGCCGGGACCCACGTTCAATACCCTCGGCTCGGTCGATGGCAAGCAGGTCGTCGACGTCCGCGGCGCCGAAGTGGACCCGGTGACCGGTCATCTGAATATGACGACGGTCTCGGTGCGCGACGGACTCAACATCTTCGAGGCGTTCGGGTTCTGGGTCAGCGGTGAGCACGGCCTGGTCCCGCGCGCCGAGGTGTACCCGCCCGGCGTCCCGCGCGAGGAGATCGACAAATCCAACCAGCAGGACTTCAAGGATTCCGAGGGCAATGCCGAGGTGGCGGCGCTGCACTTCATGAACCTGCCGACGGTGGTGCTGGTGCGCAAGGTCTCCGACGACGGGCCGGCCAAGGAGACGCTGCAGGCAGGGGACGAACTGGTCAGCGTCAACGGCGCACCTATGACCGCGCCCAAGGATGTCGTCGCCGCGGTGTCCTCGCAGGCCCCCGGCGCGCAGATCACCGTGACCTACCGGCGTGAGAACACCGAACACACCGCGACCATCACCCTGGCCGCGCGCCCCGACGACGCGAACAAGGGCTACCTCGGCCTGACCCCGACCGAGGGCGCGCGCCCGCCGATGGAGGTCTCGTTCAATCTCGCCGATATCGGTGGGCCGTCGGCCGGTCTGATGTTCAGCCTCGCGCTGATCGACAAGCTCACTCCCGGTGAACTGGACGGCGGCAAGTTCGTCGCCGGGACCGGAACCATCGATCAGGACGGCAAAGTCGGCCCGATCGGCGGCATCCAGTACAAGATGATGGCCGCGCGCGACGCAGGCGCGGAGACCTTCCTGGTCCCGGCCGCCAATTGCAACGAGGCCAGACAGCGCACGCCCGACGGCCTGCGCCTGGTGAAGGTCGAAAACCTCAGCGGCGCAGTGCAATCCCTCAACGACATCAACGCGGGCCGGGAGACCGTCTCCTGCGGCTGATCACTCCATCGTGTGGTGCAGTGCCTCGATGAGGTTGGGCGCCAGATTCGGATAGGTGCGCAGGTCGAGATCGCCGAAGTCGTCGACATCGTCCTCGGGCTTGACCTGCAGCAGGCACAGATCCGCGCCGCTGCGAAGTACCGCGGCGAACAGCCGGGCCGTGCGCCGCCCGGGATGCGTCTCGGCCGCGGCGCGCGCGGCGGCGTCGGCGGCCTCGTGATCGGCGAGCAGCGGGGTGAGCGCATCGTCGAGGGTGCTCTCGGCATCCGGCGGCAGCACGACGATCTCCTGGACGAGCACACAGCCGCTCACGGCATCGGGCCAACTGGTGGTCGCGAGGAATTCGTCGAGCGCCATCGATCCGCCGGTGATGTCCTCCGGGAACGACTCCTGCGCAATCGGAGTCAGCTCGCTGCCCTGATCCAGCTGATCGAGCAACCCGGGCTCGGCCGCGACCAGATCGGCGGTCGGCACCAGCGCGAACATCTGCGGCGGTCTGCCCCAACCCTCGGCATCGACGAATTCCGCCACTTCACGGACGGAACGGGCGAGGACGAGTTCGGCGTGCAGGTCTGCGGTCACACTGGACATCCTCGCACCAGCAACTATGTGTCCGTAGCCAGGGCAGGCGTGATCGCGCAACCACGACGGAGC
>NZ_BDBY01000118.1 GCF_001613225.1 Nocardia pseudovaccinii NBRC 100343
GCGAACGCGCCGCGCCGTAGGCGCGGCAAATTAGACAGAGCACGGGCAGCGCGGAAGGCGCTGCCCGTGTCACAGCCCGATTCCGTAGAGTGGGCCGAAACGGTCCCTTTGGACCACCTGCAACATCGGACTGCGGTGTCACGGCCGAGAACATCGGTGCGCGCGCCGCCGGACCTTGGAGAGTGGCATCGTGGGCATGCGGCCCCCCACCGGCTTACCTTCGTTGTCCCGACGCAGCCGAGTGCTGCTGGTGGCGGCCATCATTCTGGCGGCGCTGTTGCTGCTGGGACCGCGGCTGACCGACACCTATACGAACTGGTTGTGGTTCGGCGAGGTCGGTTTCCGCAGCGTCTATCTCACCGTGCTGCGCACGCGGATCCTGTTGTTCATCGCCGTCGCGCTGTTCGTCGGTCTCGTCGTCTGGTTGGCGCTGTTGCTGGCCTACCGGACCAGGCCGGTATTCGTGCCGGTAGCGGGGCCGAACGATCCGATCGCGCGCTACCGCACCACCGTGATGAGCCGGCTCAAGCTGTTCGGCATCGGCATCCCGCTGCTGCTCGGCGTGCTCTCCGGCTTGGTGGCGCAGTCGAATTGGGTCACCGTGCAGCTGTTTCTCAATGGTGACTCGTTCGGCCAGAAGGATCCGCAGTTCGGCCTCGATGTCGGTTTCTACGCCTTCGACCTGCCGTTCTACCGGATGGTGCTGAACTGGCTGTTCGTCGCGGTGGTCATCGCGTTCTTCGCCAGCCTGGTGACGCACTATGTCTTCGGCGGTCTGCGCCTGACCGGGCGTGAGGGCACGCTGACCCGGCCCGCGCGCATCCAACTCGCGGTGATCGCCGGAATCTTCGTGCTGCTCAAGGCGATTGCCTACTGGTTCGACCGCTACGAGCTGCTGTCGAGCAGTCGTAAGGAGCCGACCTTCACCGGTGGTTCCTACACCGATATCAACGCCGTGCTGCCCGCGAAGCTGATCCTGCTGTCCATCGCGGTGATCTGTGCGATCGCCTTCTTCGCCGGTATCGTGCTGCGCGATCTGCGGGTGCCCGCGATGGCGGCCGCGCTGCTCGTGCTCTCCTCGGTCCTGGTCGGCGCGGTATGGCCGCTGGTCGTCGAGCAGTTCTCGGTGCGCCCGAACGCCGCCGACAAGGAGAGTGAATACATCGAACGCAATATCGCCGCGACCAGGCAGGCGTTCGGCATCACCTCGGACAAGATCGAGTACAAGGACTACAAGGGCGACAGTTCGAAGAGCCCGCTGGAAGTTCCGGTCGATGCGGCGACCATCGGCAATGCCCGCCTGCTCGACCCGAATATCTTGTCGCCTACCTTCACCCAGCTCAAGCAGCTGAAGAACTTCTACGGCTTCCCGGAGTCGCTGGATATCGACCGCTACACCCTCAACGGCGATACCCAGGACTACATCGTGGCCGCCCGCGAACTGCACCCGTCGGCGCTGAGCGGTAATCAGACCGACTGGATCAATAAGCACACCGTCTACACCCACGGCAACGGCTTCGTCGCGGCGCCCGCCAACCGGGTCAACCGGCCGCAGTACGAGGACCCCAACGCCAATACCGGCGGCAGCAGCGACAGCGGCTACCCGATCTTCCTGGTCAGCGACCTGTTCAACTCGACCGACCAGCAGCAGATCAAGGTCGAACAGCCGCGCGTCTACTACGGCGAGCTGATCTCGCAGTCCAATCCGGACTACGCGATCGTCGGCGCCGTGAACGGTTCGCAGCCGCGCGAATACGATTCCGACACAGCGCAATTCACCTACAACGGCAAGGGTGGCGTGTCGATCGGGAACTGGTTCAACCGGTTGGCCTTCGCGGCCAAGTACACCGAGCGCAATCTGCTGTTCTCCTCGGCTATCGGGGACAACTCCAAGATCATCTTCAACCGTAGCCCGCGCGAGCGGGTTCAGAAGGTCGCGCCCTGGCTGACCACCGACGGCAATGCCTATCCGGCAGTCGTCAACGGCCGGATCCAGTGGATCGTCGACGCGTACACCACGCTGGACAACTACCCGTACGCGCAGACCACCTCGCTGGAGGGCGCGGTCGAGGACAGCATCGATAAGAAGACCGGAAGGCTGTTGCCGCGCAAGGAGGTCAGCTACATCCGCAACTCGGTGAAGGCCACCGTCGACGCCTACGACGGCACGGTGACCCTCTACGAGGTGGACCCCACCGACCCGGTGCTGAAGGCCTGGCGCGGTGTGTTCCCTGGCGCGGTCAAGCCGCAGAGCGAGATCTCGCCGGAACTGCGCGCGCACTTCCGCTATCCCGAGGATCTGTTCAAGGTGCAGCGCGAAATGCTGACCAAGTACCACGTGGACAATCCGCGAGAGTTCTTCACCAACAACGCTTTCTGGTCGGTCCCCAGCGATCCGACCACCGAGGGGGGCACCTTCAATCAGCCGCCGTATTACGTGCTGCTGGGCAACGCGTCGGCGAACAATAAGCCGGTGTTCAATCTGACCAGCGCCATGGTCGGCTACAACCGGCAGTTCCTGTCCGCCTATATTTCGGTGCGCTCGGATCCGGACGGCTACGGCAAATTCACGATCTTGCAATTGCCGACCGATACGCAGACACAGGGTCCGCAGCAAACGCAGAACAGTATGACGACGGCGCCCGAAGTCTCCAGTCAGAAAACGCTGCTGTCGAACTCGAACAAGATCAGATATGGCAATCTGCTGACCTTGCCGATCGCCGACGGCGGAATCCTTTATGTGGAGCCGTTTTACAACGAGCGAAATACCGGGGCAGGCAGCTCCACGTTCCCGCAGCTGCTGCGGGTACTGGTGAGCTATCGCGATGTGGCGGGCAGTGTGAAGGTCGGTTTCGCCTCCACCCTGGCCGATGCGCTGAATCAGGTACTGCCGGGGACCGGTTCGCTGGCGACCCCGTTCGGCGGTGATCCGGCCAGCAGGCCGAAACCGGGTACCACGCCACCGACGGATCACGGCGCCACGGCGCCGACGCAGGGCACAACACCGCCGACACAGGGCACCACGCCGCCGCCGGCGACCGGGTCCGCCGCCAAGGATGCGGCGGCCGCCGAGCTGAGCAAGAAGATCGAGAGTGTGCGAAATGCCATGAAGTCCGGGAACTTCCAGGACTTCGGCAAGGCGCTGGAGGAACTGGACGCCGCAGTGAAGGCGTATCAGGACGCCGGTCGCTGATCCAACTAGAACGGCCCCGTCACCCGGATTCGGGTGACGGGGCCGTTCTCATCGACGTCGAACCGACGTCCACCTCGGCGCCGTTGCCGAGTGACGTCCGATTCCTACGTCAGCGACCGAACGAGTCGATCAGTGCGCCGTTCTGGTCCAGCAGCTGCTGGTACTGGCCCTCGAGGCCATTCTGCTTGGCCAGCTGGTAGCCCGCGGACTTGGCCTGCTCGATGGCGGACTTGACATTGGTGGCCGGGGCAGGGGCGGCTTCGGCGGGGGCGGCGGGCTCCGGCTCGACGACGGCCGGGGCGCTCGGCTCGGACTCACCGGCACGCAGGTACTGACCGCAGACCGGCCAGGCGCCCGCACCCTGGGTGGCGAGCACATTCTCGGCCACCCGGATCTGCTCTTCTTTGCTGGCATGATTGGCGGAACCGGCGCCACCGTTGGCGGCCCAGGTGCTCTGCGAGAACTGCAGGCCGCCGTAGTAGCCATTTCCGGTGTTGATACCCCAGTTGCCACCGCTTTCGCACTGCGCGACGCCATCCCAATTGTGGGTCGGGGCGGCCGCTGCGGTGCCGGTGGAAAGACCGAACGGGACGGCAACGATTGCGCCGGTGACAGCGGCATAGCCGAGGGCGCGGGTGCTGAGCTTTCGGTGCTTCGACATGTTGTATTCCCTCCCTGCGCCCACCGCCCCCGGTAATGCGAAAGCCGAGTCCCTGCCCCCAGGCGTGTCGGGGATCCTCGAACCGCGGGACAGGGTCGCCGGTGTTCGGCGGTTCGAGTTCGAGCCCATCACGTTTGATCCGGGCCGCGAATCGACGGTAACGAAGAAATCTCGGCAGATCACATCTTGATAACTTCGCAATTGCATGATGCGAATAACGTGTATACCGGTGTTTGCGCAGGTCGCAAATGCCATAAGAATGGATTCCGGACGGTCGGTTATAGCATCGTTATGTGTTCGGGATCACTACGAAATAGTGGCCCAGGTCACGTTTGAAGCCATTGGCCGACCGGTCTATTGCGTTCTGGACGACTTTCGCCGCCGCCCTCGCTCAGGTCTGATGGATGGATTCGGCAGATGTCCGCTACCGACCCCTCGGAGCCATCTGTGTGCAACCTCACCCGCTCGCCCGCGACCCCGGATTCAACTCGCTGACCAGGGCAAACCCCCTGGAAGATAAGCGATTTGCCTTTCGTGCGTAGACGTGTGTAATGTTGTGTTTACCGACGCGGGGTGGAGCAGCTCGGTAGCTCGCTGGGCTCATAACCCAGAGGTCGCAGGTTCAAATCCTGTCCCCGCTACGAGGGAAACGACCCGGAACTCAAGTGTTCCGGGTCGTTTTTCATTTGGTGCTCGAGCGCGTATTGGGAACCGTGGCGAGGCTTGTTGTGGCCTCCTGTTCGCCGGTCGGTGTGAGCCTGCGATAGGTCAGGGGCAAGTCGCTGATCGAAGCTCGGTGACCGTCTGCGACGGCTGCTGCAGCTACGTCTGTGCGTGGCGCTAGGGCGACTTGGTCAGGCTGCGGACGTGTGGCCATGCTTTGGTGAGTGTGAGTAGCTGGTGTAGTTCCGTGGTGAGGTCTCGTGTGCCGGGTTGGATTTGGTGGCGGGGGTGGGCTGGGTCGTGTTCGGCGGTTTTGGTGGTGATGGCTTCGGCGATGTGGCGGGGGTAGGTGTGTGGGTCGGCGTCGGTGGTGGCGAGGTTGTCGGGTTGTGGCTGTAGCGCTTGAGGTGGAGCAGGCTGTCGCGGATGTCGATGGTCATGCGGTGCAGGTGGATGGCGGGGTCTGTTCGGTGGTCGTGCCGTTTTTCGAGGACGATTTCGGGTACGGCCGTGATCGGTCCACATCGGGTGCAGGCGGCGGCAGTATCGGCTGGTGCGGTCCCATCCGGTGTGGGTGAGCAGGGTGCTGATCAGCGGCACGGTGACAGTGGCGGGAGCGCCGACGGCTGAGAGCAGGAAGCCGCTCCAGGCTTTCCAGTGCATCTCGGGATCGAATGCCGGGTGGCCTGTCATGACACTGATGGCTGTCTCGAGCGGGTATATAACCGCTACGATCCCCAGGTCCACCGTGGTGCCCAGGACCGCTGGTGTACAGTGCCCGTTCCTGCCAGTGGTGGCCCCTGCGGCGCGCATCTCGCGCATGCTTACCCGGCTGAGGAGCATTGCTGTGGCGCCGAGCGGCAGTGAGAACGCGACGCAGGCCATGACAGTGGGCCAGCCCAGGGTTGGGTCGATCAACTGGTCAGCGTGGCGGGCGGGTGTGCCCGCGATCAGGATGACGGCGGTGGCGGTGATCGTGACGAGGTAGTAGCGCCGTTGCCTGCGTCACGTGTCGGCGGGGTCGGCGCCCGCCCGCAACTTGGCGAAGCCGTAGATATTCGACATGGTCAGCAGGGTTGCTCCCGGTGAGAGCTGCCGGGCGATGTTGACCACGTCGCTGTCGTCGCCGGGCAGCAGCCAGGTCAGTGACTGTTCGAACCATGCGTCCCGTAATAGGTTTTCGCAGAGACCGGCGGCGAGCGCGCGGTTGATGAGCCAGTCGACGTTGTTGTCCCGTAACGGCCACCACCGACCGGTGAGCACCAATGTGAGACCTGTCGGGACGGGCCAGGTGATCAGACCGGGACCGGGGCGGTCATCTCAGCGATGCCGGTTTCGGAAGTCTTGGCGGCGGGCGATCCACAGGCCGCCTCCGTTCCCCAAGAGGGCGCCGATGTCGATGGGGCACAACGTGATCGGCCGTTCCCGGTATTCTGCCACCCGCGCGATGTATTCCGTTATGTCCCACGGGTCGGGGATCGGTACCAGGCGACCCAGCTCCTCGAATCGCGCGGCGAGATCCACCATTACGCCTTCCCTCGTCGATCACCTGACCCATGCCGATATTGCGGTGAGCGTAGTCGCTGACGGAGCACTGTCACGGACATGGCTTGTCGCGCAAGCATTCTCGCATCCGCCTTCGATGGATCAGCCGCAACATCATCGGCCTTGATTCGCTCACTGGGCGAGCCGGAATCAAATTGTCGTTCGACCTGAATCCTCGAGGTACGCGACGATCGCGTTGGTGAGCCCGCGGCGGGCCTTGTCGAGGTCGGAGTAGGTGCCGAGCTGGCGTTCGGAGTTTATGCCACGCATGGCGCCGGGAATCAGCGCTGCGATCTCCTCGACGCGGCCGGGGTCCACGCCGAGGTCCGCGAAGGCGTTTTGGCAGGTTCGGAGCCAGCCGTGGCCCCAGGATGCGAGTTCGGCGGCGGTGCGCGGGTAGAGCTGTTCCAGTTCGGTGTGATCGCGCGGCAACGCGGCACGAAGGTTCTCGATCGCGCGGGAGTCGGGGGAGGTGAGTCCCGCGTAGAGCGTGTCGATGATGCCCGCGACTCGCTGACGAAGCGGTGCCGCGGTGTCGGTGAAGGTGAGCATTTCGGCTCGCCGCTCGGCGGTGTAGTGCAGCACGGCGGCCCAGAGTCCGTCGTTATCGCCGAACTGATATTTGACCGCGCCCCAGGTGGCGCCGATCTCGCGGGCGATCTTGCTGGCCGATACCGCGCCGGGGTCTCCGGTGGCCAACGAGCGCACCGCCGCTTTCAGCATGTTCTCCCGGGTGGCATCGCCACGGCGGTTCGTGCGTCGCGCATAGCTATCCCGGTCGGTCACTTTCCAGATGTTAGCTGGTGGCGCGCACCCGGCCGCATTCGAATCCCTGCCCGCTGAGCGGTTTTTCATAGTTTCACAGTACCCACTATGATAATTTCATAGCGGTCACTGTGATCTGCCGGGAGAGGACACCGAGATGGCGAAACCGCCGCTATCGATGCAGCCGACGGGATGGTTCCAAGTCGCGTGGTCGGCCGAGATCGCCGTCGGCGCGGTCCACCGGATGACGTACTTCGGCCGGGAGCTGGTGGCATGGCGGGCGCAGTCGGGCCTGCTGACGGTGATGGATGCCTACTGCGAGCATCTGGGCGCTCATCTCGGATTCGGCGGTCATGTCGAGGGCGATGTCATCGAATGCCCGTTCCATGGCTGGCAGTGGAACCACGAGGGCCGCAACGTCTGCATTCCGTACGAGAAGCATCCCAATCGGGGTAGGCGCATCCGTACCCACCCGGTCGTCGAGCGCAACGAATCGGTCTACATCTGGCACGACGTCGAGGGTCGCCCACCCTTCTTCGAAGTGCCCGACGTGTTCACCGGATTCGGCGACGACAGCAGCTCGGCCGACTACTACCCGCAGGCCACTCTGTTCCGCGAGCGACTGGAACTTCATCCGCAGTACGTGCTCGAAAACGGTGTCGACTTCGCGCATTTCAAGTTCGTGCACCAGACGCCGATCGTGCCGGTGTTCACCCGGCACGACTTCGACGAACCGGTGTCCTACGTCGACTTCACCATCACCTTCGAAGGCGATGACGGGCAGTCCATCGAGGATGTCAATAGCGGCGTCGAGGCGATCAACGGCGGACTGGGCGTTGCGGTGACCAAGAGTTGGGGCATGGTGGACAACCGGACCATTACGGCGGTCACCCCCGTCGACGACAGCACCTGCGATGTTCGTTTCAGCGTGTACATCGGCCGTCGGCCCAGCTCTGATCCGGCGAAGGCCGAGCAGCGAGCCCAGGCGTTCGCTCGAGAGGTCATTCGCCAGTTCACCCAGGACGTCGATATCTGGCAGCACCAGCGCTACTCGGATCCACCGGCACTGTCCGGAAGTGAGTACGAGGGCTTCACCGCCATCCGCACCTGGGCCGAGCAGTTCTACCCGATCCCGACCCAGGATCAACGCATCCAGAAAAGCAGGCATCAATGAACGCACCAACCAAAGCGCCGATCCGGGTGTTCCAAGTCGCCACCGGCAATGTCGGAACCGAGATGATCAAACGAATCGGCAACCATCCGGATCTCGAACTCATCGGATTGCATTGCTACACACCGGAGAAGATCGGCCGCGACGCCGGCGAGATCGCCGGTCTGGCGCCGAACGGCATCATCGCGACCGGCTCGGTCGACGAGATCATCGCCGCCGCACCCGATGTGCTCACCTTCCACGGCGTATTCCCCGACGAGGACCTCTATGTCCAGGTGCTCGAAGCGGGCATCGACATCGTCACCACCGCGGACTGGATCACCGGTTGGCATCGCGACACCAACCACCCGCATCCGTCGGGTAAGCCGGTGACCCAGCTCCTGAGCGAGGCGTGCGCGAAGGGTGGATCGACCTTCTACGGCACCGGCATGAATCCCGGCCTGAACCAGGTCCTCGGAGTGGTGTGTTCCGCCGACGTCGCCGAGATCGAGAGCATCATCACCCTCGAATCCGTCGACGTGTCGTGCCACCACTCGAGGGAGACCTGGATCGAGGTCGGCTACGGGTCACCTGTCGAAGATCCGAGCATCCCCGGCAAGCTGGAGAAATACACCAGTGTCTTCGCCGACAGCGTGCTGATGATGGCCGACTGCTTCGGTCTGGAACTCGACGAGGTGAAGTTCACCTATGAACTCGGCGCCTGCACCAAGGATGTCGACCTGGGCTGGTACCGGCTGCCGAAGGGCTCGCTCGGCGGTAATCACATCAAGTACCAGGGCATGGTCGACGGCGTTGCGCGGATCGAGACGCATCTGGAGTGGCAGATGACACCGCACACCGACCCGAGCTGGAATATCAAGGGCTGCTACATAACTCGGATCAAGGGCGATCCGTGCATTTACAACAAGCACATGATTCTCCCGAAGCCCGGCGTCGACCTCGCCAACCCGGACAACTTCGCCTCGATCGGCATGACCGTCACCGGATTGCCCGCACTCAACGCGATCGCGTCCGTTGTCGCCGCCCCGCCGGGACTGCTGACCAGTGCAGACCTCCCGCTGCGCGGATTCGCCGGTCGGTTCAAGAACCCCCGCGACTAGGAAACGGGGCGCACCCACTCGTTTCCCTTCTCAACTTATAACGCACCCGGGGGATTGCGGCAAGGCCCGGGTCGTGCTGCAGAATCGCTGGCCGAGGCCAGAACCTGCGTGAGATGGGAAGTAACCGAATGCATGTGACCGACACCGATGTGATCATCGTGGGTGCGGGCCCGACCGGGTTGATGCTGGCCGCCGAGCTGCGTCTGAGCGGTATGCGACCGCTGGTGTTGGAGCGTAAGTCGCAGCCTCGGGACATCCCGAAGGCCGGTGGTATCGGCGGGCGGATTCTGGAACTGCTGCGCTACCGCGGCCTGTTGGAACGCTGTGAAGCAGCCAATACCGACCCCATCCCGGCTCCTCGCTTCCCGTTCGGTGGTGTGCACGTGGACTTGACGCGGCTGCCGGATCCACCGCTGCACGCGCTGCCACTCGCACAGCATCGACTCGAGCGTGTGCTCGCCGAACGGGTCACCGAACTGGGCGTCGACATCCACCGCGGACACGAGGTGGTCGGGGTGAGCCAGGACGGCGCCACGGTGACCGCGGACGTGCACGGGCCGGACGGACCGTATCGAGTGACTGCCCGATATCTCGTGGGCTGCGACGGTGGGCACAGCCGGATCCGCGATATGGCGGGCATCGCATTCCCTGGCACCACATATCCGGAGGTCAACCGGCTGGTCCAGGTCGCCGTGCACGATTCGGTGACCGTGCTCGACAACGGCGACCTCGACGTCCCCGGGTTCGGCAAGATCCGTGCGGGATTCACGCAGACGGATCGCGGTATGTTCGCGAACGGGTCGACCACCCCCGGACTGCTCGGGCTCTTCACCACCGAAGACGAGTCCACCGAATACGACGACGACGAACCGATGACCCTGGCCGAGTTCCAGGACAGCGTCCGCCGCGTGCTCGGCGCGGATCTTCCACTGGGAGAACCGATTCGGCTGTCGCGCTTCACCTTCAAGGATCGACTGGCCGAACGGTACCGCGCCGGGCGGATCCTGCTGGCCGGCGATGCGGCTCACCTGTTCCCCGCCACGGGTGTGGCGATCAATGCGGGCATGCTCGACACGGTCAACCTGGCCTGGAAACTGGCCGCCGACATCGAGGGCTGGGCGCCGGACGGTCTGCTGGACACCTACCACGAGGAACGCCACCTCGCGGGCGAGCGGACACTGCTGCACACTCGGGCCCAGGTGGCATTGCGGCGCGGACAAGATCCGGCCGCCGAAGCACTTCGGCAGGTCTTCCAGGAACTGCTTCTGGACGAGCAGCCATTGCGCCGCGTGGGAGCGCTCATCGCGGGCACCGATATCCGCTACCCGCTACCCAATCCCAACGAACACCCCTTGACCGGCGCCTTCGCGCCCGACCTCACCCTGCACACCGACGAAGGCGCCACCAGCGTCGCGGAACTCATGCACACCGCACGGCCGATCCTGCTCATTCTCGCCGACCGGCCGGAGCTGCGCGAGATCGCCCGCGACTGGCAGCATCGCGTCGAAATCCACACCGCCGCAACCGATCACCGACCAGCCGATGCCCTGCTGATTCGCCCTGACGCTCATATCGCCTGGGTGGCAGGCGTCGGCGAACCCATCGATACCGCCGCGCCCACGCTGCGAGAAGCGCTCGCTGGCTGGTTCGGTGCGCCTCTCGAAACACCGGTGCCCGCCGATCAGCCCGGCTGATCGGCCGTTGTCCCGCACCACTTCTCCCGCCATTTCCCACTGACGGGAGAAGTGGTGACGCTCCCGAGGATCCCGGTGCTGAGCGCGGTTACGGTGCGGGAGTGCGGTTTTCATGTGCGCAGCGTCGATGGTGGAGATTTCGGCGAGACGTCACCGGCGCCGCACCGATGTGGCGTCGGCGATAGCCCGTGGAAAGCGTGCGAAGTGGACGTTAGGTGAACAACTGGTTTCGCAAAGGTATTGCTACGCAACAATAGTTGCGTCATGCTGAAGGCATGGCCAGACGGTCGAAGAGGCGGCCGGTCCGGCCGAGGTGGGGATCCGAGGATCCGAAGGGGTGCTGTCCGCGCCCCGGTATGTCCCATGCAATTCGTTGGCGGCGACGCGTCGGCTGGGTGCTGGCCGTCATCTTCGTCCTATTCGTCTTTCCCGGACTCGTCGGCGCGGTGGCCAACGCGCAGTACCTGGCCGCGGCGACCGGCAGCGGTGTCTCCGAAATCGACGGCCTCAGTTGGATGCACATCCGCGATTCGTCCGGAGTGCCGCTGGCGAACTACGCCTTCGCGACCGACCACGGCGGGGTGCTGGACCCGGGCTCGACGATCCTCTGGGCGATCCTCGGCTTCGAATTCATCGGCTATATCGCCATCGTGACAACCGCGATCTGGTTGATCGGCAATGCGCTGAGCTTCCAGTGGCTCAATATGTTCGGCTCGGCATTGACCGGCGTCGCGGACCGGCTGACCGGTCAGATCGCGACACCGATGCTGCTGATCACCGCCGCTACCATCGGCGCGTTCTGCGTCGCGTGGTTCTGGTTGCGTGGCTATCACGCCAAGGCGATGCTGCAGGTCGTCACGATGCTCGGTGTCGCGGTGCTCGGTCCGGTATTCCTGGCCGAGCCACTCGGCGATGTGCTGTCCTCGGACGGATTGCTCGCCAAGGGCAGGGATTTGGGAATTTCGGTCGCGGCCGGGCTGAACGGCAACAACAACCCGAATCCGAACCAACTGGTGACGACCATGCAGCGCGATCTGGCGGACAACTTCGCCCGCGGCCCGGTGCAGGTGTGGAATTTCGGGCATGTGGTCGACGAGCAACCGGCCTGCCGGTCGGTCTGGTCCACGGGGATGACCGCGGGCGACGACGAACGGGTTCGCAAGGGCATGCAGAGCTGCGGTGATTCCGCCGCCTACGCCAAGGCCCAGAATCCGACCATGGGTCAGGTCGGTACCGGTCTGATGCTCTTGATCTGCGGCGGCATCCTGTTGGCCTTCGCGGTGGTGCTCGGCATCAGGGTCATCAAGGCCGCACTGGACGCGATCTACCACGGGTTCATGTCGATATTCGGTTTCGCAGCAGGCGGATTCGTCTACGGACCGACGCAGACCTTTCTGGTCCGCAATCTCGTCGACAGTATTGTCGCGGCGGGCCGAATGACCGCGTACACCATCTTCCTCGGCGTCTACGTGCTGTTCATGGGCAATCTGTTCGCGCAGGCGAAGGGGCAGACCATGGCGGTGATCGTCATCGCGGGCACCGTCGAGATAGGGGCCATCTCCCAGCTGAAACGGCTGAACCGCAGCCTCAGCCGGGGCAACGACTGGATCGCCAACCGGTTCGCGCTGGCGATCCAGGGGCGTCCGGTCACCGCGGGCAGCGGCGGCGTCGCGCTGGGGATGGGCACCTCACGTTCCGGGGGCAGTATGTCCGGATCCGGGCTCATCACCGGCTTGGCCGCGATCAATACGGCCAATACCTCGCCGGTGCTGGCCTGGCTGGCGATGAAGACGCCCAAACCGCTGGATCCCAATGCGAGACTGCGGAAAGAGGCCGAGCTGATCAATATGCGCATCGCGGCTTCGCATATGACACTCGACCAGCAGGAGGAACTGCGGGCGGCGCGAAAGGTCCTCGACGCCAAGGCCACATCGCGCGCGGCAGAGTTCGGCGGCATCCACGATCACGTGGGCGCTGCCCATGCGTGGGACGGTCTCGGCGATATGGATGCCAGTTACCAGGGCAAGATGGGCTCGCTGACCCGGCTCGATCTCGACGCGAAGAAGATCGGCAATATCGCCGCTGTGCATTCCATTCAGAAGGCGAGCACGCCACCGAACCCGTTCGAGTTCGCGCCGCGGGCGAAGGCGCAAGCCGCCTTGCAGGCGGCGGTGAACCGTCCAGGTTCGGCCATCGCCCCCGAATTGGCCGGCCAGGCGCATGTCGCGGCCTACAACTTCCGCAACAACGCCCCGGTGGCCGCCCCCAACGCCGCCATCGATCATGGGCTGGTGAACGACGTCACGGCCGCGATCCAGAACAACCAGGCGCTCGACACGGCCATCGATCCGGATCGTTGGAGCACGGCGGACAAGGCGACGTTGCAACACATCGGAAGGAATCTCGCGAGCGACTATTTCGATGCCGTGCACACCTGGGCGTACGACTCGACGGATCAAAATCTCGCCGCGGCCATGACCAGACTCGAACATGCGCACATGTTCGATGGCCTCACCGACGGCCTGGTCAATGATCCGTGGGGAGGCTTGCGGATGCGGAACCTGAGCATCCAACCGGATGATCCATTCGCGCAGGCGAGCTGGCGAAGTCTGGGCCAACCCTGAGGGTTGGCGGCGGTTGCCGTGGGGCACTAGAACCTTACGGCCCGTCAGTTATGGTGTGGGCCTATCGTTCGAGTACACCGAATGATCGCGAGGCTCACCGTGCGGGACAGCGCTCCCACCACCTATCAGGAACTACGCGCCCTCCTGCAGCAGCGCCTGCCCGAACTGGCCGACGGCCAACAGCGCATAGCCAGGCTGGTATTGGACGATCCGGAGGGAACCGCATTCCGCAGCATCGGCCAGAGCGCCGAACTCGCGGGCGTGCACCGTTCCTCGCTGGTGCGTTTCGCGACCATGCTGGGCCTGCCCGGCTATCCGGGCCTGGTCCAACTCTGCCGCAGACAACTCGCGGCCGAGGCGTATCTGGTGCGTAGACCCGCCGACGCGCCACCGCCGAGCTCGAACGACGAGTTCTTCACCGCGATAACCGAATACGACACCAACAATATGTCTCGTACCTTCGCGCGGATCGATCGCGGCGACTGGGACCGGGCGGTCGAGACGCTGGCGCACGCCTCCACCGTGCACGTCATCGGGCTGCGGCGTTGTCTCGCGATCGCCTATGCCGCCACCTACCAGCTGCAGCTGGTGCGCCACCGGGTCCGCCAGCTCGGGGCGACCGCCCGGGTGCTGACCGACGAACTGCGCGATATCGAGCCCGGCGACGCACTCATCGCGGTATCGATCCGGCGCTACAGCAGTGACACCGTCCGTGCGGTCGAATCGGCACGCCGTCGCGGCGCCACCACCATCGCACTCACCGATGACGCGTCCTCCCCGCTGGCCCGCATCGCCGATGTGACCTTCTATGTCGGAACCGGCTCCCTCACCGTCCTGCGCACCCTGACCGCCTTCACCGCCTTGGTGCACGCCATGGTCACCGCCGTCGCGATGCGCCTGGGATCCGTCGGCGCCGATACCGACATCCTCGACGATCAATTGCTCGACTAGTCGCGCCGTTTGCGGCTGCTGTCCCCGGGTACCGCTGGGGTATGACGCCAAGCCATGATCTCCGGGGGCTCGGATTGCCCGAAACGATCTCGGTGGCGCTGTTCGACCTCGACGGTGTGTTGACCGATACCGCGGCGGTGCACCGGCGGGCGTGGAAGGCGGTCTTCGACGAGTTTCTGGCCGGACGCAGCCCCGGCCCGTTCCACCCGTTCACCGATGCCGAGTATCTGGGCTATGTGGACGGACGCTCGCGGGCGGACGGTATCCGGGAGTTCCTGAAGTCGCGCGGGATCACGCTGCCGGAGGGGGACCCCGATGCGGCGGAGGGGGAGCCGACCGTGCATGGGCTCGGCAATCGGAAGAATCGGCTGCTCCTGTCGTTTCTCGAACGCGACGGGGTGCACGTCTATCCGGGGTCGCTGGACTATCTGAACGGGGCACGCGCGGCCGGGTTGCGGACGGGTGTGGTTACCGCTTCGGCGAATGCCCATGAGGTGTTGGCGGTCGCGGATCTGACCCGGTTCGTCGATGTGTGTATCGACGGGGTCGAGATCGCCGGCCGCGGCCTGCGCGGCAAACCCGCGCCGGACGCATTTCTCGCGGCCGCGGAGGCACTCGACGCCAAGCCGGAACAGGCCGCGGCGTTCGAGGATGCCATCGCCGGGGTGACGGCCGGTCGGGCCGCGGACTTCGGATATGTGGTCGGCGTCGATCGAGTGCGTGATGGCACGCAGGCCGAGGCATTGCGTCGGGCGGGTGCGGATGTGGTCGTCACCGATCTGGCCGAGCTCGGGCCACCGCAATGACTACCGACTGCCGTGGCTTCGAGATCGCGCCATGGCACTTGCGTTGGTGTGGACTGGATCTCGAGGCATTGCACCGAACCGAGTCGATCTTCGCACTCGCCAACGGACATCTCGGGCTGCGCGGCACCTTTGAGGAGGGAGAGCCGGTGGGCAAGCCGGGGACCTACCTCAACGGCTTCTACGAAAAGCGCCAATTGCCTTATGCCGAAGCGGGATACGGCTATCCGGAGGATGGTCAGACCCTCGTCAATGTGACCGACGGGAAGATCATCCGGCTGCTCGTCGAGGACGAGCCGATGGATATGCGCTACGGCGAGGCCGTCGAACACGAACGGGTGCTGGACTTCCGGTCCGGCACGCTGCGGCGCAACACGGTCTGGACCTCGCCGACCGGCCGGTGCGTGCGCATCCGCTCGGAACGGCTGGTGTCGTTCACCGAACGCGCCCTTGCCGCGATCCGCTACGAAGTCGAACCGCTCGACGACGATCTCGAGCTGGTCATCCAATCGGATCTGCTTGCCAATGAACCGGTTCCGGCCTCGCACAACGATCCTCGGCTTGCCGCTGCACTCGACCACCCACTGGTGGCGGACTTCTGCGCGGCCCGTGATTTCGCCGCGGTGCTCGTCCATCACACCCGGCGCTCCGGGCTGCACATGGCCGCGGCCATGGACCACGAACTCGAGGTCGACGCGACCCCGCGCTGTGGTGTGCACGCCGAGGAGGATCTGGCACGCTTGACGATCGCGGTCGATGTCGCGAAGGGCCAGCGCGTGCGGTTGACGAAATATCTCGGCTACGGATGGTCGAGTCGACGCTCGGTACCGGCGCTGCGGGCCCAAGTGGACGCGGCATTGGCCGCGGGTCTGGAGACGGGCTGGGATACGTTGCTGGCCCGGCAACGTGAGTACCTGGACAACTTCTGGTCCACCGCCGATATCGAGATCGACGGGGATCCCGAACTCCAGCAGGCAGTCCGATTCGCGCTGTTCCATGTACTGCAGGCGGGTGCACGCGGCGAGACCCGCGCGATACCGTCCAAGGGGCTGACCGGGCCGGGCTATGACGGCCATTCATTCTGGGACACAGAGACTTTCGTATTGCCGGTATTGACTTACACGATGCCGGTGGCGGCGGGCGACGCACTGCGTTGGCGGCACGCCACCCTCGACCGGGCCCGGCAGCGCGCACACGAACTCGGCCACACCGGAGCGATGTTCCCGTGGCGCTCCATCAACGGCGACGAGGGTTCGGGCTATTGGCCGACCGGTACGGCGGCCGTGCACGTCAATGCCGATATCGCCGATGCGGTGGTCCGATATCTCGCCGCGACCGGCGACGAGCACTTCGAAAGAAGCTGCGGTGTCGAGCTTTTGGTGGAGACCGCGCGCTCGTGGGTGAGCCAGGGCCATTACGACACGGCGGGGAACTTCCGGATCGACGGCGTGACCGGTCCCGACGAATACTCCGCACTCGCCGACAACAACATCTATACGAATCTGATGGCGCAGCGCAATCTCGCCGAAGCCGCCGAAGCCTGTGTGCGCCAACCGGATATCGCCGAGCAGTTGGAAGTCGACGCGGAGGAGATCCGCGGCTGGCGCGACCGCGCCAAATGTATGTACCTGCCCTATAACGAGGAACTCGGGGTGCACGAGCAATCCGAGGGCTTCACCGAACATGCCCGCTGGGACTTCGCCGCGACTCCGCCGGAGAAGTATCCGTTGATGCTGCATTACCCGTACTTCGATCTGTATCGCAAGCAGGTCGTCAAACAGGCCGACCTGAGCTTGGCAATGTACTTGTGCCCCGACGCTTTCACGCCCGAGCAGAAGGCGCGCAACTTCGATTACTACGAGGCATTGACCGTCCGCGATTCCTCGCTGTCGGCTGCCGGTCAGTCCGTTATGGCCGCCGAGGTCGGCCACCTCTCGCTCGCCTTCGACTATTTCGCCGAAGCCGCACTGACCGACCTGCACGATCTGCATCACAATGTCGCCAACGGCCTGCATATGGCCTCACTCGCCGGAGCATGGCTCTGCTGCGTCTTCGGTTTCGGCGGCATGCGTGACCACGGTGGTGAATTGAGTTTCGCACCACGACTTCCCGCGAATATCGAGCGCCTGGCCTTCCGGATCATCTGGCGCGGCAGTGGTATGGCCGTCGAGATCACCGGCGATTCCGCGACTTATCGGCTGCTGTCCGGAGATTCGTTCGTCCTGCGTCATCACGGTCGCTTTACGACGCTCGGCAATGTCGCGGTGACGCTGCCGATTCCGCGGCAATCCGATCGACCCGAGCCATTGCTACCCGAGGGGCGGGCGCCGTATCGGCGGGGGTAGCGGTACGAAGGAGCGGGCATGCCATCGTTCACCGAATCCGAGTACTGGTTGGGCAGACTGGTTTTCCAGCACGGTCTGGCCGTCATCTATTTGATCGCCTTTGTCGCGGCGGCGCGGCAGTTCCGGGCACTCATCGGTGCGAAGGGGATGTTGCCGGTGCCCCGATTCGTCCGGCGGGTCGAATTTCGCCGGGCGCCCAGCATCTTTCATTTCCACTATTCGGACCGGTTCTTCGCCGTGATGGCGTGGTCCGGTGCCGCGCTGTCGGCCGCGGTGGTGGCGGGTGCGCTGAATCTGGTGCCGCTGTGGGCGGCGATGCTGATGTGGGCGGTGCTGTGGGCGCTGTACCTGTCGATCGTCAATGTGGGGCAGGCGTGGTATGCGTTCGGATGGGAGTCGCTGCTGCTGGAGGCCGGATTCCTGGCGATCTTCCTCGGCAATGATCGGGTCGCGCCGCCGGTGCTGGTGTTGTGGCTGGCGCGGTGGCTGCTGTTCCGGGTGGAGTTCGGCGCCGGTCTGATCAAGATGCGTGGCGATTCCTGCTGGCGCGATCTGACCTGTCTGTATTACCACCACGAGACCCAGCCGATGCCCGGCCCGCTGAGCTGGTTCTTCCACCGCCTGCCCAAACCGCTGCATCGCGTGGAGGTGGCGGCCAACCATTTCGCCCAACTTGTCGTGCCCTGGGGACTTTTCGCGCCGCAGCCGGTGGCGAGCGTGGCCGCCGCGTTCATCATCGTCACGCAGTTGTGGCTGGTGCTTTCCGGCAACTTCGCCTGGTTGAACTGGGTGACGATCGTATTGGCCACCACCGTGATCGATGTGTCCTCGGCGAAAGCGATACTGCCCGTGCCAGCTCCGCCGTCGATGCCCGCGGCGCCACCGTGGTTCGCCGGTCTGGTGCTCGCGTGCACCGTCGCGGTGGTTTTGCTGAGCTACTGGCCCGCCCGCAATCTGCTTTCGCGCCAGCAGCGGATGAATGCGTCCTTCAACCCCTTGCACCTGGTCAATACCTATGGCGCGTTCGGCAGTATCGGCCGGACCCGCGAGGAGGTGGTGTTCGAGGGCACCGACGAGGAGGAGATCACCGACCAGACATTGTGGCGGGAGTACGAGTTCAAGGGTAAGCCGGGGAATCCGCGCCGATGGCCACGACAATGGGCGCCGTACCACCTCAGGCTGGACTGGCTGATGTGGTTCGCCGCGATCTCCCCGTCCTACGCCCGCAGCTGGCTGCTCGCTTTCGTCGAGCGACTGCTGCGCAACGACCCTGCGACGCTGCGATTACTGCGCAGCTGCCCCTTCCCCGACTCGCCACCGACATATGTGCGGGCGCGAATCTACCTGTACCGCTTCGCAACTCGTGCCGAACTCCAGCAGGAGCACATGCTGTGGCGGCGCACGCTGGTCGGTGAGTACCTCCCGCCGATGGCGCTCGGTCAGTAGTAAGTGCGGCCGCTGGGGCCGCCGGAGGCCGACCAGACCTCGGTGATCTGCCCGGCGGTGACGCGCAGGATATCGGTACCGCTCACCTCGATCTGCTCGCCATCCGGTCCGGTGAACGACGCACCGTACGGCCTGGCCACGAATCCCGTTCGGGTGTCATCCATTTCGACGACCGGCTCACCCTGGGTGGTGAATCGGATTCCGGGACGCTGCGCGCGGAATCCGGCGACCTTGGCGGCAAGGGTCTGTGGGTCGCGGATTGTGTCGTACTCGCTCGCGCCCGGCTGGGCGTAGCGGAGGGTGAATTCGGGGGCCATGATCTTGTGCGCGAGCGCCAGGTCGCCGTTCCACATCGCGGTCCATTCATCGAACAGGGTGATGCCGAAGTCGCGCATCCATACTCCTCAATAGTCTCATTGATACGGTCTCGATGGCAGTAATTTATAGTCTCAGTGAGACGGTGTCAATGAGATTGAGGAGCCATGGCGGATCTCGGGCCGCAGGACCACATCGTGCTCGGGCTCATCGCCCGGCACGGACCGCTGACGCCCTATGAGTTGAAGGCCAAGCTCGAGGAGAGCGTCGACTACTTCTGGCCGGTGCCGCATGCGCAGCTCTATCGGATTCCTGTGCGCCTGGCCGAGCAGGGGTTGCTCGACGAGGAGGCCGAGGAGGGCGGGCGGCGGCGTCGACTTTTCCATCTGACCGATAAGGGCCGGGCCGAGCTGAAGCGCTGGCTCGCCGATCCGCAGAGCCCGCCCGCCGAGACCCGGGATCCGGCACAGCTCAAGCTCTTCTTCGCGGATCTGGGCGCGCCGGGCGATGTGGTCGACCTGGCGAACAGCGAGGCCGCGGAGCATCGTCGCCTGCTCGAGCTGTATCGATCGCTGTACGCCGACATAGATTCGAGCGACAAGCTGCGCGCGGTCTCCCGCGCGCGCATCCTGCGGCTCGGCATCCTGCACGAACAGGCCTATGTCGAGTTCTGGGAAGACCTCGCCGCCGACCCCGAATATCGGGACCGGCGGCGGAAGTAGCCGGAGTCAGGCGCGGCGGGCGTGCTTGACGAAGCGGACGCTGAGGGCGATCAGCGGGGTGAAGAAGATGATCGACAAGACCGGCGAGAGCCAGGCCATGGTGTGGATGGGGAGTTGGTAGGCCAGCAGGATGCGGACCGTGGCTTCGGCGACAAGGCCGACGCCCCATGCCATGGCGAGGGTGTTGAAGCCACGGCGCTTGGCGGGGTTCGCCTGGTAGGACGCTTCGAATTCGGCGAGTTTGGCCGGTCCGGCGGCCGCGAGTGCCTTGCGCGCGGACAGGTAGGTCAGCGGTTTGCCGACCACGGTGCTGATCAGGAAGGCGATACCGACGATCGCGGTGCCCGCGGAATCCTTGACGATCATCATGCGGGGATCGCCGCTGATGAGCGAACCGATCAGACCGAAGGCGAAGACGCCGAGCATGATCGCGGCGAACGGCTCGAGGCGCCGCGTCCGGATCGTCTCGATGATCAGCACCGCACCCGAGAACAGGGTGCCTGCGAGCAGGCCGGTGAAGTCGCTGTAGCCGAGGCCGGTCAGCAGGAAGTACGCGCCGATGGGCACCGCGACATCACGGGCGATCGGGGCGAGTACGCGGATCAAGCTGAAGCGCGGCGCTGCGGTCGGCTCCGCCGCGGGCTGTGCGGTGGTCGTCATTACGGGTGCTCCTGGCTGGTGATTCGGCTGTGCACTACGCGAAATGACGTTACGGATCGGCGCTCGGCTACAAATCTGCCAACCATCATGGGTCCGGCATGACAACTGTCATGCCCGCCGCCTACCGATGCAACTGGCGGATCGGTCTGCGTGCGAGCATGCGCACGAGGAGTACGGCGAAACGCAAGTGGCCCAGTGCCTCTCGCTTCGTGAAGGCCACCGACCACACCGTTTTCGTACCCGCCGAGGGCAGCGGGCGATGGTCGAATCGGTCCGCCAGCCAGTTCATGGTGACCGGCGCGCCGATGAACAACAGCGGCATATGCAGGCTGAGGCGGTCGCGCAGATAGTGCACATGCGCGCCGCGGACCGTGTAGCGGGCAACGTGCTGGTCGATGTCGTCGACGGCGATCAGCTCATCGTTTACGCCCTGGATGACCAGCATCGGCATGGCAGGCGCCTGCACACCGGGACGGATATCGGCCATGATCTGCTGCAGGCCGGGTTCGGCGAGCAGGTCGGCGAAGGTGCGGTGGCTGTAATGGTCGACGTTTTTGCCCATCAAGCGGAACAGCAGATGCAGTGTGGTCCGCGATTCGGCATCGGTGAGCAGATCGAGGAATTCGGTCTTCACATGGGCGCGCAGGATGCGATCCAGATCCGCGTAGGCGCGGCGCAGTCCGGCCACGCACACGGTCGCGAAACCGGCGAAGAAGGTGCCGTTCAACCGCGCGAAGGCCGAACCTGGATCGCCGACCGGTGAGCCGGCGACCGCGCCGACGATATCGAGTTCCGGTGCGTATCCGGCCGCCAGTTCCGCGGCCCACGCCGTGGCGAGGCCGCCGCCCGAATAACCCCACAGCGCAACGGGAGTCGTCTCGCTCAGGCCGAGCGGTGCGAAGCGCAGGCTCGCCCGGATGGCGTCCAGGGATCGGTAGCCGGGTTCGCGCGGCACGCCGAAATGTCCGGCCAGCCCGCCGTGATCGGGCACCGAGATCGCCCAGCCGCGGGCCAGCGCGTAGGTGATGACGGGTAGTTCGATCTGCGGAATCGAGCCGAGTGCCCGCGCGCCGCGCCGCAGTGCGTACGAAGGCAGACATTTCGAGCTGACGCCGTCGATGGCGCACTGGAACGAGACCAGCGGCCGCGGCTCGCGCGGGTCGGCGCCCCACGGCAGCAGCACCGTGGTCACCGCCGCCTCCGCGGTGCCGTGGAAGTTGCTGGTGCGGTACAGCAGCTGCCAGGCCGAAAACCGCAGTGGTACACGGCCGAACAGTGCCAGTTCGACCTTGCGTGTCCGCAGGATGGTGCCGGGGGCGAAGCGTGCGAATCCGGCGGGCGGCCGATAGAACCGATCCAGCTCCGGCGGTTGCGGCCGACCAGCACGAAACATTTCGGCAATCGGGTGCGCCGATTCCCATCCGGCGTCGGCCTGCACGCTCATTCCTGTACATCCTTTCGAGGGTGCACCGGCACGGTGTTTTATTTGAAATGACGCCGGAATACCGATACTCAACGTAGCAATGCGGGGGTGGGAAAATAATTGTCCCGAAGCACAATTGAGGCGGGTGTTTTTCTCCGGCTCGCGGTGTTGACGGTGACCGTCGTCACCCGGTACTACATGGGAACACGCAGGTGAGCAGCGTCATGCGAGTTCTGCTGTCACTGCACGCGGACGAGAAGAATCCGCGAAAATCTTGTGTTCGGAGACAAATGCCGAGCGGTTACGGGATTTATCGATAAATGGCCGCGTTGGGTAACGTGCAAGTCATGTCCGTTGTTCTGCCCCCGCTGTCCGGAAACGCGCCGATAATCGCCCGACTGGTCCGTCGGTTACCCGAAATCGCCGAACGCATGCTCGAGGCGGGCCTGGGCTCCACGCCACCGGCCGCGGATCTGCCGGACGGGCATTTCACCGGCGAGGTGCTACCCGCGATCGCCGGATGCGGCCAGGCCTTCCTGCGCGCGACCCAGGAGCAGCGGGTGTTCACCGGAGCCGAGGTGATCGAATTCGTCGGCCCGGTGGCCGAGCGACATGCCGAGGACCGAATTCCGTTGGGGCTGTTGATGCATGCCGTGCACGGCTCCGGTCAGGTGATCCTGCAGGAGGCGGCGGCGGTGGCCACGCCGGAGGATATGAACGATCTGATCGCCTTCGGCGCCCGGCTGCTCGATCTGCTGCGGGATATCAATGTCGCGGTAGTGGAGGCGTATACCGATGTGGAGCAGTCGATCTACCACGCCGAACGCGAGGCGCGCCGGGCGCTGTGCTCGGCCCTGCTGCGTGGCCAGCCCGCGGAGGAACTGGCGGCGCGCGCGGATGTCGTTCTCGCGGAACGCTATACGGTGCTCGCCATCCATATCCGCCCGGACGATCACCCGATCGTGGTCGCCGATCTGCTCACCCGTCGCCGCATCCGGGTGCTGCAGCGGGCATTGGACGGCATCGCCGGAACCAAGGCCTTGAGCACATTCGACGGCACGACCGGAATCGCACTGCTGCCGAGCGGTTCCGAATCCAAGGAGTATGAGCGGCTGGCCGCCGAACTCACCGACCAGTTCGGTGTCGATGTCTTCCTGGCCGAACGTCGCGCGGTCGAACGGGATCTGCTGCCGCATGCGGTACAGGAGGCGACCGATCTGGCCGAACTGGCCCGGTTGCTCAACCGGCCGCGCGGACTGTACGACCTGGATGATCTGCTGCTCGAGTATCAGCTGACCCGGCCGGGTCCGGCGCGGGACCGACTGGCCGACCGCATTGGCCCGCTGCTGTTGCGCTCGCACCTGTTCGAAGCACTGGAGGCGCATCTGCGGCACGGGTCCGATCGCAAGGCGGCTGCCGCCGAAGTGCATGTGCACCCCAATACCTTCAGCTACCGGCTCAAGCGCGTCGCCGAACTCACCGGTATCGATCCGAGTGAGCCCAATGGCTCGCGGTTGCTGGCGGCGGCGCTCACGGTGCATCGCTTCTATCCGGTGGGTGAAGCGGCGGAGATTGTCGAGGGGGAGTGATCGCTTTGGCGCGGGCACATCAGGGCTGGCCACGCATCGAGGCCTGCTCGGATCCGCGCTGTGGTATCGCCGCGGTGGCGCCGCTGCCGCCGACCGTCGTGCCGGGATGAACCGTGTACCGCGCTGAACCGTGAGGTGGGGGAGATACTTGGGCCGCAACCGTCGCCGCGGTCACGAACTCCGGGAGTTGCCTCATGTCGACGATCAACGGGCTACCCGCCCATGTGCTGCTGGTGCACCTCATCGTGGTCTTCGTGCCGCTGACCGCGGTGCTGCTCATCTTGTCGGCACTGTGGCCTGCGGCTCGTCGGCGGCTGATCTGGCTGGTCACGGCCCTGGCCGCGATCACTGTCGCCCTGACGCCGGTGACGACCGAAGCAGGTCAGTGGTTCCAGCGCAAACTCGGCGGATCCCCCGCCATCGATAAGCATGCCGACCTCGGCAACACGATGATCTACTTCGTGGTACCGCTACTGCTCGTCACGGCATTGCTCATCGTCGTCCACCTGCGCGACGAGCGTGGGCGTCCGGTGGGGCGCGCGGTCACCGTGCTGGCGGCGGTATTGGCGATTGCCGCAGGCGGTGCGGCGACCACCCAGGTGTACCGCGTGGGGGACTCCGGCTCGCACGCGGTGTGGGGTGCGCAAGCGCTGTAGCGGGCCACACTGGACTTCCCCGACGCCGAGTTTCCCCGCAGGACAACCAGTTTCGCATCGAGTTGCTCGCTTGGTCGCATATCCAGGGAGTATCGCGCAAAGGCCAAAAGCTTGTGTGAGATAGCGATCGGATGTGCCACCGCCACAGTGTCAGTCGGACTTGGAAAGGCCGAAGATGCGGGTGGCGTTGCCGGAGAGGAACAGGTCGCGGCATTCGTCGTCAAGGCCGAGGTCGTCGAGGCCCGCGAGGGCGCGCTGTGGCGGGATCATCGGGTAGTTGGTGCCGAAGAGGACCTTGCCGCGGCCGTGGGACTTCAGGTACGTCACCAGCTCCGGCGGATATCTGCGCACCGTGTAGGCGGAGGTGTCGATGTAGACGTTCGGGTATTTCGTCGCCATCGCGATCATCTCGGTGGTCCACGGATAGCCGATATGGCCGCCGACGATGACAAGTTCGGGGAACTCCAGTGCGACATCGTCGAGATATGGAATCGGGCGGCCGGTTTCGGAGGTGCGCAGCGGGCCGGTGTGGCCGACCTGTGTACAGAACGGGATGCCGAGGTCGACGCATTCGGCGTAGAGCGGGTAGTAACGCCGGTCGTTCGGCGGCAGGCCCCACAGCCACGGCACGATCCGCAGCGCCTTCATCCCGAGTTCGGTGACCGCACGGCGGAGCTCGCGCACCGCGACCATCGGCTTGCGCAGGTCCACCGACGCGACGCCGACCAAGCGCCCACCGGATTCCGCTACGAATCCGGCCACCTCGTCGTTGGAGATCAGCACGCCCTCCGGCCCGTACCAGGCGCTGATCAATGCGGTATCGACACCGCCCGCATCCATGGCGGCGAGCGTCGTGGAGACCGGCGGCGGCTGGTCCGGGATGGTGTCGCCGGTCCAGCGGCGCAGCGAGTCCAGCATTTCGTGCTGGAGCAGCCGTACCGTCGGATGCTGGGCCCACGCATCGATGATCGCCATCACGTCACTGTATGACGCCTCAGATAACGAAGGGAATCAAAGCCTTTCGATCGGCCGGATAGTCGGCGAACTTCTCGCGATACCACTTGTGCGTGGCGAATGCGCGCGGCACCAGATTCCCCGCGGTGATCAAGAAGATCACCACGCCCGCCAGGGACCAGGTGAGCAGGGCGAACCCGGCCCAGGCGATCAGTTCGGCGAGATACGCGGGGCTGCTGACGAGGCGGAAGCCCGCGCCGTGCGGGATGCGGTATTCGGTCGCACCCGGATTGTCCTTATCGCGCAGATCGCGCACGATCGATTCGGAGCTGACCAGCAGCGCGAAGCCGCCCAGGTAGATGACCAGACCGATCAGGAAGCGCGGATCGATCAGCCAGTCGGTGCCGTATTGGTGCAGGTAGTCGTGACTGAAGAGGGCGCCGTTGAGGTAGCCGTGCAGCGCTGTGACAAACATGCCCGCGGCGATTACCGAGACATTGAAGCTGCTGCGCTTGCCCGGGACCTGTCGGATCGACAGCGGGAAGAACCAGCCGCGGTTGCCGTAGTGCAGCAGCCAGATGGCCGCGAGCACCAGTGCGGTCGGCTCGAAGCGGTCCGGGCCGGTTAGATAGAACACCGCGAAGACAACCGTCGCGGGAATCTCCATCAACCACCAGCCGAGCTTCGGATTTAGGTTGAAGCCCATCTTGGTGGTGCCGAAACGGCCGTAGGGACTCTGCGCGAAAAGGCCGCCGATCAGCACGAATGCCGCGAAGGCGAAGCCGATCGTCAGCACCGTGTCGTAGGCGGTGTTGCCGGTGTACCAGTCCATAGGCGTCCTTGTCGACCAGGGCGCCGAGCACTTCTCACCGAACCCCCGGCGCCGAAATTAGAACATGTTCTACCATGTGACGCAGTAGCTAGGAGGAATTGCCATGCCGCTGGATTCCAGAGCCGAAGACCTGATCGCGGCCGTTCAGGCGTCACCGCGTGCGGTGGCGGCACACGACAAGGTGGCCTGGGTCGACCTGTTCACCACCGATGCCACCGTCACTGATCCGGTCGGTTCCCGCCCGCATATCGGCCGCGCGGCGATCGAACGGTTCTACGACACCTTCATCGGACCCAACACCATCGCCTTCCGGGTCGACCACGACTTCGTCGGCCTGTCCACCGTGGTGCGTGACTTGCTGATCCGCACCACCATGTCGACCGGCGCCACCGTGGCGGTGCCCATGCACCTGCGCTACGACCTCGTCGAGGACGACGGCGTCTGGAAGATCACCCGGCTGGCCGCTCATTGGGAGTTGGCCGCGATGATCGTGCAGTTACTGCGCACCGGACTGCCCGGACTCGGCGCGGCGCTGAAATTGGGTCCGCAGCTGATCGCGAATCAGGGCTTCGACGGCATGCTCGGCATGATGCAGGCGCTGCGCGGTATCGGCCGATCGGGCAAACGCGCTGCGGCCCAGGTGTTCGCGGCCGCCGCGGCCACGGATATCTCGCGGGTTCGCCGCCTGCTCAGCGAGCGCACGATTATCGAACTTCCGGCCGGAACCAGGATTTCGCTGGAGGAGTTCACCAATCGGGCTCGGAATATGCAGTGGGACAAGCTGATCGCCGCCGGACGCACGGTCAGTGCCAGCGTCCGGCTCGAATCGGCCCAAGGTGTCGCCTTCGTCGAATTCGCCCCGGACAGTCGTCGAATCACCGCTATCCGCATATTCATTCACTCGGTCTAGAGGTGGTCCGCGACGACGGTGAGCCGCCGCGGCCATCATGACGAAGCTATGCGGCGATCGATCCCTCGCGCGCTGGTTCGGGCAGGACCTCCTCGGCCTGCGCCGCTTCGGACCAACCGGGCGGCCCGAAGATGTAACCGAGCCGCCCACGCCACGTATTCGCATGGCGCACATCACTGATCAGCGCACCGAGCTCGTGGTAGTTGACCTTCAGCGGGTTATCGGTGCCGATGTTCTTGGTGAGGCCGTAGCGGATGGGTTCGCTCTCCGCGGCGAAGCTGCCGAAGAGCCGGTCCCAGATGATGAAGACACCACCGTAGTTCTTATCGATATACGGCTGATTCGAACCGTGGTGGATGCGGTGGTGCGCCGGGGTGTTGAACAGGAACTCGATCGGGCGCGGCAGGGTCCGGATGCGCTGGGTGTGGATCGGGAACTGATAGAGCAGCCCGATGGTCTGCAGCAGGAAGATCATCCACGCGGGCAGGCCGATCAAAGCCGCAGGCACCCAGGCGAATCCGCGCACGATGGTGGCCGCCGGATGCACCCACGGCAGGCGGATGGCGGTGGACAGATTGAAGTACTGACTGGAGTGGTGGACGCTGTGCGCGGTCCACAGCAGCCGCACCCGATGGTCGGCGCGGTGCGCCCAGTAGTAGCAGAAGTCGGTGACCACCAGTCCGAGCACCCACACCCACCATGTGGTCGGCGACAGGTGCAGCGGAGTGATCGCGGCCGCGACCACCACCGCCGAGAACGGAATCAGATACTGCAGCACCGGCTTCAGGAATCGGCCGAGCAGATAGGTCGCGACGTTGGAGGCCATATCCCGTCCGGAATGACCGTTAGCGGGACGATCCGGATCGCGGCGATAGTCGATCCACTCCACGAACATGAATACGGCGAACGCCGGTAAGGCGTAGATAAATAACTGCGCACCGATCACGATGGCTCCTCCGCTCTGCTGCTTCAACGCCACGTTACGGGCGCTGGCCTGGGCAAACATCGCGCTGCCGAGGGATTAGCGATCCCCCGGGCGGGGGATGCGCCGCGGCTGGCGCCCGGGCAGAGTTCGGTCCGAGGAATACGGGCGAACGCTGGGTAGGATCGCCCGCGGACGTCTCGACCCGGACTGCGCGAAGGTGGTGCGAACTGTTGGATGTGAGCAGATCGCTCGCCCGCCAATCGCTGGTCGTCGCTGGGGCGGCGGCTGCGGTCGATGCCGCGATGTTGACGTTGAACGGGATCTTCGCGGTGGCCCCATGGCAGGCCACCGCGGTGCTTATCGCCATCGTCGTGGCCGATCTCGCACTGGCCGCGCCGCCGCGCACCGCCGGTGCCGTTGCCGTGATCCAGGTGGCGCTGCGACTGGCCGAGGCCCTGATGCTGCACCGGCACGGCTTCGCCGCACGTTTCGCCGATGTCGGATTCCTGGTGGCGGGATATCGGGCGGGCGCCTGGATGGTCGGTCCGAAGTCCGTGCTGACCGTCACCGCGATGTCCGCTGGCTTCGCGAGCGCGCATCTGCTGATCAGCAGCAATACCTCGCACGATTGGCGGCTGCTGCTGGCCTCTACGGTATCGGCCGGGGTGGTGCCGTGGCTGGTCGGCCGGTATACGGCAGCGCGCGGCGCGTATATCGCGGATCTGGAGCAGCAGGCCAAATTGCGCGAACAGGAGCAGCGGACCGCACTCGCCCGTGCCGTCGCCGAGGAACGCGCCGCCATTGCCAGGGATCTGCACGATGTGATCTCCCATCACGTCAGCGCCATCGGCATCCACGCCGGTGCGGCCCGAATCGCCATGGCCGACACCGGGAATGCCGCCGCAGCTCGATCGCTGACCGCGGTGGAATCGAGTAGCCGCGCGGCCATGGTCGACCTGCGCCGCCAGCTCGATCTGCTACACGGACGCGAGGAGGACGGCCAGCGGCAGCCCGGACTCGCCGATATCGAGGATCTGCTGGAGCGGGTACGCGCGGCCGGTCTGGCCGTGGAATTCACCGTGCGCGGTGCGGTCGTCGAGCTGCCGGATTCGCTGAACCTGACGCTGTATCGCATCGTGCAGGAGATGCTGACCAATGCGTTGCGCCACGGCGACGGCGCGCACGCACGGCTGATCGTGGACTATCAGCCGAACCGGGTGGTGCTGGAGTCGATCAATCCGCTCGCCGACACCGCCGCGGTGGGCGATACCGCGGAGCACCGTGGACTGAGCGGTATTCGCCAACGTGCCGAATTATTCGGCGGCGAACTGCGATTCGGTCCGGACCAGACGCAAAACCATTGGCACACCAGGGTTTCCCTGCCGATCGGAGGTTCGTGAACGCACCGGTCCGGGTATTGATAGCCGACGACCACAGCATGTTCCGCTCCGGACTGCGCGCGGTCGTCGACAGTCAGACCGATCTCGAATGCGTCGCCGAGGTCGGCGACGGCCGCGGCGCCGTCACCGAAACCGCGCGGCTGCGCCCGGATGTCGCGATTCTGGATGTGCGCATGCCGAAGCTGGACGGACTCGCGGCCACCGCGGCGATCGTCGCGGCGGGCGGCACCCGCGTCCTCGTACTCACCACCTACGACAGCGATGCCAACCTGTACCGGGCGCTGCAGGCGGGAGCCAGCGGATTCCTCTTGAAGAGCCTGCCGCCGGAGGAATTGGTGGCCGCCATCCGGATCGCGGCTCGCGGTGACGCCCTGATCGATCCGTCGATGACCCGACGGTTGATATCCCGGTTCGCGGGCACGCTCGCCCCGCCCGACACCCCGCCCGAGGTGGAACAACTCACCGCGCGCGAGCGAGAAGTGTTGCTGCTCTTGGCCGATGCGCGCAGCAATGCCGAGATCGCCGCGACACTCGGCGTCGGCGAAGAGACGATCAAAACCCACGTATCCCGGGTACTCGCGAAACTAGGTGTGCGCGACCGCATTCACGCCGTCGTCTACGCCCACAAGCACGGCCTCGTCCCTCCGCGCAACCACTAGCAGGGCCAACGCACTCGCACCAAGCTTGCTGGCCCGACTATCCCGACACCGTTGCGCGTGGTTAACCTGGCGACCCGTTCGCGCGATAATCTCCAGTGAAGCCCCGGACCATCCCCTTCGGCCCGGGGCTTCGCCGAGCAGCGGGACTCATCGCATGGCACGCTGGCACCCGTGTCTGAATCGCCGAATCTCACAGGTCAGGGCCGGATTGCGTCGGTACTGCGTTTTGCGACCGAGCTCATTGCCTGGGTCGCGACGCCATGGGCGCTGGCCGGGTATTCGGTTGTGCTGGCCGTGCTTTCGGTGGTTGTACTGATCGGGCTGCCCGCCGTGTTCGCCACACCGGGTGATAAGAAGCAGGTGCTCGTCGCCGTACCGGGGTGGGGCACCATCGCGCTTGTGGTGTTGCAGCTGGTTGCGGCGGTCATTGCCGCCTGGGTGGCCTGGCCGGTGTGGCTTGCCGTCCTCGTCGGTGTGCTGGCAGTGCTGACGGTGATCGCGGAGTTGCCGCGCTGGCGCTGGCTGTGGGGCGGCAGTTCGCTATCCGGTGATGGTGGCGCGGACGAAATTGTGGTCTGAGAGGCCGTCGACCGCCACTACCGACGCGTCCTGAACGCGCGTGCCGCGCACGATCACATGGTCGATGAACTGTGATTTGGTGCCTGAGGTGCGCGGACGGGTCGGCGCGGAGGCGGGTGGCAGTTCGGCGATGGTGAAGTCGGGGCCGAGTGCGGTTGCCACGGCGGTGCGGTCGATATTGAAGTCGCCGAGAAGCACTGTAGTGCGGTCTGGTGCGGCGAGTTCGGCCAAACGGGCCAGCTGGCGGGCGCGACGCAGATCACCGGTCACGTGGGTGTCACGATGACCACGCCCGCCGTTTCGACCGCCAGTGCGCCATTGCCGGGATCGTTTTCGAAGGATTCGGCCGCGATTTCTCGGCCCGGTTCGTCGAGGACCAGGACGAGATGTTCGGTGGGATCTTGCAGCGGGGTGGTTCCGTTGCGTGGTCGCGGGACGCGCGGATAACGCAAGGCATGAATGTCCTTGTCGGACAGGGCTGATCGCAGACTCGCCAGTTGATCGCCGCTGACCTCCTGTAGCGCGATGACCTGTTCAGGTCGTTCGGCGATCCAGGCGGTCACCGCGGCAATGCGCGCCGCCTCATCGGGCCAGCGGGTCGCGATATCGGAGCCCCAATTCTCGTCGTGCACGCGGTGCAGGACATTCCAACTGGCCACAGTGATCACAGCTCACGATGCTAGTGCTCATCTGCCCGGAAGTTCGCGCGCGAATTCCGCCATGGGCACCTGCAACATTTGCCACCGTTCGGTGGGCCTGCGCGGCGGTGCGTCGAGATCGACCAGCAAATCCGGTGGCGACCGTCTTGGCGAGCCGGACGGCCTCGTCCACATCGGTGACCGGATAGAGAGCGACCAGTGGTCCGAAGGTTTCTTCACGGGCGCAATCCATTTCGGGGGTCACACCGGTCAGCACCGTAGGCTCGAAGAAGATGGGACCGAGATCCGGCCGTACCCTTGCCGCCGGTAACGACCGTCGCGCCTTTGGATTTCGCGTCGGCGAGATGTTTGGAAGCGATAGCCAGTGCGGCTCCGAGGTCCGAAGTCGCCGCGACGCCAGGCGTCGGGCTGGCGGGAAATTACCTGCGTGGTGCGCCGCTCGAGGTGTCGTGTTGCTCTGGTATCTGGGCGGCCGAAAAGCGATCTCCATAACGCCCCCGGGCAGCGACCAATTACCGGAGTCGCTGCGGCGCTGCATCAGGATCGCGCCACGGTCATCGACAACCAGCGCCGATCCTCCCGGAACCAGACTGTTGGCCTTGGGTGCGTTCGGGTCTCGGTAATAATCACGCCGTCTGCTCATATGGGTTACTGGAGAGTGAAGGCTATCCCGGGTTCTTCGTCGCTACCGCATTTCCTCGCCTAATGCATTGACGGCAGCATTTTTCGGCCACTTGGCCGCCATTTCGCGGTGGAGGACTCGGATGAATCCACTCAGTCGGGAGCCGGGAGTAGCAACTCCGACTCGCAACGCATCCGACGCGCGTCGGCCGGCCGCTTCAGGTTCTCCGATACCGGCCAGCGCACAAGCCAATTCGGCGACATACCAGGTTGCCTACTCGGATGTGAGCAAATCGGGATCGAAGCCAGTCAAGCCGCGCTCCAGCGACACCACCGCCTTATCCCACCGCCGGGCCAAACGGTAGGCCAAACCGCGCTGCATCTCGATCAGCGAGTCGGAGTAGAAGTACTGGGCATCGGGTCGATCGGAGTCCCCGCGGGCGATCAGCTCGGCAGCTTCGTCGAGTTTGGCCTCCAGTCACATTCACGCCCATACCGGACATCGCCGTGATCGCAGACCGCACACCGCAACCACACACACAACCACCTGGATCTCCGGCACTCGACGCGATCCAGGACTGGGTGGCTACACTTGAGGCCACCGCCGGTCCCGGCTGGCACGTGCGACGTGAACCCAACCCGCCTTACGGCTGGAATCTGCTGAGCGAGCAGGGCATGACTGTTTGCAGTGGCAGCCTCGACCGGCTCGAGCAGTGGCTCGAGCGACGTCGGCATGATGCGACGACACCGCTCCGAACCCATCTCGCCATCGACACAACCCTTCATCGAAAGGATGATCCCTCTTTAGGTGCACCGCCAAATTGCTTGCTGTCAAAGCGCATTCGAGCTACGCCCACAGGCTGGGTAACCTCGATACGCGGCGATGAAGCGTCGACGCCCTAGCGGTGGAGGTCGAGCTCCCGTCGATCACCGAGCCTGCGACGCCGGCTCAGCTCGACCGTGCAGCCAGCGCGATAGCCGTACGACTTGGATTCGGCCAACGGCGGCCACCGCGCAAACCTTCGATCGCGCCGCAGTGACCGAGCGCGGCGCGATCGAAAAGGGCCGGGAACGCACCACCGGCCGAATACGGCGACCTGCTCGCCCGGGGCGGCTTTCAGCTGCGCCGGGTGGTCGCCACGGCCGGGCCGCATTCGGTTATCGAGCGGTACCGGTCTAGAACTCGCCGCTGGTCGCCGGGTCGGCCAGTGCGCCCTCCGCGGTTCGTAATCGGTCGGTGAGCGCCGTGAGCAGGTCCATGGACTCGGTGGATAGTCCGAGCGCCAGCTGTACCAGGCGGCGGAGTGGCAAGCTCTTGATCTGACCGGCCACCAGAAGGTCGTGGTCACCAGGTCTGTCGAGGTAGTCGAGATTCACGGCGCGGTTCTCACAATCTGTCAGCTGCGTCCGGATTACCCGTCGCTCCAGCGGTTACTCGCGCTACAGCAGGTACGGCCATCGGACCTCGATGCGCAGGTCATGCGGTTCGAACACCCCGGCACTGTGACACACGTCGCACAGGCCCCTTCGCTGTGCCGTGGTCGAATGTTTCGCGGTTGATCATGGACATTAGCGTCTAATATTCCGGCAAGCGGAGGCTACCCCTCCGACCGACCCCTACCGAAGGGCAGAACAGTGGCGTTCGCGGACTATCAGAACGAGATCTACTTCGCCGCTCTCGGCGGGCATGCCCCGGAGTTCCCGATGGACTTCGCGACGCTCGAGGCGAAGGCATCGGCCGCACTGCCCGCGACGCTGTACTCCTATATCGCGGGCGGAGCCGGTGACGAGCTGACTCAGCGGCGCAACGTCGAGGCCTTCGAGGACTGGGGTGTGGTGCCGCGGATGCTCGCCGGTGCGACGGAGCGCGATCTGTCGGTGCAGGCTTGGGGAATCACCTTTTCCAGCCCGATCTTCATGTCCCCGGTCGGCGTGATCGGCTTGGTCGGCGATAAGCACGGTGATATCGCGGTCGCCGAGGCAGCGGCGAAATCCGGTGTGCCCGCGGTCTTCTCGACGCTCATGGAGGATCCGCTGGAGGACGTCATCGGCCACGCCGGTGCGACGCCGAGCTTCTTCCAGCTGTACACGCCGAAGAATCGCGACTTGGCCGCGAGTCTGGTGAGCCGGGCCGAGGCCGCCGGATATCGCGGCATCACGGTCACCTTGGACAGCTGGGTTCCGGGCTGGCGGCCGCGTGATCTGTCGATCGGGAACTTCCCGCAGCTGCGCGGCCATGTGCTGAAGAACTACACCTCCGATCCGGTCTTCCAGAAGATGGTCGGCTCGGACGATCCGCAGTCCATCGTGCTGCACTGGGTGCAGACCTTCGGAAATTCGCTCACCTGGGGCGATCTCGAGTGGCTTCGATCGCTGACCGAACTGCCGATCGTCCTCAAGGGCATCTCCCATCCCGAAGACGCGCGCCGCGCGATCGATGCGGGCGTCGACGGCATCTTCTGCTCGAACCACGGTGGGCGCCAAGCCAATGGCGGTCTCAGCTCGCTGGAGACACTGCCCGGGGTGGTCGAAGCCGTCGCCGACCGCGTGCCGGTGCTGTTCGATTCCGGTGTGCGCTCGGGCAGCGATGTGATCAAGGCGCTCGGCCTGGGTGCGACGATGGTCGGCATCGGCCGCCCGTACGTGTACGGCCTTGCGCTGGGCGGGGTTTCGGGTCTGGTACACGTGCTGCGGATGATTCTGGCGGAGGCCGATCTGCTCATGGCGGTCAACGGCTATCCGGATATCGCGGCAGTGCGCGAGAATATCCGGCCGAGGCGCTGAATCACGGTGTCATCAGGCTGATCAGGAATCGGGTCAGTACCTCGGTGATCCCGGCGAGGTCGGTCTGCTCGTCACCGGTGCTCCACTGGTGTACCAGCGCGAGCAGTGCGCCGACGTATCCGGTCACGGCGGTGTGGAACCCGCCGGGTGGCACGAATTCGGGTCCGAGCGCTCGCCGCATCTGGTCCTCGAAGAATGCCGTCCACAGCGCCCGCTGCTCCATCCTGCGCTGCTCGACCCGCTCACCGACCCCGACGACCTCCACATGCGCGATCCGGGCCACCCGCGGGTCACGCCCGATCGACTCCGCATAGGCCCGCACCGCCGCCTGCGCCAGACCGACCGCATCACCCGAGGCCGCCGCCGTCGCGGCGGTGACCGCCTGCCTGGCCTCGGTCTGGATCCGGTCGTACACCGCGATCAACAGATCCTCGCGGTTCTCGAAAAGCTCATAGAACTGGCTGCGCGCCAATCCGGCTGCCCGGCACAGTGCGGTAACCGAACTGTTCTGGTAGCCGCTTTCCCCGAATACCGCCACCCCGGCGGCCAGAAACTGCTCTCGCCGCTGCGCACGGCGGTAGGCGACGGGCCGTCCGTCGTACATCCGCGATGAGCCGCCAGCAGTCATCCGAGGACAGTACCGGTCTTGCCGAGCGGTGTGCGCCGCACGAGGAGTGCCACTACCGTGGGGCGGCGAGTCCGGACCCCGATCGCTGGAGATGAGCGTGCCTGTATCGACGATCGAGAATGCGGCGGCGCCGACCGCGGCGCCGACCGAGCCCGAACGCCGCACCATCCCCACGACCGCGTTCTGGGTGATCTCGGTCCTCGGGACGGTCGCCGGTGCGTACTACATCCACCAGGTGCGCGAAACGATGCAGGTGATGATGCATCTGATGGATCTGGGCGTCTATCAGATCGCCGGGCACCGGGTGGTCGACGGCGCCTCCATCTACGACATGCCGCTGCTCGGCCACACCCGCGGCGTCTGGGAGTTCGTCTACACACCGTTCGCCGCGCTGCTGTTCGTGCCGCTGGTGAATCTGCACGGTGACGTCTTCACCTATGTCGGTGCGTTCGGCAACTTCGCCATGCTGACGGCGTCGGTGTGGGCGGCACTGTCGATGCTCGGCTATCGGCGCGACCTGCGGCTGGTGCTGCTGGGCGTGCCGATCGCCGGACTGCTGATGTGGTGCGAGCCGGTGCGCGAGACCATGGCCTTCGGTCAGATCAATATCTTCCTGCTGTTGCTGGTCCTCGCCGATATGGCACTGCCGGATACCTCGCGCTGGAAGGGCGTGCTGACCGGGATTGCGGCGGGCATCAAACTCACCCCAGCCTTCTTCGTGGTCTATCTGCTGGTCACCCGCAGGTATCGGGCCGCTGGGACGGCCATCGGTGCGTTCGTGGCGACCGTTCTGATCGGTCTCGCGGCCATGCCCAAGGATTCGCTGACCTTCTGGAGCGGCGCATTCGCCGACCCCAAGCGCGTCGGCGTACCGGAGAATCCACGCAACGAATCGCTGCGCGGCCTGCTCGCGCGGACCGTCGGCGTCCAGGGTGTGCACCAATTGCTCTGGCTGGCAGGCGCTTTCGCCATCGCGGCGGCCTGCCTGTACCTGGCACGCCGGTTGTCGCTGACCGGATATGAACTGCCCGCGGTGGTACTGGTCGGACTCACCACCACCGCGGTGTCCCCGTACAGCTGGGTCCATCACTGGGTCTGGCTGGCACCGCTGCTGGTCTATCTGGCTGATCTGGCCTTGCGCAGACGCGGTGTGGTCGCGTCGATCGGTCTACTGGTCGCAGGGGTGGTCGCATCGGGTGGTGTCATCGCCTTCTTCGACCCGACGATGAGCAGCATTTACGACTATCCCGCAGGCAGCCATCTCGCGACATTCGTCCACAACGGATACATCTGGCTCACACTCGTATTATTCGCAGCCGCAGCCGTTCAGCTGCGACGTTCGGCACGTGACGCGCTACCCGCCGTGGCGCGATAGCCAGCGTCAGGACTCGGACGCGGGAGCCTGCGCCCTGTCCTGTTCCGCGACCGCTGCGGCGTGTTTGGCGCCCGAGCCCCAGCCGACGTGCAATTCGCTGCGCATGCGGTCGACCATGTGCGGGTAGTGCAGCTCGAATGCGGGTCGCTCGGAACGGATTCGGGGCAGTTCGTAGAAGTTGTGCCGCGGCGGCGGGCAGGTGGTGGCCCACTCCAGCGAGTTGCCGTAACCCCACGGATCATCGACGGTGACCACTTCGCCGTAGCGGTAGCTCTTGAAGACGTTCCAGATGAACGGCAGCATCGACGCACCGAGGACGAAGGCGCCGATGCTGGAAACCGTATTGAGCGCGGTGAATCCGTCGCCGGGCAGGTAGTCGGCGTAGCGGCGCGGCATACCCTCGGCGCCCAGCCAGTGCTGCACCAGGAAGGTCAGGTGGAAGCCGACGAGTGTGGTCCAGAAGTGCCACTTGCCGAGGCGTTCGTCGAGCAGTCGGCCGGTGATCTTCGGGAACCAGAAATAGATGCCCGCGAACGTCGCGAACACGATGGTGCCGAAGAGCACGTAATGGAAGTGCGCGACGACGAAGTACGAGTCGGTCACGTGGAAGTCCAGCGGCGGCGAGGCCAGGATGACACCGGACAGACCACCGAACAGGAACGTCACCAGGAAGCCGACCGAGAACAGCATCGGCGTCTCGAAGGTCAGCTGGCCGCGCCACATGGTGCCGATCCAGTTGAAGAACTTCACACCGGTCGGGACGGCGATCAGGAAGGTCATGAAGGAGAAGTACGGCAGCAGCACGGCGCCGGTGGCGTACATGTGGTGTGCCCACACCGCGATCGACAGCGCGCCGATGGACAGCGTCGCGTAAACCAGTGTGGTGTAACCGAATAGCGGCTTGCGGCTGAAGACCGGGAAGATCTCGGTGACGATCCCGAAGAATGGCAGCGCGACGATATACACCTCGGGATGGCCGAAGAACCAGAACAGGTGTTGCCAGAGCAGGATGCCGCCGGTGGCCGGATCGTAGATATGGCCACCGAGGTGGCGGTCGTAGGCCAGCGCCATCAGCGCTGCGGTCAGAATCGGGAAGGCGAGCAGGATCAGGATGCTGGTGACCAGGATATTCCAGGTGAATATCGGCATACGGAACATGGTCATACCGGGAGCACGCAGGCAGATCACCGTGGTGATCATATTGACGCCGCCGAGGATGGTGCCGACACCGGAGACCGCCAAGCCCATGATCCACAGATCCGCGCCCGCTGTCGGTGCGTGCTCGATGGTGCTCAGCGGGGTGTAACCGGTCCAGCCGAAGTCGGCGGCGCCGCCGGGCGTGACGAAGCCCGCCGTGGCGATGGTCGCACCGAACAGATACAGCCAGTAACTGAAGGCATTGAGCCGGGGGAACGCCACATCCGGCGCACCGATCTGCAGCGGCAGCACGCAGTTGGCGAAGCCGAACAGGATCGGCGTCGCATAGAACAGCAGCATGATCGTGCCGTGCATGGTGAACAGCTGGTTGAACTGCTCGGTCGACAGGAACTGCATACCTGGGCGGGCCAGCTCGCCGCGCATCAGCAGCGCGATGAGACCACCGATGAAGAAGTAGGTCATCGCGGTGGTCAGATACATGACCCCGAGCACCTTCGGATCGGTGGTCGTGATCATTTTCCAGAAATAGGAGCCCTTCGGCCCGACCCGCTGCGGATAGGGCCGAACTACCTCGAGTTGAGTAGTGGTACTCACGGGCCGTCGCCACCTTCCGATCGCCGAGCAGCCTTGTCCGGATTATGCGCCTTTTCGGTCTCCGACATGCGCGGTTTGCCCCATTGCCGCCGTCATGTCTGCTGCCACGGTATGAGCCCGGCTGCGACCACGGTGGGATGTGCGCCGGTCACGCGCGCCGTAGCTTGGATTACGTCAATCGGGGACGTTGGAGCGCAATGAAGAGCTTGATGCGATGGGCGATGCTGCACGGCACGCCGGGACTGTTTCTTCGGCTGCAGGCTCGTCGCGGTGATCCGCTGGGCGTGCTGCTCTCGGACCCGCGGGCGAGGGAGAATCCATATCCCTACGGTGACCGGATCCGCGAGCAAGGGCGCATTGTGCGCACCCCGTTCACATGGGCCAGCGCCGATCACGAGATCTGCCGGAATATCCTGCGCGACAAGAATTTCGGTGCGACACCGCCCGAGAGCCTGCAGCTGCCGCGACCGATGCGCGCGCTGATGCGGGCCAGCGATCTGAAACTGGCCAGTCCGGTCGAACCGCCGTCCATGCTGGTGGTCGACCCGCCGGAGCACACCAGATACCGCAAAACCGTCGCGCAGGCCTTCACCCCGCGTGCGGTCGACCGGCTGCACGACCGGATCGTCGAGGTGACCGACGAACTGCTCGACGGACTGGCCGGACGTGATCGGGCGGACCTGATCGGAGATTTCGCCGTCCGGCTGCCGATCGCGATCATCACCGAAATCCTGGGCGTACCCGTCGAGAAACGTGACTTCATGCTCGAGGTCGGGCATGCGGGCGCACCGCTGCTCGATATCGGGGTTTCGTGGCCGGTGTTCCGCAATGCGGTGGCCGCACTGCGGCGCAGTCAGGACTTCCTGGTCGGGCATATCGAGCGGCTGCGCAGTGCTCCGGGTGACAACATTCTGAGTGATCTCGCCACCGGCGGTCAGCTCAGCGCTCCCGAACTCATGGCCACCGCAACCCTTGTCGCGGGCGCCGGTTTCGAGACGACCGTCAATCTGATCGGCAATGGTGCGATGCTGCTGCACCAGCATCCGGACCAGCTCGAACTGCTGCGTGCCGACCCGGAACGCTGGCCCGGTGCGATCGAGGAGATGCTGCGCTTCGACTCTCCGGTGCAGATGACCAGTCGAACGGCCCTGTGCGACACCGAGATCACCGGTGTGCGGATTGCCGAAGGGGAGATGGTCTCGCTGCTGCTCGGCTCCGCCAATCGGGATCCGGCGGTATTCGCGGACCCGAACACCTTCGATATCGACCGCCCGAATGCCAGGGACCACCTGTCGTTCAGCAGCGGTGTGCACGCCTGCCTCGGCGCCAGTCTGGCCCGGATGGAGGGCGCGATCGCACTGCGGACTTTGTATGAGCGGTTCCCCGATCTTCGGATCGTGGGTGACGCGCCGCACCGTGGATTGGCGAATCTGCGTGGCTACCAGCGCATTCCGGTTGCGCTCGGCTCCGCCCGCACACAAGATCCGGTGTCGCTGTGAACGCCGCGAACGTTGGTGTGCCGCATATCACGAGTAACGGCTAATGCTTGGCTAACGATTGTCCGGAGTGTGGGGACGCACCTGGTCACCGCATTCGGATCGAGCCGCAGGGAGGGCATTGCCGATGGATACCGCAACGGCCCCAACGTTTTTCGAAGAGGTCATCGAATCGCTGGACGCACTGCCCGGCTGCACCTTCCGCTTCGACGATGTGCCCTGCCGACATCGCGCCGAATGGCATATCCGCAAACGCCCATGCTGTCGGCGCAGCGGCGTCGACCTCATGTGCGACACCTGCTATTTCCGCATCCACGGCTTCTTCGCCATGGGCGTGCGATTCCAATGCGCCGGTTGCGGTGCGCTCTCGGACACCTTCGGTGCCATGTACCCCGTCGCCGTCCGGCTGTGACCCCTACCGGATCCGCGATGTGAGCTGCGTCGCATCGCCCGCGGCTCGGGAACCAACATCGGGCAGCGGCCGACCTGTGTGCGGGGGCTGGCACCTCCATTGCCCATTCGGTACCGAGGATTGGTGGAATACGTGCAGGTCAAGCGCTCGCTCGACCACCTCGTCTGGCTGATCGCGGCACTCGTCACCGGGGTGCTCGTGCTGCTGTCGGTGCTCGCGGCCGGAGATATGCCCTACCGGTCGGCGGGTATCGCCTATCCCGGATTCCTGGATGTCCTGCTCTATGTCGCGCTGCGGCTGGTCGCCGCGCTGTCGGGCGCGCTCACCCTCGGCGCGTTGATCTACGCGCTCTGCTGCACCGTTGTCACCGCGCGCGGCCGGGTCGATGTGGACGGGTATGCCGGGGTCCGGGTGGCGGAGCAGGCGAGTCTCGGGTGGCTCGTCTCGGCGCTGATCCTGATTCCGGTGAGTGCGGCGAATGCGGGTGGGCTGTCGATGAGTGCCGCGCTGGAGCGGGGTGCGATCGGCGCGCTGATCGATGCGAGCGAGAAGCCGAAGGCCTGGATCGTGGTGGCGGTGCTGGCCGGTGTCGTCGCGCTGGTGACGCGGCTGACGTTGGCGTGGACCGTACTGGTGGTGCCGACCGTGCTGGCGCTGATCGCGGTACTACCGCCCGCAATGGTCGGCAATGCGGGGGAGGGGCCGAATCACGACTTCGGCACCGGCGCGATGATCATCTTCCAGCTGGCGGTCTCGGTGCTTCCGGGGCTGGCGTGGTGTGTGGCGGCGCAGGTGCGGCGCAACGGTTTCCAGGTAGCGGCCGCGGTTCGGCGATACGTGCTCATCGGGTCGCTGTGTCTAGGCGCGGCAACGCTCAGCGGGTTGGTGCTCGGAGCCATCCTGCTGCCGTGGTCGGCGCTGTTCGGCACCGGCTACGGTCGGCTCGCCCTGGTGGTTGTCGTATCGGCGGTCGCCATCGCGATCATGCTGAGAAGGATTACCGCCGAACATGTTTCGAGCGCCGTGATCTCAGGAACCGGCGCGCTGTCCGTGGTGGCGACTGCCGCGTTGGTATCGATGGCCGTCCAACCGGCTCCGGCTTTCGCCGATCGCTCGTTCACCGCGCAGGAGGTGTTCCTCGGTTTCGATCTGCCGGCGCAGGCGGACCTCTGGCGGCTGACGACCACGTGGCGCTTCGATATCGTCCTCGGTACCGCCGCCATCGTCGGGATCGTGCTATACGCCACCGGAGTGCTGCGGCTGCGGCGACGCGGCGACAACTGGTCGCCATGGCGCACGCTGTCGTGGACGAGCGGCTGTGCGGCCCTGCTGATTTCGACATCCTCGGGCATCGGTGCCTACGGCTACGCCATGTTCAGCATGCACATGATCACGCATATGGCGCTCAATATGTTCGTACCGGTGCTGCTGGTGCTCGGTGCGCCGGTGACCCTGCTGTTGCGCACCGTGCCCGCCGCCCCCAAGGACGCGGTTCCCGGTGTGCGCGAATGGGTTCTGTGGATTCTGCATTCCCGCCCGACCGCGATGCTGGCCCACCCCGGCACCGCGATCACGGCCTTCGTGCTCTCGCTCTACGGCCTGTACTTCACGCCGCTGTTCCAGAACCTGATCCGATACCACTGGGGGCACGTCTTGATGAACGTGCACTTCCTGATCATCGGCTATCTGTTCTACTGGGCCATCATCGGCATCGACCCGGGTCCGCGCCGACTGCCGCATCTGGGTCGGCTCGGTATGTTGTTCGCCATCATGCCTTTTCACGCCTTCTTCGGCGTCGCGGTGATGTCGATGAACACCGTCATCGGCGAGCGCTTCTACGGACAACTCCAATTGCCTTGGCATATGGACCTGATGGCCGATCAGCGGGTCGGCGGCGGCATCGCCTGGGTCTCCGGTGAGATCCCGATCCTGCTCGTGGTCGGTGCGCTGCTGACCCAGTGGGTTGCCCAGGATCGCCGCACCGCGGTGCGCACCGATCGCAAGGACGACGAGTACGGAGACTCCGAACTCGCCGCCTACAACGCCATGTTGGAGAAGTTGGCGCAGTCGCGCCGCTGATTCAGCGCGCGAACCGAACCCGCCGCAGCCGCAGGCTGTTCGAGACCACGAAGAACGACGAGAACGCCATGGCCGCACCGGCGATCAGCGGATTCAGCAGGCCGAGTACGGCCACCGGGATGGCGACCACGTTATAACCGAAGGCCCACACCAGATTTCCCTTGATGGTGCGCAGGGTGGCGTGCGCGAGTCCGATCGCATCGGCAACGGCCGCTAGATCGTCGCGGACCAGGATGACATCGGCGGCCGCGATCGCGACATCGGTACCCGCTCCGATGGCCATCCCGAGGTCGGCGGTGGCCAGCGCGGCGCCGTCATTGATGCCGTCGCCGACCATCACGATCCGCCGCCCCTGCTCCTGCATGCGGGCGATCAGTTCGACCTTGCCCTCCGGAAGCAGTTCGGCGACGACCTCATCGATACCGATCTCATCCGCGACCGACTGGGCGGCGTAGGCATTGTCACCGGTGAACATCATGACGCGCAGACCGAGCGTATGCAGCCGGGCGACGGCATCGGCTGCTGTGTCCTTCACGGTATCGGCGACCGCGATCACCGCGCGGGCGGCACCGTCGATCACCACGAGCACCGCGGTGCGTCCGGCGCGTTCTTCTCGGCGCACTGCACGACTCAGTGTCTGCGGCACATCGATCCCGCGATCGTTCAGCAGACGCAGGCGGCCGACCATCACCTCACGACCCGCCACCAGACCGCGTGCACCCAGACCCGGTAGCGCTGTGAAGGATTCGACCTCCGGCAATTCATCGAGCACGGCCCTGGCGTGCCGGGTGACGGCTGCCGCAACGGCATGTTCGGAGGCTGCCTCGACCGCCCCCGCCAGTCGCAGCACCTCGTCCTCGGTCACCGAATCCGTCACTGTCATCCCGACGACGCTCATCACGCCGTTGGTGACGGTCCCGGTCTTGTCCAGCACCACGGTGTCCACATCGCGAGTGGCCTCGAGCGCCCGATGCCCCTTGATGAAGATGCCCAGTTGCGCACCGCGCCCGGAGGCCACCATCAGCGCGGTCGGAATCGCCAGCCCCAGCGCGCACGGACACGCGATCACGAGCACCGCAAGGGCGGCCGAGGCGGCCCGGTCCACACCGGAACCGAGCAGCCACCAGGTTGCGAAAGTGCTTGCCGCCACGGCGAAGACGAACGGCACGAAGACCGAGGAGACCCGGTCGGCCACGCGCTGCATGCGCGCCTTCCCGGTCTGCGCCTGCTCGACCAATCGGATCATGCCGGAGAGCTTTGTATCCGCGCCCACCGCGGCCGCCTCCACGACCAGCCGACCGGTGAGTGCGGTAGTGCCGCCGATCACCGCCATCCCCTCGGTCACCTCGACCGGAATGGATTCGCCGGTCATTGCACTGGCATCCACGCTCGACTCGCCGGAGACCACGAGACCGTCGGTGGCGATGGTCGCACCGGGGCGAACCACGAACCGCTGTCCCTCGACGAGTTCGCCGATGGGGACCCGCATTTCGCGATTGTCGCGGGTCAGCACCGTGACCTCGCGGGCGCCGAGCGCGGCGAGGGCCCGCAGCGCACTGCCCGCCGAACGCTTGGCCTTCGCCTCGAAATACCGTCCGGCGAGTACGAATGTGGTGACGCCCGCGGCGGCTTCGAGGTAGATCGAATCGCCGGACCAGAACGCGTCCCACACGCCCTTCGGGACGTCGGTCCGGTCCGCGTGCAGGAACATGGTGTCCAGCGACCACAGCGTCGCGGTCGTCACGCCGACCGATACCAGCGTGTCCATGCTCGCGGTGAAATTCCTCGCGCCCGCCAGTGCTTTTCGATGAAATGGCGCGGCCGCCCAGACCACAACGGGCAGCGCCAGCACGGTCAGGATGATCTGCCAGCCGGTGATCCTGGTGGCCGGGACCATCGCGAACATCACCGACAGATCGGCGAGGGGAAAGAACAGCAGCAGCGCGACGACCAAGCGGCGGAACAGATCCCGGACCGCCGCCTCCTCGGGGGCGGAGGATACGGGTGCGGTGCTATCGGTTCTCGGTTCCGCGCCATAACCCGCCGCGACTACCTCGGCGCAGAGCTGATCGGCCGAAATGTGCTCGGCCGCATCGACGGTGGCGACGCCTGTCGCGTAGTTCACCGAAGCGAGTACGCCGTCGACCTTGTTGAGCTTGCGTTCCACTCGGTTCGCGCAGGCGGCACAGGTCATTCCGGATACCGCGAGCGAAATGCGGGTGGTCGCAGCCTCGGGACGGGTGGCGAGATCAGACCCACCCGTCGCCCGACCGCCACCCCTCATCGAATCGCTGCGCAATGCTGTGTTCATCCAATTCCGTTCGGTCTCAGGCGGCGGGATCTTGGGTCGAGCGGAGATGGCCGGTGCGGCGGCCGAATCGCGCGCCGGGCGGCAGGACGAGTTCGGTGGGCGCGGGATTGCTGGTCCGGGTCGGCGGTGAGATTTCCGGTCGGCGGGTGCGATGCACCACCACGACCAGCACCAGCGCGGCGACCAGAATGCCGTGCGAGAGCACCCGGGAGATCGGCACGACACCGGAATACAGATCACCGATGACAAAGGCGGTGAGCGCGGTCACCAGCACGCCGAGCACCGGGAGCACACCGGAGGTGGCGTACGGCCGAAGTGCGCAGTAGATGAATCCGATGCCGATCGCCAGGCTCCATGCCGTCGACTCGTTCATCAGGTGCCGAGTCATTTCGGCGCCGTGGTGATGGGTCATACCGAAGTCGAATCCGGCGAACTGACCGATTGCGAGCGCGCACTGCACGATTCCGAGCAGGCCGAGCAGCAGCCGGGTCCAGCCGCCCCCGGAAAGTGATGTCCACCACCCCGCTCTGCGCGGGCGTTGCAGGTCCGCGGCGGCGAATATGGCGTCGGTGAGGTCGGGTGCGTACGCCGAACCGCCGCGCAGCAGGCGCGAGGTTTCCACGGCGGCCGCGTACCAGGAACAGCACTGCGCGCACTGTTCCAGGTGTTCGTCGACGCGTACCGCGGGCACGGTTTCGCGTTCGCCATCGATCCGGGCCGACAGCGCGGTCCGGCATACCTTGCACTCCACATCCAGATTGTCGTCTGCCGGAACCACAAAGTTCCCAGGGTTGCGCACGGGTTATTCTCGAGCCCATGCCGACGCCCGCCGAGGATGACGAGACGACTCAGCTGGCACTGGCGGCGGCGCGTGGGGATCGACGAGCCCTGGAAGCTTTTATCCGGGCCACCCAGAAGGATGTCTGGCGGTTGCTGGCCCATCTCACCGAGCTGTCGCGTGCCGACGATCTGACACAGGAGACCTATCTGCGCGCGCTGGGCAGCATCAAGCGCTTCGAGGGTCGCTCCAGCGCTCGAACCTGGTTGCTGTCCATCGCGCGTCGCGTCGTCGTCGATCAGGTGCGGATGGCCGTGGCCCGGCCGCGTATCGCGCAGGGTGTCGATTGGGTGGCGGCGGCCGACCGTCAGGTGGGTCGCCGCGATGGGCTCGCCGACATTGTCGAGCTGAAGCTATTGCTCGACGATCTGTCCGCCGAGCGGCGGGAGGCGTTGGTGCTGACGCAGGTGCTCGGGTTGTCCTACGCCGAGGCGGCGGCGGTGTGCGGGTGTCCGGTGGGGACGGTGCGGTCCCGCGTAGCACGCGCCCGTGAGGAGCTCGTCGCCGCAACGCGCTTCGGCGGGAAGCGCCGCGCGAACGGCTGACGGCTTCCGCTGGGTGCGAAGCCTTAGAGGGGAATGGCTGTTTCGCGGGCGGCCGAAGGCTGTGTGGCCGATGCAATCGGTCGTCGGCGCGCGGCCGCGCGAATGGCTGACGACATCCGCTGAGTATGAACCTCTACCGGCGAGCGGCTGTGCAGTGGGCGACCAAAGGCTTTGCGGCGTAAAGCAATCAGGTCGTCGGTGAGTGTGAAAGGCTGTCTCCGGGCTTCCGGTCAGTACGAATCCTCACAAGAAGTGGCTGTTTGGTGGGCAGCTAAAGGCGCTGCGGCGTAACACAATCGGACGACACCATCATCATGCAGCTCGGCAGTAGCATTGACACCGAAGACATTCCGCAGCAGCTCTGGGGTCATGACCTCGAGCACCGCACCGGCCGCGACGACCTTGCCGTGGTCGAGCACGACCAGCTGATCGCAGCAGCGCACGGCCAGATCCAATTCGTGCAGCACGGCCAGCGTTGTGATGCCGGTCGAGCGGACCAGGTCGAGCAGTTCGAATCGGGCACGCACGTCGAGATGATTGGTCAGTTCGTCGAGCACGAGCAGGCGCGGTTGCTGTGCGAGTGCTCTGGCCAGCAGCACTCGCTGACGCTCACCACCCGATAGCGAGCCGATCGGGCGTTCGGCGTAGCCGGTGACATCGGTGCGCGCCATGGCATCCGCGACCGCCGCATGATCGGCGGCGGTATCCCGGCTGAACAGCGCATGATGCGGACTACGACCGAGCCAGATCAGCTCCGCGACCGTCAATTCCGCTGCGCCCGAACCATTCTGGAGCACTGTGGCCGTGGTGCGCGCCGCCGCGCGCGCCGACATCGCACTGATATCGGCGCCGTCGATCAGCACCATGCCCTGCACGGGCCGCAGCGAGCGATAGATGGTGCGCAACAGCGTCGTCTTTCCGCTCCCGTTCGGCCCCACCACCCCGACGAACGCCCCCGGCGGCGCCTGCAACGTCACCCCATCCAGCACCCACGCGCCCCCGAATCCGATCGTCACCCCCACCACCGACAACTCGGCGATCCGGGCACCGTGTGTCTCCACCGGGCGCCCACCCGACTTATGGACGGGGTGCCCGGTCATGCGGGGCCTCCCTCACGCCGGAGTAACCAGAGGAAGAACGGCGCGCCGAAGGCGGCGGTGAAGATGCCGAGCGGGAGTTCGTTGGGGGCGTCGATGGTTCGTGACAGCAGGTCGACCAAGACCAGATATGCCGCGCCGACTAGAGCGGCAAGGGGGAGTACCCGACGGTGGTCCATGCCGAAGACCAGACGTATCAGATGCGGAATCATCAAGCCTACGAAGCCGATTCCACCCGCTACCGCAATCAGCACGCCGGTCAGCAGCGAGGCCAGAACCAGCAGGGTGATCCGGGTGGTGCGGACATCGACGCCGAGCGCGGTCGCCTGTTCATCGCCGGTGCCGAGCACATTGAGGCGTCGACCGAAGGCCAGCACGACGGTCACGACAACGAGGACCACAAGCGTCACCGGTCCGAGTCGGGACCAGCTCGCGCCGGAGACACTGCCCATGGTCCAGAACATCACCGCGCGCAGCTCGTTCGGGGTGGCCCGCAACTGGAGGTAGTTCGTCGCCGCCAGCAGTAGGTATCCGACGGCGACACCTGCGAGAACCAGACGGGTCGGAGCCAGGCTGCCGCGCCGCTGTCCGAGTGCGAAAACCACTGCGGCGGTGCCGATTGCGCCTACGAACGCGGCCGCCGAAACGCCCATACCGCCGAGTGCGGCACCTGCGGTGACGATCACGGTCACCGCGCCGAGCGAGGCGCCGGAGGACAAACCGAGCACATACGGGTCGGCAAGCGGATTGTTCACCAGCGCTTGCAGAATCACGCCCGAAATCGCCAGGCCGCAGCCGCAGAGTGCGGCGAGGATGACCCGGGGAAGCCGATAGTTCCAGACGATCTGGTCAACGGTGAATCCGACATCCGGTGACTTACTCGATAAGTGGGCGAGGATGACTCGGCAGGTATCGGAGACCGAGACTGTGACCGATCCCGCACCGATGGATACCAGCATGACCACGAACAGGATTGCCAGCGATACGGCAATCGCTAGAGGCAGGGGTGTCGTCGCCAGTAACCGCCGTTGTCGAAGCGTATTCGTCATGCGAACTGTTCGGGGTGTACGAGTCTGGCGATCTTGTCCACCGCGATGTCATTGCTCGGTCCGAGGTAGATCGAATCCGACAGCACCGTGTAATCGGTGTTCTTGCTCGCGGTCCACTGCGGGAACTGCTCGAGGATCCGCTTGGCCGCGCCATCGATATCGGGATTGCGGTAGTCGACCACGATGAGTCCATCGATCGGGGTGACGGCGAGCTGCTCCTTGCTGATCGAGACGAAAGTCGTTCCGTCCGTGCGCTTGAACGGATTCACCGCATCGGCCCGATCGATGATGTCGTTCCAGATGCCGCCCGCCGCAATGGCCGAAAAGTCGCCCCCATCGCCCATACCCATCCCCGGGTAGATGAGCATCACATTCTTCCTGGGCTGTCCGGCCACCCGCACGGATGTCTCGGCGATCTTGTGCTCGATGTCATCGATGAGCTTCGCGGCGCGACCGGGTACATCGAAGATCGTCCCGAAATCGCGCAGCATGGCGTAGCTGTCCTCGATGGACGGCATGCCGGTGACCGCGCCGGTCACACCGCAATTGGATCGGGGCACATAGGTATTGGCGCCCGCACTGGACAGCTCGGCGCGGGTGGCGAAACCCTGATCGGCGGAGAAGCCGCCGCCTCCGGTGGAGATGACGAGATCGGGATGCTGGGCGAGCATGGCCTCGCGGGGGATGTCCTGCAGGTTGTTCGGGGTGATATCGCCGGTCGGCAGGGCCGCGATGGCATCGGCGCGACCGGACACATCGGAGGAGCCGTAGGACTGGGCATTGGCGACGACACGGTCCGCGACACCGAGCGCGACCAGCGACGAAACCTCGCCGATCGAACCGCCGTTCATCACCACGACCCGCTTCGGTGTCTCGGTGAAGGTGTAGCTCTTACCGCAGTTCTCCACGGTGACGGGATATTTCGTGACGCCCTCGGTCGCGGCGGCAGGTGCGGTGGTCGCGGATTCGGTGACTGTGGTCGAACATCCGGTGACAGCGACGGCGCCAACGGCCATGGCCAGCGCCGCTGCACGCTTCATGGGCCTCCGGGTGCGCTCGCCGGTTTCGGTAGGGCGCATCCGCAGTGCTGTGTACTGCATGGACACTTAGTCGTACGGTGTCACGCTCTGGTTCCCGGAAATTTTTCGCATCCGTTACCGTGTGACGCGCAGGATCCCTGTACAGACCCGGCCGACCCTGCTTGACTTGTGTGACAGGTCCGACCGGACCGCAGGAGCCAGCGCATGTCGACCCATTTCGCTTATCCGGCAGGTAGACCCGCTGACCGTGACAAAACGGAACACGGTGAGCGCGTCGATATTTCGACCGTGCCCGGAGCTCGGATCATCCAATTCACGGTGAGCCATCCGCGTGGCGATGTCACGCTGGTGGTCGTCACGGGCGAGGTCGATCTGTGGACCGCGCCGCGACTACGGGACAAACTATTGCGTGCCTTCGGTTCTCGGGGCTCGATCATGGTCGTCGACCTGTCCCCGGTCACCTTCTTCGCCGCCGCCGGACTGGCGACCCTGATCGAGGCTCAGGCGGCGGCCGAAAAGGCCGACCGCCGAATGGTTTTGATCACCACGGTGCGCTGTGTCGATCGGGCCATCGAGCTCACCGGACTTGCCACGAACTTTCGCCGCGTCGGCTCCTTGGCCGCGGCGCTCGCGGACCCCGCACCGGGATGTGCCGCCCCGGTGTAGGGTCCGCGTGATTCAGCGGAACCGCGCCTCCACACGGGCACGCGCGTTCGCGATCCGTTCCTGCGCCAGCGCCGCCCGTTCCTCAGCCTTGTCGAGACGGCGCAGGGCCCTATCGACCCGCGGCTGTGCCTTCTTCCCACGCCGCTCCGCCTTCTTGGCCAACCGCGCGCCGCGCTTCTGCGCCTTTTCCGAGATTTCGGCGCCGCGTACGCGTGCGGTCGAGGCGAGTTCCGGCCCGCGTTCCCTGGCGAGTTCGGCGATTTCGGTGCCGCGGTGCTGGGCCATTTCAGCCAGGTGCGCGCCGCGTTCCCGCGCGGTCGAGGCGATTCCGGGCCCGCGTTCCTTGGCGAGCTCCGTCAGCTCGATGCCGCGGTGCTGGGCCTTCTCGGCCAACCGCGCGCTACGTTTCTGTGCTTTGCCCGAGATTTCGGCGCCGCGTTCGCGTGCGGTCGAAGTGAGTTCCGGGCCGCGTTCCTTGGCGAGCTCCGCGAGGTGCACACTGCGCTCCCGCGCCGCCGCGGCGATTTCCGGCCCGCGCTCCTTGGCGAGCTCCGCGAATTCCGCCGCCTTCTCGGCCCACTTCGCACCGCGTTCCTTGGCCAGCTCGGCCCATTCCGGACCGTGTTCCCTTACCGTCTCCGCGATATCGGCCCCCCGCTCCTGCGCGACATCGCCGAGTTCGCGGGCCCGCACGGCGGCATCGTGAGCGCGGCGGCGCAGTGCGTCGCCGGTGGCCGAATCCGTTGCGGTGAACGGCAATGCGGCCGAAACCGCCGCCGTGGCATTGCTCGCGGCCCGTCGGCCACGCCAGCCGAGCGACGGCCTGCCCTCGGTGTCCGCGCTGGCGATCATCAGACCGCCGAGCAGACTCACATCCTTGACGAAGGCCTTGCGCTTGGCCGCCTTGCGTTCCGGATCCTTTTCCGCCCAGAAGTCCTGTTCGGTGACCGTCGCGGGAATCACCGTCGCGGCCAGGGTGAGCGAGGCCAGGCGCGGAAACTTACCGAGGGCGAGCAGCACACCGGCCGAGACCTGGGTGAGCGCATTGATCCGCACGAACGTCCCGGGATCCGCTGGCAATTTCGCGGCGATATTGTCGGGCAGCGACTGCTGTCCCTGCTGGACCAGGGCCGATGCCGCTTGGGTGCGCGGCTCGGGGTGGACCAGCGCGTCGACCCCATCGGCGACGAACGCGGTCGCCAGCAGTGGTCGGGCAAATCGGCGTAGCAACATGACGTCCCTTTCCTCGATGGCTGAGGTTCGGGTAACCGCGTTCGGCGCCGTCAAACAACAAGATCAACACCCGGAATCAAGGTTTGACCGGGTGTTCTGTCGCGCCGAACGGCCGTACCTCCGGACTGGACAGAAAGGTGGTGATGATGTTCGTTACGGTCTCTGGATCCTCCACCATAGGCAGGTGGCCGCATTCCGTGAGCTGAATTCGGGTGTGCGGATGCAGTGTGTCGTCGAGTCGGGCGCCGGCCTGGGCCGACAGGATGCGGTTCTGCTCGCCCCAGATGGTGCAGATCGGCGGGAATCCCGGGCCGGGGTGGAAACCATCGAGGTCGGCATAGGTCGGGAAATCCTGCACCAGGCCGTGCAGCGCCTGCAACCGGCCCTTGTCGCCCCAATGTGCCATGAGACGCGGCGAGTGGTGCAGATCGCGCCGCCGCCCTTTCGCGCCGAGCTGGTCGGCGACGATCCGGGAGATGACCGCATCCGGCAGCGCCACCCTGCGGGCCACCGGCGCCAGCGGGAGTCTGGCATCGACCCAGGCCAGACCGGACTGGCGTCCGGCACGCATGGTGTTCCAGGTCAGGGGGTTGCACAGCACCAGAGCGCGCACGTTGTCCGGATGCGTCATCGTGTAGCGCAGTGCGGTGGCGGCCCCCAGACAGTTGCCGATCAGCACGACATCGGTGAGTTCCTGTTCGGCCAGGAAGGCCTCGAGCATGCTGACGTAATCGGCCAGGTGATAGCCGTCCGCGGGTTGGTCGGATTCGCCGTAACCGGGCAGATCCAGCGCGAATACCTCGTGCTCGTGCCGCAATTCGCCGACCTGATCGTCCCAGATGTGGCGCTGGGCGCCCGCATTGTGCAGCAGGATGACCGGTGCGCCGCTGCCGACGCGGTCATAGACGACATCCCGACCGCGATGCGTGAAGATCGCCACGGCGCCTCCTTGCGAGTGGATAGGCGAACACCTGTGTTCGCCAGTAACGCTTAAGGTAGCGCGGATCCGGCGGCGAAGCGAATTGCCAGCGGGCGGTCGGTACTGCCAGGTCAGGCACCCGCCCGGAGGAAGCGACCCGTGCGGCGGGCACCGAGGACCGGTTCCGCTAGGCCCCCGCCGAAGACGTACTCCCCGCCGACAAGCACCGCGACCACCGTCGCGTCATTGCGGTTGACCATGCGCGACAGGTTGTCGAATACGGCGATCGGTGCTTCGGCGTAGGCCTCGACGGACTCGTCCAGATGGGCGGGATCGATGACGACCAGATCGGCGCGATCACCGGGACGCAGGTGGCCCGCGTCGATGCTGTACCAGTCGGCGAGTTCACCGGTGATGCGATGCACCGCGCGTTCGAGGGACAGGAACGGATGGCCAGCGCGCTCGGCGTCGTACACCCTGCGCAGGAACCGCAACCCGAAGTTGTAGAAGGCCATATTGCGCAGGTGCGCGCCCGCATCCGAGAAGCCGAGTTGCACACCGGGATCGGCGGCGAATTTGTCGAGCACCTGCGGTCGATGATTGGAAATGGTTGTGCGCCAACGCACTTTGCCACCGTGCTCGACAACCAAGTCCAGGAAAGCGTCCACCGGATGCAGGCCACCGCGCTCCTGTCCGACCTGACCGAAGGTCTTGCCGATCACCGAAGCGTCCGGGCACTCCACGATCTCGGCGTCGAAGAAATCGCGATGCCACACCCGCGGCCCGAACTTCTTGTCGTAATCCTTGCGGAATCGGCGTCGATAACCTTCGTCGCGCAGTAGTTCCCGGCGCTGCTCCAACTGGTTGGACAGGTGCAGTGCCGCCGCGCCCGAACCGAATTCCTCGAAGACCGGCAGATCGATACCGTCGGAGTAGACCTCGAACGGCACCGGCAGATGCTGCCAGCGGAAGTCGCCGCCCAGTCGATCGATCACCCGCGCGATCAACGGAAAGATCTGGGCGACAGCGGGAATCGCCTTGATATCCGCCGCGGACAGCAGGCTGACCTTGAGCGGTTTGCGGAAGATGCCCAGGCTGCTGGCCGCCATCGCGATCAGACTCTGCGGCCGGGCCACATCCGGACCGCCCTGTAGTGCGCGGCCGCGACGGCGCAGGATCGCATTGAGCATGCGGCGTTCCCTGGCGGTCGCATAGGTCGAGGGCAGGGTGCGTGAGCGGCAGAGCTCGCCGTCGAGCTTGTCGAATAGCAACTGTTGGGAGGACATGCCGACAAAGCCCGCGTCCAATGCCTCATCGAGTTTCGCTGCCATGGAGGTCAATTCGGCATCGGTCGGCCGAATCTCCTTGCGGGTGGCGCGATCCAGTCCCATCTCGGCAGCCCGGATATCGGAATGTCCGATAAAGGCGGCCAGGTTCGGTCCGAGCGGGAGTGCCTCCAGTGCCTCGACATATTCGTGTGCCGAAGTCCAGGACTTGATCTCGGCCATCGCCGCGATGACGTGCTTACGCGGAATGGCCTCCACCCGGCCGAATAGATCACCGGCGTCCGACGCGTCGACGTGCACCGTCGATAACGAGCACGACCCGAGCAGTACGGTCGTGATGCCGTGCCGGATGGATTCGGCGAGCGCCGGACTCTGCAGCACCTCGACGTCGTAATGAGTGTGGATATCGATCATGCCGGGAATCACCCATTTCCCGGCGGCATCGATGACGTGCGGGCAGTCGGTCTCGTCGAGCGGTTCGGCCGAAACTGCGGCTATAGCACCTTCCCGGATACCGAGATGGCGGATGGCCGACGGCGAGCCGGTGCCGTCGAACCACCGTCCGCCTTTGATGATCGTCTCGTACATGACTTCACTCCGCGACGGAATCGGACAGGGCTTCGGCGATCCCGGCCCGCACGACCTTGCCGGTCGCATTGCGGGTCAGGGGCGTTGTGGTGATCCGCCACTGTGCGGGCACCTTGTAGTACGCGATGCGCTGCTTCGCGAACTCGGCCAGCTCCTGTTCCGTTGTGGCGGAGCCGTCCTCGACGACAACCAGTGCCGCGATCACCTGGCCGAGATCGTCATCGGGCAGTCCGACGACGGCCGATTCGCGCACCGCGGGATGTTCGTCCAGGCACTGCTCGACCTCGGTCGGGTACACATTCTCGCCGCCGCGCAGGATGAGATCCGAACGCCTGCCGGACAATCGGAGTCGGCCCTGCTCCAGGACACCGATATCGCCGGTGCGCAACCAGCGCTCGGGCGTGATGGCGGCCGCGGTCGCGGCCTCGTCCGCCCAGTAGCCGAGCATCACATAGGGGCTGCGCACCCAGATCTCACCCTCGACGCCCTCGCCGACGGGTTCGCCGAGCGCATCGCGGATCTGCAGGTCGACCCCGATCACCGGGCGGCCGACGGTATCCGGGAAGGCGGCGAGTTCGGCCGGTGCGGCAATGGTCGCCGCGGTACTGCATTCGGTCATGCCGTAGCTGGTCACCAGCGCGGTCTTGGCGACCGGAAGCTGTTCGCGCAGTTGCTGTTGCAGTGCGGCCGAGGACGGCGCCGAATTGAGCGAGAAGGCGGCAAGCGAGGTCAGATCGTACTTCGACAGATCCACTTCGAGCAGGCGACTCGCCATGGTCGGCATCGCGCCCCAGTTGCTGATCCGCTCCCGTTCGATCAGCCGCAGAATCCGCTCGGCATCGAACGCGCCCTGGTAGATGACGGCGGTATCGCCGGTCACCATCCGCGGCAGCACCAGATTGTGCAGGCTGGCGATGTGGAACAGCGGAGAGGTGAGCAGGAAGCGGCGCCCCTTCGGACTGCCGTCGTCGACGCCACCCTGGAAGGCGGCGGCGAGTGCGTCGTTGAATCGGTGATAGTCGATGACCGCCACCAGGTTTCGATGCGAATGCACCGCGCCCTTGGGGCGGCCGCTGGTGCCGCTGGTGTAGAGGATGATCGCGGGATCGTCCTCGTCCACCGGAGTATGCGGTAGCTCCCCTTCGCCGAATTCGGCGATCAGCGCGGGCAGGTCGTGCTCCATGGTGAGCACGGGAACCCGAACGTCCAGCTGCGCCACCTGACCCGCGCGTTTCGCGTCGACGATCAGGACCTTCGGACCGGTGTGCTCGAGGCCGTAGGCGATTTCGCGCGGCATCCACCAGGCGTTGTAGCCGACCGCGATCGCGCCGAGCGTCTGTGCCGCCCAGAACGTCACCACCCATTCAGGGGTGTTGGCCGCGAGAATACCGATCCGGTTGCCCTTTTCGACGCCGTACCGGTCTCGCAGTGCACGAGCCAGGGCGCCGACGGCGGCCGCGTGCTCGGTGTAGGACATTCGCCGGTCCTCGGTGACCAGGTAGTCGCGATCACCCAGGGTAACCGAGGCCGCGAGCACTTCGCGCAGTGCGCGGACACGGTCCTCGAGCACCGGAATCGGCGCGCCGAGTACGTCTTCGACCGTCATCTCGAATGATCCGCCGGGACCGGTCAGCCGCGCGACGGCCTGCGCGGCCATTGCCTGTGGATCGAAAGGCTTTGTCATAGAAGGAACTTCCTCGTGGTTCAGGGCACAAGTACGGCACGGCCGGTAATGAGCCCGCGCTCCAGTCGGTCGAGGGCCGCGCGGCCGTCCACCAGATCGAAGCGTTCGGTTTCGACGGTCAGCCGACCCGACTGGGCCAGAGCAACGGAGTTGATCAGGTCGGATTTGGTGCCGCCGTAGGACTTTCGGATCGAAGCGCCCCACGGCCAGCCCGGACCGCCCGCCGGTCCAGCCGTGATTTCCGGTGTGCCACCGCCGAGCCCGATCATGCGGTACGCGCCGTTGGGGGCAACCGATTCCACCGCCAGCCTGGCGGTCGCATCGACACCGACGAAGTCGAAGACCGCGTCGGCACCGCGGCCATTCGTGCGGTCCAGGATTTCGCGCGCGGTGTCGGCGCCGGAGAGCAGTCCCTCGGCCGCGCCGCAGCGAGTGGCCAGGGCGAGTTTGTCCTCGCTGACGTCGACGGCGATCACGTGCGTCGCGCTGGTCGCGGTGAGTATCTGCACCGCGACATGGCCGAGTCCACCGATGCCGATGACGACCGCGACAGAACCGGGGTACAACTGCTCTCGCGCACCGTTGATGGCGTGATAGCTGGACAGCGCGGCATCGGCCAGCGGCGCGGCCTGCAGGAAATCCAGCTCGCCGATGGGTACGAAAGAGCTTGCGGGGATGCGGATGTACTCCGCCATACCGCCGTCCGGACCGAGTCCGGGACACGGCGGCATGGCGGTACGTCCGGCGGCGAGGCAGACATTCTCATTGCCGCTCACACATTCTCGGCAGACGCCGCACGACCAGCAGAGATAAACAATGCCGCGCTCACCGGCCACCCGACCCTCGACATCGCTGCCGACCGCCTCGATGGTGCCTGCCACCTCGTGCCCGAGCGTCAGCGGATCCTCGCGCATCTTGAACGGAATATGCAGCACATGCAGATCGGAATGGCAGATACCCGCGGCACCGACGCGCAGCAGCAGATCAGTCGGACCGATCGCGGGCACCGCGACCTTGCGTAGTTCGAGCACACCGGGTTCGGTGAGCTGCAATGCCCGCATCATCCGCGCACCACCGAAAACACAGCGCGCAGATAGGCATTCGCACGATCGGAGCCGATGAGTCCGGGCGCCATTTTGTTCATGGTGTAGGCGAAGGTGACTCGATGATCGAGATCGTTGACCACGATGGCGCCGCCGAATCCGGCCCACCAGCAGACCTTCCCGCCGGGCACCTCCGGGGCGGTCTGCGGCTGGGGGAGTCCGTAACCGAGGCCGAAGCGCAGCGGCAGCAGTAGCGCCAGATCCGCACCGTCGGACTGCTGTTCGAAGATCAGATCGATTGTCTTCTCCGATAAAAACCTTCGCCCGCGCAGCTCGCCACCGCAGGCGACCAGTGACTGCACCGCCGCCACGGAATGCGCATTGCCGTGCCCGTTCACCGCGCCGATCTCGGCCTTCCGCCATGCGGCACTATTGGCCTCCGGAATATCGAGCAGAGGACTGGTGAGCGTTTTGACCAGGATGCTGTCCTGATCGAGCGTGGCCATATCGAATTCCAGCAGCGGCGGCGGGACGAGTGGTGCGATGCGGTGATGATTTTCCGGTGCGGTGCCGATATGGAAATCGGCATCGAGCGGTCCGGCGAGTTGTTCGGCGAAGAACTCGCCGAGGGTGCGGCCCGTAATTCGACGGATCACTTCGCCTACCAGATGCCCGTAGTTCAGTGCGTGATAGCCCGATGCGGTGCCCGGTTCCCACCACGGCGGCTGGTTCGCGAGACGCGCGCTCGCCGCTTCGGCGTCGTAGATATCGGCCAGCTCGATCGGCCGCTCCCAGCCCGAGACTCCGGAGGTGTGGCCGAGTAAATGGCGAATCTCGATATCGCCCTTGCCGTTCGCGGCGAATTCCGGCCAGTAGTGTGCGACCTGCTGCTGCACATCCAGCTCGCCCCGGTCCACCAGCAGCAGCGCCGACAGCGCGGTCATGGTCTTGCTGATGGAGAAGACGTTGACCAGGGTGTCCTCGGTCCACGGCACGGTCCGCTCGAGATCACGGTGCCCACCCCAGATATCGACGACCGGTTCGCCGTCGACGGTCACGCAGATCGATGCCCCGAGCTCCGCACCCGAGGCGATCTGGTCGGCCAATTCTTTTCGCACACCGGCGAATTCATCGGTACAGAATCCTGATGTCGTCATCGCGCCGCCCTCACGCGTTCTCGAGCGCCCTGGCGGGCACCGGCAACGCATTGCCAGCGGCAGCGGCTCGCTTTGCGCCCCTTGCCATTTCCCGATTCATATCGCGCACATAGGGCTCGAACTCGACCTGGATCGTATGCCGAGGCGAGTTGTAATACCGTCCGGTGCGACGCTGTTCGGCCGCCGCGATCTCGGCAGTCATCTCCGCCTCCGACGGCGGCAGGTACTTGCCGGTCAGATAGGCCACGACCAACTTGCTCTGCTGTTCGGCGAAATTCACCAGCGTCGGCAGCGGTTGGGCCAGACCGAGGTAGAACAGATTGTCCACACCCGGCTTCATCATCTGCTTGAACAGCGGGATGCGATTCTGCTCGTCCGGCACCAGTTTCGGATCCGAGAAGAACGGGAAGCTGATGTGATAGCCGGTGGCGCAGACGATGACGTCCACCTCCTCGGTGCTGCCGTCGGCGAAGCGCACCTGCGTGCCCTCCAGGGCGGTAATGGCCGGTTTGAAGGCGATGTCGCCACAGCCCGCGCGATGCAGGAACTCCTCACTCGCCGACGGATGTGCCTCGAACGGTTTGTGATCGGGTTTCGGCAGACCGTAGAACTCCATATCGCCGCGGAACTTGCGCACGAAGCGCTGCTTGAGCTTCAGGCTGACCTTGCGCGGAATCCACGGCGGCACACTCTGTTTGTCGCCGACCTTGCCGTTCACATACTTCGGCAGCACCCAGACCCCGCGGCGCGCGGAGACGGTGAGCTTCTCGGCGACGAAGCGCTGCGACAGTTCCGAGGCGATATCCAGACCGGAATTGCCCATGCCGACCACCACGATCTTCTTACCGCGCATATCCACCGGATCGAAGGGATCGTTGTAGGCGTGACTGTGCAGCAGCACGCCGTCGAATTCGCCAGGATAGTCCGGAACGCGCGGATCCCAGTGGTGGCCGTTGCAGACGATCAGCACGTCGTAGGCCCGGGTGCGGCCATCGCTCGCGGTGACCAGCCAGCTGCCGTCGTCCTGCCGCTCGGCCGCGGTGACCTTGGTATCGAACAGGATCTTGTCGCGGAAGCCGAAATGGTCCACGTAATCCTTGAAGTACTGGAACAGCTGGGAATGGTGCGGGAAGTCCGGCCATTCCTCGGGCACCGGATAATCCTCGAAGGCGAGCCGGAACTTGCTGGTGTCGATATGCAGCGACTGGTAGCAGGCCGACATCCCATTGGGATTCTTGAAATACCAATTGCCGCCGACCTCATCGCTCGCCTCGAAGACCTCGAAGGGAATATCGAAGTCCTGCAGGCGTTTTGCGGCGGTGATTCCGGAGGGGCCCGCGCCGATGACGCATACCCGGGGCAGATTGCTGTGAGTCAATTCCGTAGTCCTCGTCCGAAGGATTGCCGTCACGTGGGCGGCACCGGATCCGGTGCGGCGAACCATCCCGCGCCGCCTGCGGCACGTGGAGTGACGTAGGCAACAAATTAGCACTGACTAGACTTGCTGTCTAGTGAATGACATGATGTCTACCATGCCGACCAAGTCGAACCCGCCCGGACTGAGCCTGCGCGACGAACAGAAGCTGCAGACCCGCGCCAGACTGATGGACGGCGCCAAGGCGCTGTTCACCGAACGGGGTTATGCGGCGGTCCGGGTCGACGACATCGCCGCCGCCGTCGGCTGCAGCCGCGCCACCTTCTACCTGCACTTCAGCAGCAAGCTGGAGATCCTGCGCGCCATCGCCGAACAGAGCACCGCGCCGACCGCACTGCACTTCTACGAGGATCTGGACCGGGTACTCGACACCGGCTCTCGCGCGGAATTCGTGGACTGGGTGACCCGCGCCATCGCCTGGTTCCACGAATACAAGGACCTGCTGCCCGCCTGGGACGAGGCCACCGCACTGGAGCCGGAATTCCGCGAAATCGCCCGCCGCGGCATTCTGGCCCTGCCCAATGCCATGACCTCCTACCTCGCCCGCTGGCCCGAAAACCGTCGCGACGAGGCGCGCCTACGCGTGGAACTCCTTGTCGCCCAACTGGAACGCTTCTTCACCCGCTGGGCCATGCAAGGCACCATCGATGTCTCCGCCGCGCAAGCCGCCGAAGTCCTCACCGACATCTGGTTTCCGGCCCTGCAAGCCCCCGCCTAGCGGCGGCCGCGGAAGGTGCGGCGAAGGTCCTGGGTCCAGCGGTCCGGGATTTCCCAGGGAATGAAGTGGCCGCCCTGGTCGTGGGCGGTCAGGTTGACGAGGTTGTACCAAGGGCCGCGGTCGCTGGTGCGGAAGTGCTCGACGCGGTCGGCGGTGGTGACGCCGGGTGGATTCTCGTAGCCGACGAAAGTAATGCCGGTGGGGGCCTCGATGACGGGGTCGCGATCGTGGGACGGTGTCCAGGGGTACCGGTTGTTATTGGCATAGGTGCGGATCGAGGTGCCGATGGAATTGGTGACCCAGAAGATCATCGCGTGGGTGAGCAGTTCGTCCTTGTTGAAGACGGTTTCTATATCGCCGCCGTTGTCGCTCCATGCCATCCAGCGCTGGAGTATCCAGGCGAGCATGCCCGCGGGTGAATCGGAGAGGCCGAAGGCCAGGGTGCTCGGTTCGAGGACGTGCGCGGCGAGGTGGACGCCGAAACGGTGCTCCAGCTCGATGATTCGGTCGTAGACAGCCGTCGGCAGGCCGTCCGGAATGGGACGCCCGCCGGTTAGGTCCCAGCCTCGGTCACCGTTGAACAGCGTCAGCTTCTGGCCCGAACCGATGTGGATGGCGTACAGCTCGTCGGCGTATTTGTGGCCGAGCTGACCGGTGACCAATGCGCCGACATCGCACCCCGCGGCGGCGTATTTCGGGTAGCCCAGGGTTTCGGTCATGAGGGTGTGCCAGAGGTCGGCGACCTTCCAGAAGTTCATACCCGGATGCTTCGACAGCGGACTGGAGAAGCCGAAACCGGGGAAAGACGGCACGATCACATCGAAGGCATCGGCGGGATCGCCACCGTACGTACCGGGATCGGCGAGCGGATCGATGACCTTGGCCCAGTGCCAGAACGTCCACGGCCAGCCGTGGGTGAGGATCAGCGGTATCGGATTCGGGCCGACACCGGGTTTGCGCAGGAAATGCACCGGAACGCCATCGACGTCGACAAGGTAGTTGTCATAGGCGTTGATCGCGGCTTCGGCCTCGCGCCAGTCGTATTCGTGCTGCCAGTATTCGACGAGTTCTTGCAGGTAGCCGCGGTCTACGCCGTAGTAGCGGTCGTCATTGCCCACATCGTCGGGCCAGCGCGTCAGCGCGAGCCGGAGTCGCAGATCGGTGAGCACCGCATCGGGCACGTGAATCGGTGACGGCTGGAGCGGGAACGGGTCGGCGTGGCTCAAAGATCTCTCCTGCAACCGCTTCGCGAATCTCGGATGCCTCGACCGTAGCACCGGCGAAATCGCGAGCCCCGAGTCATGCCTCCGGCGGGGAATCCTCCTCGCCGACAGGCGCGTCCGCCTTGGTCGGCACCGCGACCGGCCGCAACAACACCCAGACCAGGAAGGCCAGCGCCACCGCTCCCATCCCGAGGCCTGCCCAGAGATTGACATTCACTCCGCCGGTCTTGGCTTCCTCGGCCCCGGTGTCGTGTACCAGTCCGGTCACAACCAAAACGACCGCATAGCTGCCAAGCAGTGCGCCGACAATGGTGCGGATATCGAAAAGCATCGACCGGCCTCCTTATCCGACAATGATATTCAGGGCGATGACCAGTACCAGCGCGATCCCCGCGAGCAGCACCGGCCGCTGATACCAGGGCAGGCTCGCCTCGTCCGGATCGTGCCGCAGTTCCTTCGGCGTCTCGGAATAAACCAGCCCGACCAGTTCGGCATCCGGCTTCGACTGCGTCACCTGGGTAACCGCCACGCTGACCACGATATCCACGACGAACGCCACCCCGGCCGCGACGAAACTCGAACCCTGACCGGACAATTCGAAGACTTCGGTTTTGTGCAGGATGAAAACCACTATCGCCGAGACGGTTCCGAAGACCAGCCCCATCCAACCCGCCGTCGGCGTCATCCGCTTCCAGAACATACCGAGAATGAACGTCGCGAACAGCGGAGCGTTGAAGAAGCTGAACAGCGTCTGCAGATAGTCCATCATATTGCTGAAATTGCCTGCGATGAACGCGGTTCCGATCGCCGCGACGGTCGCGCCGACCGTGGCCAGCCGACCGACGTTCAGGTAGTACCCGTCCGGCCGATCCCGCCGCACATACTGCTGCCACAGGTCATAGCTGAACACCGTATTGAAGGCGGAGATATTGGCCGCCATACCCGCCATGAATGCCGCAAGCAATCCGGCGAGGCCCACGCCGAGCAGTCCGTTCGGCAGCACGTCCTTCATCAGATACAGCAGCGCCTGGTTGTAGGTGGCATCACCGGAGTAGTTCGAACCCGTTGTCTCCGCCGCCTTGTACTCGCTCATCTGCGGTACCAGCACCGCGCTGATCATGCCGGGAATCACCACGATCAACGGAATGAACATCTTCGGATACGCGCCGATGATCGGGGTACGCCGCGCGGCCGAAATGGAATGCGTCGCGAGTGCGCGCTGCACCTCGACGAAGTTGGTGGTCCAGTAGCCGAACGAGAGCACGAATCCGAGGCCGAAGACGATGCCGACCACCGAAAGGAAGTTATCGGAAAATCCGCTGAGCGCATTGCCCGGCCAGGATTCCAACTGCGCGCCACCGCCGGGTGACGCGGTCACCTTGTCCCGCAGCCCATCCCAGCCACCGGCCTTGTGCAGACCGACCAGCGTCAGCGGCAACAGCGCGGCGACGATCACGAAGAACTGCAACACCTCGTTGTAGATCGCCGCGGACAATCCGCCGAGGGTGATGTAGGAGAGCACGATCACCGCGGCGACGATCACCGACACCCACAGCGGCCAGCCGAGCAGCACATTCAGAATCGAACCGAGCAGATACAGATTCACCCCGGCAATGAGCACCTGCGCGATGGCGAAGCTCAACGCGTTCACCAGATGTGCGCCGGTACCGAAGCGCCGCCGCATGAACTCCGGCACACTGCGCACCTTGGAGCCGTAGTAGAACGGCATCATCACCACGCCGAGGAAAAGCATGGCCGGGACCGCGCCGATCCAGAAGTAGTGGAAGGTGGGGAAGCCGTATTCGGCGCCATTGGCCGACATGCCCATGATCTCGACCGCGCCCAGATTGGCGGAGATGAAGGCGAGACCGGTCACCCAGGCGGGCAGCGATCGTCCGGACAGGAAGAAGTCGATACTCGACGAGACCCGCTGCCTGGCCAGCAGACCGATACCGATTACGAAGACGAAATACAGCGCTACCAGCGCATAGTCGACGGGCTGCGCGTCCAGGCGCAGTGTCGTCTCGGCGTGTACCGAGACGGCATCCAGCGCCGATGTGAAAACGGTCGAATCGGCAAGCGGCACAGCGTCGTCCCTCCAGGCGATGAAACCGGACGTCGTTCTACTGTGCGTGATTGTGCCGCACGCGCGCGGCACATTCGCGCACAAAAGTTGAGCGGTTGCTCAAACGATGCGGTGCGCCCCCGCTCCCGCGACGACCACGAAGGTGCGCGGCGCCTCGAAACCCGATCGCGCGAACCGATCTCGCACCGTGTCGGCGACCGACGCGGTGTCGTCCCGATCGACCAGCGCGATCACGCTGCCGCCGAACCCGCCGCCGACCATGCGCGCGCCGTGCGCCCCGGCGTCGAGCGCGGCCGATACCGCGGCGTCCAGTGCCGGTGTCGAAACCTCGAAATCATCGCGCAGCGACTCGTGCGCCGCGGTCAGGATCGGCCCGATCTCGCGCGGACCCGCACCACCTCGCAACTTTTCGGCAATCGTGAGCACTCGCGCATTCTCGGTCACCACGTGTCGGGCCCGTCGCCGCAGTACCGCATCGCCGATGCGGTCCACGGCGGCCACCGATTCGATATCACGCAGCGCGGGAACGCCGAGTGCCGCGGCGGCCGCCTCGCATTGGGCGCGCCGCCGCGCGTAACCACCATCGATCAGCGCGTGCGGCTGTCCGGTATCGATCACCAACAGCTCCAGCCCGAATCGATCGAGATCGAACGGAATCTGTTCGTGCGCGACACCGTCGTGCGCGACCAATCGCCGCACATCCAGGAACAACGCATGCCCCGCCGTGCACAGAATCGAAGCGGACTGATCGAGCAGTCCGGTCGGCACCCCGGCGTAGTCGTTCTCGGCGGCGCGGGCCAGGTCGATCAACTCCCGATCGGTGACGGTGGGCGCGAACAGATCTCGCAGCGCGACCGCAACCGCGCACGACAGCGCCGCCGAGGACGACAATCCGGCGCCGATCGGCACCGCACCGTCCAACTCCAGGTCGATGCCGTCGCGCGCATAACCGCGCCGGGCGAATTCGGACACAACGCCCAGCGGATACCGCGACCATCCGGGCACCCGATCCCGTTCGGCGGCAAGCTCGCTCACCGCGACCAGCACCGTCTCACCCGGCCGCTGTCGCGAGACCACCCGGACCCGGCCGTCGGTTCGCGCTTCCGCCCGACACTCGACTACCAGCGGCAATGCGATGGGCAGCACGAAACCGTCGTTGTAGTCGGTGTGTTCACCGATGATGTTGACCCGCCCCGGCGCCACCCACTTCGGCACGAATTCCTCGCTTCGTCGCATTGCCAGTGCCCACGCATGTCATCCCAGCGACCCTGGGCACCACACCCTACGAGACACGCCTCCGGAGCACGTCTTTCACCCCGCTCGGATGCGTGATCGATCGTCTTGACGCACAGTCGGTTTTGACGCAATACCGGCCTAAAAAACCCGGCCGATGGTTATGGGAGGGCATTATGATTCAGACAACCCCACGCGGCGGCCTGCTCGGGCTGCAGTGGATCGATCGACTACTCCCGCCCATGGGCAGGCCGGACCGCGGCGATCAGCGTGACTCCGGAGCTCCACTGACGATCGAGATCGGCGCGGCGACGGGGGTCGGCCCGACGGCTATGTCGGCCTTCGATGCGGCACTGCGTGACCTGGGAGTAGGTGATGCCAACTTGATCCGCCTGTCATCGGTCATTCCACCGCGCGCCGTTCTGGTCCGAAACGTTCGCGTCCGCAAGCCGATTCCCTGGGGTGATCGGCTCTACTGTGTCTACGCCGCGCAGCATGCGAATGCGGCGGGCGAACGCGCGGGCGCGGGCATCGGCTGGGTGCTGCGCGACGACGGTTCCGGCGCCGGACTTTTCGTCGAGCACGAGGCGGAGACGGCCGCGCAGGTCGCGACGCTGATTCGCGCGAGTTTAACCGATATGACCCGCAACCGGCCGCAACGCTTCGGCCCGATTCAACTCTGCACCACCGAGGCACGCTCCGATGGCACGCCGACTTGCGCGCTGGTGCTCGCGGCGTACCACACGACACCGTGGGGTCGACGATGACAGCATCGCGCAGCGATTCCATGGGGTGTGGTGGCCGGGCGACGGGTGGGCTGCCTGGGCTGAAAGTAACGATCGAATCGACCATTCCGGACGACCGGATCGACATGTTCCACCTGCTGTACGAAGAGGCCTTCGGACCCTTGCGTACCAAGGCCATTGCCAGGCAGGTCCTGCATCGATCGGAATTCCGCGAGGAGATGATCGACCCGCGGGTCGCAAAACACGTCGCGCGCACCGCGACCGGCGACCCCATCGGCGTGACGACTTTGACCAAACATCTCGAGACCGTCCCGTGGATCAGTCCGGAGTATTTCGCCGCCCGTTATCCCGAGCATGCGGCGCGCGATGCGATCTACTATGCGGGTTTCACCCTTGTTGCGCCAAGTGCCCGACAAGGGGCGGCGTTTCATGCCATGATCAAATCAGTTGTCCAGGTATTGGTGGCCGAGCGCGCGGCGGTCGGTTGGGACATCTGCTCGTATAACAACACTCGGTTTTCCTTCGCCGACAGCATTCGAGCGGTGCTCGATGAGCAAGAGGCGAACGTCGAAGTCGCGGTGGAGGATTCACAGACCTACTACGCGGCGCGGTTCACTGGGGATGGAGCGACCAAGGGGGGCTGATGACCGTCCGCGAAGAGCAGCCGACCATCGTTCGGCACCGCCTCGTAATGCGGTGGTGCACAGTAATTTTCGCGCTGACAGCAATCGGTCTCGCGGTGCTGCTCTGCATCGACGTCCGGCCGTTGTCGCTGCTTACCATGGCTGCCGTGGTGCTCGGCGCGCTCACCATGATCTTTATCGGCCTGCGGCGATATCGTCCCGAGCGGCCGGTGCCCTGGTATCTCCTCTCGGCCTCGGCCGTGCTGTTCGCGGTGGGTACGGCCATCCGCGAGGTGGACGGCCACGCGCTGCACCCGGCCGACGACCTGTTCACTCTCGCAGGCTATTTCGGCACCGGGGTGGCCGGGGCGCTGTGGTTGCACCCGCGCCAGGCCCGGCCCAACTACGATCTGCTGCTCGACTCGGCGCTCATCGGACTCGGCGCACTGCTGGCCTCGTGGACTTTTCTGATCTCACCGATCCTGCAGTCGCACGACACCACGGCGAACACTGTGGTGGCCGCGACCTATCCGGTGCTCGACGCCCTGCTGCTGACCCTGGTCGCGCATTCGATGGCGACCGCGACCCGTTCGGAGACCTCGCTGCGTCTGCTGCACGTCGGGTTGATCGCCGTACTGATCGGCGATTTCGGGTACAGCCTCGACGCCGTCGGTCGCGCACCCGTCGTGCACGAGTTGCTGCTGGTGCCGCTGCTGGTGGCCTATCCGATCGTCGGTGTCGCCGCGCTGCATCCGACCATGGCGAGTCTCGGTGCGCCACGGCACATCCACCCGCACCACTCGCGGCAGCGGGCCAGCGTCATCGCCGTCGCGTTGATCGTGGCCTCGCTGATTCCGGTGGTCGGCTCCAGTCTGGACACCCTCAATCGGGTGGTTGTCTCGTCACTGTGCGCGCTGCTGCTCATCGGCGTGCTGGTGCGTAGCGAGCGCGCGATTGTCCGCAGTGCGCGCAGTGAACGGCGTGCGCAGTACCAGGCCGATCACGACATGCTCACCGGCCTGCTGAACCGGTCCGCGCTGCTGCGCGCGCTGAATCGCAATCAGGAGCATTGGATCGAGCAGCCGCTGTGTCTGCTGTTCATCGATCTCGACGGTTTCAAGATGGTCAATGACAGCTACGGCCATGCGGTCGGCGACGAGCTGATCGCGAACGCGGCATCCCGGATCCAGCACATCATCCGGCGCGACGATGTGGTGGCCCGCTACGGCGGCGACGAATTCGTGGTGCTCGCATCGCTGGATCGGCAGGAGGCCGCCATGCTCGCGGAGCGACTACTCGGCGCCTTCGTTCGGCCGTTCGAGCTGAGCGCGGGCGAAATTCCGATCACCGCGAGTGTCGGCCTGGCCTGCGGCAGTCCGCGCAGCTCCGACGACACCATCTACGACCTCATCCGGGACGCGGATTCGGCGATGTACCACGCGAAGGAGTACTCGCTCGGCTACGCCTTCCACGACGATCTGCGCCACGGTGCGGAACCGCGGCACAACACCGCCGACTCGGGACGCCGGATCTGGCGCCCGAGCGGCCGCTCCCAGAACGCCAACGGTAAATCCGCCAGCACCGCGGTCTAGTCCGACAGTTCGTCGAGCAGTCGCCGCGCTTCCTCCAACTCGGCCTGTAACTGCTGCACCTTGGACTCCTGGACCACCCGGGCCGCCTCCAGGATTCCGGCAACCACCTCGGCCACCTCCGGATGCAGCACCTTGGCCGCCTGCGCCACCGCGGAGCTGGTCACCGGCAGACCGCGCACGGACTTCTTCTTGCCGCTGACCACATCGACCGACCATTCGCCATCCGCGGTACCGGTGAGCGTCACCGTGACCTCCGGCGCCTTCGCCTTGCTCCGCGCGGCGGTCGTCGCCTTCGCCGCGGGCTTCGCGGTGGCCGCGGGTGTCGCGGGTTTGGCCGGTTCCGTTGTGGCGGCAACGGGTTTCGGCGCCGGGGCGGGCGGGGTCGGGCTCGGGGACGGCCGGGGGGCCGGTGTCGCGGTGCTCGTCAAGGTCGACGGCTGGGTCACAGTGGATTCCTTCCTGGTTGTCGACTTCGGCTGGGCAGAGCTTGTGGTTGCCGCCTTATCCCGTGGCGGCTTGGTCAACGTGACTTCGGTCGGAGAAAAGGACAGTACATCCTTCGATCCGGTCGGCTTGACCCGCAGGAAGTCGCTTTCGGATCGATCACCGATCTCGACCACCTTGCCGGACCGTCCCTCCGGCACGCCCACCGCGGCCGCGGTGAACCACACCATCGGCGGGCGGCCACCGGCGATGTCCGTGGCGATCTGCTGAATCTCAGTGTCCGACAACGGCTGTGGTTTCGTTCGTGGGGACGGCATGGTGAACTCCGAGCGGTATTCGTGGATGGCTGCGTGCACAGATGATGCCGCACACCACCGACAGATACACAGGCCACCACCGAATCCACCCAGGATCGGCCAGAACTCGGAACCTCAGCGAACATGCGGCAACGATCCTGTGGCACGTATTCGGATGATCGCCGACGCCCGTGTTCCGCGATCCGCATGACCGCGACGATCTGCGTCCGGGCAGTCCATGTCCGGACAAGACGAGCGCCCCGCCCGCGATCGGGTGGGGCGCTCGTATTTCGTTGTGCGGCAGTGCTGTTGGTTATTTGGCGGGTGGGGTGAAGGGCTGGTTGACAGTGGTGAGGTACTGGATGGAGGCGCCGATGGCGACCGGGGCGGTCACGAGGATCTGGCCTGCGAGTACGCCCAATGCGCCGATGGCGACGATGCCGCCCAGGCAGCCGACGGCGGCGGCCGGAATGAACGGACCGAATAGGCCGACGATGGTGGCCGAGGCGACCGTCGCACCGGCAATACCGCCGAGTAAGCAGCCGACGGCGCCGCCGCCGATACCGCCGACCAGGGTGCCGATGGTGGCGCCCATGCCGATGGTGCTGGTCATGCGGGACCAGGCGGCCTGTTCGCGATCGTATTCGGTCTTCCAGGGCGCCTTGTCCTCGTACGGCAGTGCGACCGGCTTGTAGGTCGCGCGCGCGATGTCGAGCTGCGGCGTGAGAGTTGCTGTGTTATCGGCGATTTCGGCTGCAACCGGAAATTCGAATTCGTCGACGCGGAAGGTGAGCGGCGTGCCAGCGACGGTTGTTCCGTTGGCGGCCTTGATCTTCAGCGCGCCGTCCTCGACGACCAGCGAACCGGAATCGGTGGTGATGATCGACTGGGTGTCGGTGGCCTGGGCGGTGAAGTTGATCGGTTCGGCGGCCTCGATCGGTTCGGCGGAGCTCGCACCGGCGGCGATCCCCACCGCGGTCGTCATGAACGCGGCGGCCAGGGCGAACTTATTGATCTTCATGAGATTGGTGAATCCTGTCTGTTCGAGGCATGGCGGTACAACGGCCGTACCTCTGACGTCCGGTAGGTCGAATTGGTAACTGCCGGAGCCCCTCACGCCCCGGCAGTTGCTGCGTCCCGCGCGCTTTCGCCCGCGCCGCGCATGGCATGGCGGCGCGATGACGGGTGCGGCACGTGCATCGGTGTGCGGGAACAATCCCGCGGAACTAGGCCGTGGCGCGCTTGCCCGCCATTAGTCCGACGATGATGTCGACGGCTAGGAAGGCGAGCAGGCTCAGCCCGACCAGCGGCACGAACCAGCCGACAACCAGGGCGGCCGCCACGATGGGTACCGCCAGCCACGGCGAGGTCCGGCGCAATGCGCCGCGACGTGGTGGCCGTCCGATGGGGAACCGCGCGGCACCGCGGGTCGGCCGACGCTTCCACCACATCAGGTAGCCGAGCACGAGCACGACGATCAGCCCGATCATCACTGCGAGCAGCAGCAACTGGTTGAGCAGCCCGAACATCAAGCCCATGTGGAACTGGATGCCCCAGTTGGTGAGCTTGGCCATGATCGGCCAGTCGGCATAGGCGAGCTTGTCGGTGACCGCGCCGGTCGCGCCGTCCACGGCGACGGCATCGACGGTGTAGGTGCCCGGCATGCGCCGTTCCTTCACCGCGAATGCGGCGCCGGGTTCGGCCGGAATCGCGATCTCGGACCCCTGGGTGACGCCATTGGCGCGGGCCGCCGCATAAACCCCGTCGAGCTGTGCGATCCGGGTCGGGACATCGACCGGCGCGGGCGTGTGGCCGCCGCCGTGGTGCTCGCCACCGGCGTGTTCCTGCGTGGCCGCACCCGGCAGTGCGGTGCTCACGGCAGGTGTGGTCCAACTGAGCCGCTCGCGCAGTTCGGTAATGCTCTCACCGGCATAGGTCGACCAGGTCATCCCGGTCGCCGACAGCAGCAGGATCACCGGCATGATCCAAATACCAACGGCCCCATGCCAATTCATCGAACGACCGCGACCCTTTTGGGAACCGTCCGGTGCCAGCAGCCAGGCTGCGGAGTTGCGGCCGCGGCGTCCGCGCACCCGACGGATCCACAGCACCAGACCGG